>JBDZVF010000274.1:0-8471 GCA_040255575.1 Pseudomonadota bacterium | reverse complement strand
GGCGATGCAGTTCCTGCCTCACCGCGAGGTCGATCAGCTGCGCGTCGGGGATGCTGCTCCAGAGAAAGAACGAGAGCCGCGACGCTAGCTCCAGATCGCTGATGCGAAAGGGCGTGCCGGGAGCGGCACTGCCCGGCTCCGCCTCGAACCGGAACAGGAAACGGGGATCGATCAGCACTCGCGACAAGCCCTGCTGAATGCCCGCTTCGAAGCCGCCCTCGGTTTGCCCGCGCTCGTAAAAGCGCAGGATATCCGCGAGGTCTTCGGTTCGTTGTGGCGCGCGGAAGGCGCGGCTCGCAACATTCACCAGAATCTTCTCGGCACAGGGCCGCTCCTCCGCCTTCGATTGCGGGCGGCACGTGAAGATGCGCCGCCGGCTCTCGGTATCGCCGACGCCCGTCGCGTTGAAAGGCCCGGTGATCTCCACCCGGTCGAGCCCGGCATCCGACTTGTACACCGAATAGATATCGTTGACGCCGGTGGAACGGAGGGTCTCAAAAAGGGTCGCGGTGAGCACATGACGCCCGGCCGTGACGCGCAGGCGAAAGTCGCGCAGGTTTTCCACCTGCACACGTTGCCCGTCCAGGGCGACGTCCATCTCCAGCCCGGCGTTCTGCTGCAGCCTGAAATTGCCACGAACGCTGAAGTGGTATTCCGCATCCAGCGGGAAGTCGTGCTCGATGCGCATGCCACCGCGCGAGCCGAGCGGCAAGCCTTCGAGGTGCTGATCCTGCGCAAGTTTCTCGGGCGCCTGATAGATCGCGGTGGTCTGCGTGGTTGTGATGTCCCCCACGGCGGCGCGGCTCAGCTTCATCGCCGCGGACGTGTAGCCCTGGATGAGCGCCGGCGAGATTCCAAGACCGGAGGCGACGTTGTCGAAGCCGTTGCTGGCATCGTCGGGCGGCAGCATGGCCGACACATCCATCGGCATGCCGAACAGGTCCCGGATGGCATTCGCGTATTCGGTGCGGTTGAGCCGATGCAGAGCCGGCGCGGGCCCTGGCAGCCCCACGCCCAGCACACGTCCCGCGGGTGTATCGCCGCTTACTTTCCTTGCCTCATCGTCCAGACGCGTTTCCAGCACCGACACGATCGCTTCGGCATCCGCGCGCGACGGGCGCTTCTTTCCCGGCGGCGGCATCATGCCCGCACGCAGCTTTCGCACCACTTTCTCCCAGGACTCCGCGTCGTCACTGACATGCGTGGGATCGAGAATCGTGAGTGCGAGGCCGCCCGCCCAATCCGTGTCGTTGTGACACTCGGTGCAGTAGTTCTCGATGGCGCTCGGCACATCGACTGAACGCCCGTCCTTCGCTGCCACGGCCGCACCCGTTGCAATCAGCAGCGACAAGCCGATTCCCAACCTCCGCGCACCGCGCATCAACGTACCTCCTTGCCCTGCTGCTTCAGCAGCTCCGTGACGAGCGCCATCGTGGTGGGCTTGGGTTGTGCCGGATGCGTGGCAAGAAACACGCCCTTGGCCCAGTCCAGCGTCGATCGATGCTCATTGTCCTGCGCGGTGAGATCCGCGCCCTGCGCCACGAGATAACGCACGATGTCATCCGAGCCGCGATTCGCAGCCCCGTGAAGCGCGGTGATACCCATGGAATTCGCGTGGTTCACATCCATTCCGAGCTCGATGCAGAGCTTCACCGCTTCCAGCAATTGTTCCGGGCCTTCCGTCCACGTTTGTGCGAGCACCCAGTTGACGCCCGCCGCCGCCATGAGCGGCGACGTGCCCTCGTAGGTATCGATGCGCGGATTCGCACCGTGCTGGAGCAGCAGCTTCATCACGGTGACGTCGCCGGCGAGCGCGGCCGTGAGGAACGGCGTCTGGCCGGTGAAATCCACCCACTCCAGCGATCCCGTGATTTCCAGAAGGAAGTTGCGGAACGGCGGAGTCTCCTTCGTGCGTGCATTCACGTCCGCCCCCGCCGCGAGCAGCGCGCGAATGAGCTCGAGCACGGGCCCGCGATCGATGCCGTTCTTGAACGTCGCGTTGTGAACGTAGAGGTTGCGCACGTTCACCGCTTCCCAGAGCGGGCTGCGCCCGTACCAGTCCTGCCCGTTGACGTTGCTACCGTGCTCCAGCAGGTAGTGCGCCACAGCCATGTTGTTATTGGAGATCGCCATCAGCAGCGGCCAGATGCCGTTGGCCTCCTTCGCATTCACGTCTGCGCCAGCCGCAATGAGTCGCTTGGCGACCTCCACGTGGTTGTGACGCGCGGCGTAGAGCAGCGGCGTCATGCCGCCGGGAGTCGGCTCGCGGCGCCCGCGATCCGCGGGCACGCCGCCGCGCAGAATGCCCACGCCAAAGCCGAACCCCGGCACCGAGTTGGGCTTGATGAAGTCGGGCGTCGGGCCGATGTTCGTGGCGACGTTCGGGTTCGCACCGCGCGCGAGCAGCGCAGAAACGACGTCCGCGTGACCCGCACGGGCAGCGAACATCAGCGCAGTCTGGCCGTAGTTCGGGTCGCGCACGGCAACCTGAGCGCCGTGCGCGAGCAACTGTTCGACGATGGCCAGCACGCCGACCTGCGCGGCCATCATCAGGTGAGTTTCACCGCTGGGTTCGGGGTGATTCGCGTCCGCACCCGCTTCCAGGAGCACGCGGACCATCTCGGAATTGCCGTTTGTGATGGCGACGCTGAGCGGGCTCACTCCGCGTTCAGTCAAGCCGTTGGGATCGGCACCGGCTTTCAGCAGGCGCTTCGCTTCGGCGAGGTCATCCACATGCACGCGCCAGTGCAGGGCTGGTGTGCCGAAGGCGCCGGGGACGTTGGGGTCCGCATGCGCCTTCAGCAGCGCATGCATGGCATGCAGGTCGCCCGTCATCGCGGCGTTTGCAACCGCGCCCGCATCCCCCGGGGCCTCGGCAAGCCCGGCCCTCTGCGCGCCGGTTGCGGCGTGCGCGATGAGCAGTGCCATGACGGCCGTCCATCCGCCCCGAAACATCTCGATTTCCTCTCGAAGATCATCCTGCGACGGCAGGCGTGATCGCGAACGCAACCGGAGTTTTTCTTCTGCTGGACGGCGCACTTCTAGCACAACCGGCCGGCGCTGTTCTTTACCGGAGCGGCACCTGTGAAGCGGCCAACCGACAGGCGGGAGTTGCGTATTACCTGCCCCCGGTTCTGCCTGCTTCCCATGCCGCGCGGTAACGCTCCGCCAGCGCGTTCCGCTGCTTCACCAGCTCTAGCAACTCGGGGTGTTGGCGCACCACTTCCACCATGTTGCGCTGGTAGGCCCGCAGCTCCCGCGGATCGCTCGGCGTTTCGATGGAGACGGCCCCCTCATCGAGGGACATGGCTATCGGGTCAGACCCCCCGCCCATCCTTGCGCGCGGAACAGGCACGAGGGTGGCGGGCCCGCAGAGGCGCCGGTCCAAATGGCTGCCGGTGATCCGGTACGAGTGGCACAAGACGATGTCGTACCGATGGTCGGTATTTGCCTGGTTGTATCGGGCGTAGAACTGGTTTTCCAGCCTCACGATCGCCGCACGCAGCTCGCTCAGGTGGGCACGCTCGGCGGTGATCTCAACCTCGGCGAGCGGCGCGTCGGGAGAGGTATCCGGCTCATGCGCCGGTTGCGGAGCCGGCAGCGGCGTCCACGGAATCGCCGGGACTGCTGGCTTGGCGGTCACCTCGATCGTGCGCTCATTCAGCGCGCGATACGTGAGATTCGTGCCGGCGAGCAGCGTGTCGAGCGCCGCCTCCGGTGTGAAGGTGCCATGGAGCGCAGGCGCATCGTGCCCTTGCACGACCTTGGAGAAGAAGATGATCTGGATGCCGCTCTGCTTCGCCAGCTCCTGCAGCGAGGCAGCGAGCGACTGGGGCGGGAGGGCGATGTTCGCCGCGTTCACCAGCAAGGGAACGAACATCCCGATCGCGATTGCCAACAGCCTTTTCACTTGTACAGTAGAGCCCGACTTTGGGGGGTTTACGCCCCCTCGCCGACGAAAAACCATCCAGCAAGGCCGAAAACAACTGACGAGAAGGACCTATGCGCCAGCCGATTTCTTCGCCGATGCCGATCTCAGGGGAACCCTCCACCAGCAGACGTGACGTCCTGCGCGCAGGGCTGGCGCTCTCCGCCGGCACATTGCTCGCGGCGAGCCGCAATGCTCTCGCGGCAGATGCCGGCGCGTCCAGCTCTGAAAGCAACCCACTCGATGCGAAGCTGTTGCCGGGCTTCAAGGCCCACAAGGTCAAGACTGGCGGCGCGACGCTGCACACCGTCATCGGGGGCAGTGGCCCGCCGCTGCTGCTGATCCATGGCGCTCCGCTCACGCACCTTTCCTGGTTCCGCGTGGCGCCGGAGCTAGCGAAAAAGTACACGGTTATCGCGCCGGACTTGCGCGGCTACGGTGATAGCAGCAAGCCGGAAGACGGCGACAAGCACATCAACTATTCGAAGCGCGCCATGGCGCAGGACAAGGTGGACCTGATGCGCCACTTCGGCTTCGAACGCTTTGCCGTTGTCGGCCACGATCGCGGCGGGCGCGTGGCGCATCGCCTCGCGCTGGATCATCCGAATGCCGTCACGCGCATGGCCGTGCTCGATATCGTGCCGACGTACTACTTGTACACGCACGTGACGAAGGCCTTCGTGGATACCTACTTCCACTGGTTCCTGTTCATCCGGCCGGCGCCGTTCCCGGAGAACATCATTCTCGCGAAGCCGGAAAGCTACGCGAACGGCCCGCCCGAGCTGAAAGACGAATACCTGCGCATGATGAGAAACCCGGCCAATGTGCACGGGATGTGCGAGGACTACCGCGCCTCCGCCGGCATCGACATGCAGTTCGACGAAGCGGATCAGGGCAAGAAGATCGCCTGTCCTCTGCACGTGCTGTGGGCGCAGAACGGGGCGATGGGCCGCATGTATGACGTCCTGGGCATCTGGAAAGAGTTCGGCGCGAACGTCACCGGCGCAGCGATGCCGGGCGGGCACAACTTCCAGGAGTCGCATCCACAGGAAACCCTGGCACAGCTGCTGCCGTTCCTGGCGGGATAACGACGCAACTGGCCCGTCCCTGTTCCGGCCGGCACGGGCATTGCGACGCCCGCCCTCCCGTGCGGAGAAAGGCGTCGCCAATGAAACCCTCCACCACCGGTCTTCTCAGCGGCATCACGGTTACTGCTGCGTCAATGTATCTGTTGGATCCCACCAGCGGCCGCCGCAGACGCGCGCGACTTCGCGATTGGCTGGGGTCCACCGCACTGAAGGGTTGGCGCGGCCTCGAGGCCGCCGGTCGCGATCTGACGAATCGCACTCGCGGCCTCGCCGCCAAGACGCGGCTCGCGTTCGGCGACGGTCCGGTGGGCGATGAAGTTGTCGCGGAGCGAGTCCGCTCTGCGCTGGGGCGCGTCGTTTCGCATCCGGGTGCGATTCATGTTTCGGTCTCGCAGGGAGGCCGCGTCGAACTGACAGGCGCCATCCTGGCGCGGGAATACTCCGCGATGATGCGCGCAATTTCCGAAGTGCGCGGCGTGCGGGAAGTCGCGGATCGCTTGCAGATCCACGAATACGCGGGCCGGGTCTCCGCCCTGCAGGGCGGCCGCCTGCGCGAGCCGCGGTTCGAGCTGTTGCAGGAGAACTGGTCGCCAGCGATCCGCCTGCTGCTCGGCACAGCCGGGCTTGGCCTCGTGGCATTCGGGCTGCGTAATCGAACCGTACTCGCCTCAGTCGGTGGTGCCGCGGGGGGCGCCCTGCTCCTGCGCAGCACGATCAACGCGCCACTTTCACGCCTCGCGAGCAACCAGATCATCGAGATCCACAAAACGCTGCGAGTGAATGCACCGGTGGAAGATGTCTTCGAGACGCTTGCTCGCTATGAGAACTTCCCTTACTTCATGCGTAACGTGCGCAGCGTCCGCACGCATTCGGATGGTCGCTCTCACTGGTCGGTGAGCGGGCCCGCCGGCACGACGGTCGAGTGGGATTCGCGGACGACACGCTTCGAGCCCAACCAGCTCATCGCCTGGCGCACGACACCGCACGCGACCGTGAAGCATGCGGGTCATATTCGCTTCCGGCCGGATAACGGCGGCACCTGTCTCGAAATCCAGATGCGTTACCGGCCGCCGGCGGGCGCCCTCGGGCATGGCGTCGCGTGGCTGTTCGGAGTCGATCCGCGCAAGGAGATGGACGAGGATCTGCTGCGGCTCAAGACATTCCTCGAAACGGGACGGCGCCCGCACGACAGCGCCGCGCGCGTGCACGGCAACCCCGCCGATAACGAACGCACGCTTCGCGCGCCGCCGGAGCCGGTCGATCTGGGGCAGGCGCTTCATTGAGAGCCGACGCGCGCAGGGCTGCCGTCGCAGAACGGCTTGTTGTAGCTGTGGCGGCAGCGACGAGGCGTGCCTTGGCGTGGAGCGCGGGCGCGGTCACTCCAGGCCGGTACCGCTCGTGACCAGGCCTCGTCAAGTCAGGCGCTCGTTGAGTCACACCTGGTCGAGTCGCGCGCTGATTGCACGCGGGCGCTAGCACGGGCTCTGCCCTGATCGCGCGGCCGGTGCCTGCGGGCACGGCATATGCGGAACCTGTGGTCAGACCAGGAGAAGCTGACATGACCGCACGTGCCATCCTCCCTCACACCATGCGTCTGCCGGTCGCGGCAGCCGCGTTAGTGTTGGCGTTCCCGGCTTTTGCACAGACGTCGAACCCCGCCAATACCGGGCCATCGGCATCGCCGGCCCGCGCGCTTCCGGATTTCACACCCCTGGTGCAGCGATACGGTGGCGCCGTGGTCAACGTCGTCGCCACGCACATTCAGGAGCAGGTGGCTGAGCAGGATCCCAACGCGGGACCACCGGGCTCGGGCCAGGAGCTTCCGCCGGAGGTGCAGGATTTTCTCCGTCGCTTCGGCGCCGAGCCGTCCCAACGCCCGCCGGTCGAGCGGGGGGAAGGCTCCGGTTTCATCGTGAGCGAGGATGGCTATGTGCTCTCGAACGCGCACGTGGTCGAGGGCGCCTCGGACGTGATCGTCCGACTTCCCGATCGGCGCGAGTTCACCGCGAAAGTGGTGGGCACCGATCCGCGCACGGATGTCGCTGTTCTCAAGATCGACGCGCGCGATCTGCCCACGGTGAAGATGGGCGACTCCGCGAAACTGCGCACCGGTGAGTGGGTCATCGCTATCGGCTCGCCGTTCGGCCTCGAGAACAGCGTGACTGCCGGGGTCGTGAGCGCGAAGTCGCGCGCGCTCGGCGCCGAGAACGGCATCGTGCCCTTCATCCAGACGGACGTAGCCGTGAACCCCGGCAACTCGGGCGGGCCGCTCTTCAACCTGCAGGGCGAAGTGGTCGGCATCAACTCGATGATTTTCAGCGGCACGGGTGGTTACCAGGGCGTGTCGTTCGCGATCCCGATCGACGCGGCGCTCGACGTGCAGCAGCAGCTCGTGAAGACCGGGCGCGTCGTGCGTGGTCGCATTGGTGTCGCGGTTCAGGATGTCGATGCGAAACTCGCCGAATCCTTCGGCCTCGACAGACCGCGCGGGGCACTGGTGAGCTCGATCGAAGACGACAGCCCCGCCGCCAAGGCGGGCCTGAAACCGGGCGATGTCATCGTCAGCGCGCAGGGAAACGATATCGAGCAGGCGTCGGAGTTGCCGGGAATCATCTCGCATCTTCGCCCTGGCACTCGCACCACACTCAGCGTGGTGCGTGAGAACAAGACCCGGCAGTTCGACCTGCAGGTCGACGAGTTGAAGGAAGAGCGCCCCGCCCCCGCCGTGGCGCGCGCCACGCCGGGCGAACCGTCCGATCCCTCGCAGCTCGGGCTCGGCGTGCGGCCCCTTTCACCCGAGGAGAAGCGCGTGGTCGAAGAGCCGAACGGGCTCGTGGTGGAACACGTGAGTGGTGCCTCGGCCGCGGCGGGTCTCGAAGCGGGGGACATCATCCTCCGCGCGGGCGGCTCGCCAGTGGGGTCTGTGAAAGACCTGCAGAACGCGACGCGCCGTTCGCGAGGCACGATCGCGCTGCTGGTGCAGCGTCAGGACCAGCGGATCTACGTGCCGGTGCGCGCGTCGGGCAAACGCGTCGGGTAAGGGAGTCCTGGTTCAGAAGGCGACGCGCACGCCAGCTCGCCACGTCATGCCATACGTGTCGAAGTACACCGGATTGGTCGGATATCCGTTGCCGCCGGGCGCCACCGGCGGATCGCGATCGAAGAGATTGTTGATCGCTCCAAACAGCTCGACGTTCACGTCCTTGCCGAAGTCGGGAAGCTGGTAGGACGCGGCGAGATTCACATAGGTGGCTGAGGCTACGCGGTTGTTGCTGATGCTGTTCGGCAGGCTGGGATCGTAGCCCGGGTCTTCCGGCCCCTTGTATGTGGCGTTGTATTTGCCCGAGCCGATGTAGCGGAGCTGCAAGGTGCCGGTGAACGGCCCCTGCGTATAACTCGCGTAAGCGGTGCCCTGCCACTCCGGCGAAGTGTTGAAGTCCCCGAACGCCGCCGTG
>JBDZVF010000731.1:0-1684 GCA_040255575.1 Pseudomonadota bacterium | reverse complement strand
GCATCCTCGCCGTCGATATCGGTGGCAGCAACATCCGAGCGGGCATCGTCGAGCTGCGCGCGAAGAAAAAGGCGGATTTCTCCGAGGCCACCGTGGGCGGCTTCGAGCTCTGGCGTCATCGCGAAGATGAGCCGGAACGCGAAGACGCTGTCGCGCGGCTCATCGACATGCTCAACGATCTGATCAAGCGTGCCCGCAAGGAAGGGCTCGAGCTCGCGCCGTTCATCGGTATCGGCTGCCCCGGCGTCATCCGGGCGGACGGTTGCATCGAGCGCGGCGGCCAGAACCTGCCGGGGAACTGGGAGACGAAGAGCTTCAACCTGCCGCAACGGCTGCGTGAGGCGATTCCGAAGATCGGTGATCACGATACGGTGGTAGTGATGCACAACGATGCCGTCGTCCAGGGGCTGAGCGAGCTGCCGTTCATGCAGGACGTGAAGCACTGGGGCGTGCTCACCATTGGCACGGGCCTCGGCAACGCGCACTACACCAATCGCGAGCCGGAGCGCGAATCGAAAACGGAGTCTAACGGGCGTCGTGAAAAATGACTCCGAGCGTCTGGCGATGGCCGCTGCGAATGCGGCTCATGCCATGCCGGAGGTTCACCCGGTAGATGCCGCGCGTGCCCTGCACGGGGCGCTCGCGCACGGCGAAGATCACACCGTCGCCCTGGCTCAGCGGGATCACTTCCGCTCGCGATTGCATGCGCGGTCGCTGCTCCGTCATCACGAACTCGCCGCCCGTGAAGTCTTTGTCCGCGGCTGAGAGCAGCACGGCTATCTGCAGCGGGAAAATGTGCTCGCCGTAGATATCCTGGTGCAGGCAGTTGTAATCGTCCTGCTCATATTGGAGAAGCAATGGCGTCGGGAGCGCCTGGCCGGCTTGATGGCAGCGCTTCAGAAACGCCTCGTGCGTGCGCGGATACTCGACGTCGATGCCGAGCTTCGCGTTCCAGTCGTTCGCGATCGGCGCGAGATGCGGATACAGCGCGGATCTCAGCTGGGAAACGACGGCGGGTAGCGGGTAGGTGAAGTACTTGTACTCGCCGCGGCCGAAGCCGTGCCGGCTCATGATCACGCGGCTGCGAAACGGTGCTTCCTGCGGGTAGAGCGCCGTGAGCGCGCGACATTGCTCCACGCTGAGCACCCGCTCCACGACGGCATTACCGCGTGCCGCGAGGGTTGCGGTGAGGCGCGCCCAGTCGAGCGCGCCGAAGAGTTCTGTGAAGGTTTTTCCCGAGGCCATACGCCCGGCAGGGTAGTCGGGCGTGCAGCGGGGCGCATTCCGAATCTTGCGTGAGCGCTATTCGCGGCCGTTATTTGTACGCGATGGCGGCGCTGCAGGGGCCGTTCAGGTGCACGACTTCGTAGCGGCTGAAGCCCGCTTCCCGACACCAGCTCCAGAAATCTGCGCCGGTGAAGTCGAAGGCGTCGCCGAACTCGATGAGCATGTTGAGCGACATCATGAGACCGAATGCGTTCTCACGCCGCGCATCGTCGATCACATTCTCCACCGCGATGAAGGCCCCGCCGGGCGGCAGCGCGTCGTATGCCAGGCGGGTGAGGTGCTTCTTCTTATCCAGATTCCAGTCGTGCAGGATCATGCCCATCGTGATCACGTCCGCGCGGGGCAGCGGCTCCTTGAGGAAGTCACCGCAGCGGGTGGCGCTCGCCGACGCTCGTCG
>JBDZVF010000273.1:0-8535 GCA_040255575.1 Pseudomonadota bacterium | reverse complement strand
AGCTCACCGGCACCTCGCAGCTGAGATGTGCGCCGTCGCGCTCGAAGATCGCGTGCTCGCGAACGTGGATCTCGACGTACAGGTCACCCGGCGGTCCGCCGTTGCGTCCGGCCTCACCCTCGCCGCCCAGGCGGATGCGGTCACCCGTATCGACGCCCGCCGGCACCTTCACACTGAGCGTGGAGGTTTTGCGTACCCGCCCCTGCCCGAGACAGGTGTCGCACGGATTGCGCACGACCGTGCCGGCACCCCGGCACTTGGGACAGGTCTGCTGCAGCTGGAAGAAGCCCTGGGAGATGCGCACCTGGCCGTGGCCATCGCACGTCTCGCACTTCACGGGCGAGCTGCCCTTCGCGGCGCCCGTGCCGAGGCACGTGTCGCACTCGGAGAGCTTCGGCACTTCGATCTCGATGGTGTGGCCGAACACGGCCTGGTCGAGGTCGATCTCGAGCTCATAGCGCAGATCGGCGCCGCGGAACACCTGCCGGCCGCCGGCACCGCGCCGCGCGCCGAAGATGTCCCCGAACACATCGCCGAAGATGTCGCTGAACGCATCGCCGGGATTGAAGCCGCCGCGGCCGGCGCCGCGATTGATCGCCTCGACGCCTTCGTGGCCGTGCTGGTCGTAGGCCGCGCGCTTCTGCGCGTCCGTCAGCACCTCGTAGGCCTCTTTCGCTTCCTTGAATTTGGTTTCGGCTTCGGCGTCATCCGGGTTGCGATCCGGATGAAATTTCATCGCCAGGCGCCGGTACGCCTTCTTGATATCGGCTTCCGCCGCGTTCCGGGGTACATCGAGTACCTTGTAATAATCCCGCTTAGACACCCGCGCCCACCACATCCGAACAGGCCCGCGCATCTTGCGACGCGCGGGCCCTCAGCTCTTGCAAATCGTTCTTCCGCTACCGAAGGAGTTTACGAAGCCTTGCGGTCCTTGTCCTTCACTTCTTCGAACTCTGCATCGACCACGTCATCCTTCTGGCCGCCGGCGCTGCCGCCGCCCGCCTGACCGGCCGTGCCTTCGGCCCCCGCGCCACCGGCTGCACCCGCCGCGCCCGCATCGGCATACGCCTTCTGCGCGAGCGCCTGGGCCGCCTGGGCGAGCGCCTCGGTCTTCTTCTCGATCACACCCTTGTCGTCACCCTTCAGGGCCGTGCGCACATCGGAGATGGCGGATTCGATCCGGCCGCGCTCGCCGGCGTCGACCTTGTCGCCCAGGTCCTTCAGGGTCTTCTCGACCGAGTGGACCATGCCGTCCGCCTTGTTGCGCGTCTCCACGAGCTCGCGGAAGCGCTTGTCTTCCTCGGCATGCGCCTCGGCGTCGCGCACCATGCGCTTGATCTCATCCTCGGACAGGCCGCTCGAGGCCTTGATGACGATCTTCTGCTCCTTGCCGGTCGCCTTGTCCTTCGCGGAGACGTTCAGGATGCCGTTCGCGTCGATGTCGAAGGACACCTCGATCTGCGGCAGGCCACGCGGGGCCGGCGGGATGTCCGACAGGTCGAACTTGCCGAGCGACTTGTTGTCCGCCGCCCGATCGCGCTCACCCTGCAGCACGTGAATGGTCACGGCCGTCTGGTTGTCGTCCGCCGTCGAGAAGACGTTCGATGCCTTGGTCGGGATCGTGGTGTTCTTCTCGATGAGCTTGGTCATCACGCCGCCGAGGGTCTCGATGCCGAGCGACAGCGGGGTGACGTCGAGGAGCAGCACGTCCTTCACTTCGCCCGCGAGCACGCCACCCTGGATGGCCGCGCCGACGGCGACTGCCTCATCCGGGTTCACGTCCTTGCGCGGCTCCTTGCCGAAGAAGTCCTTCACGTACTTCTGGACGAGGGGCATGCGGGTCTGGCCGCCAACGAGGATGACCTCGTTGACATCGCTCGGGGAGAGGCCCGCATCCTTCAACGCGATGCGGCAAGGCTCGATGGTCCTCTTGACCAGGTCTTCCACCAGCGACTCGAGCTTCGCGCGGGTGAGCTTGATGTTGAGGTGCTTGGGACCGGAGGCATCCGCCGTGATGTACGGCAGGTTGACGTCGGTCTGCTGCGTCGAAGACAGCTCGATCTTCGCCTTCTCCGCCGCTTCCTTCAGGCGCTGCATGGCGAGCGGGTCCTTGCGGACATCCACCCCCGACTCCTTCTGGAACTCGTCGGCGAGGAAATTGATGATGCGCAGGTCGAAGTCCTCACCGCCGAGGAACGTGTCGCCGTTCGTGGAGAGCACTTCGAACTGACGCTCGCCGTCGACCTCCGCGATCTCGATGATCGAGATGTCGAACGTGCCACCACCGAGGTCGTACACGGCGATCTTGCGATCCCCGCCCGCCTTGTCGAGGCCGTACGCGAGCGCGGCAGCCGTCGGCTCGTTGATGATGCGCTTGACTTCGAGACCGGCGATGCGGCCGGCGTCCTTGGTCGCCTGGCGCTGGGAGTCGTTGAAGTACGCGGGCACGGTGATGACCGCTTCCTTCACCGGCTCACCGAGGAAATCCTCGGCGGTCTTCTTCATCTTCATGAGCACGCGCGCCGAGATCTCCGGCGGCGCCATCTTCTTGCCGTGCGCGTCGACCCATGCGTCGCCGTTGTCGGCCTTGACGATCTTGTAGGGCACCATTCCCGCGTCCCGCTGCACGACCTCGTCGGCGAACTTGCGGCCGATGAGACGCTTGACGGCAAACAGGGTGTTCTGCGGATTGGTCACCGCCTGGCGCTTGGCCGGCTGGCCGACGACCACCTCGTCATCCTTGGTGAAGGCGACGATGGACGGCGTAGTACGGTCGCCCTCGCTGTTCTCGATCACGCGGGGCTTGCCGCCCTCCATGATGGCGACGCACGAGTTCGTGGTGCCGAGGTCGATCCCGATTACCTTTGCCATAAAAGAGTTACTCCGCTGAGATGTTCTTGCGCGTGCTACAGGCCGTGCTGCTCGCACTTATTGGGTATTGCGTTATCCGCTTCAAGGCGCCTTGGCGACAATCACTCGCGCGGGCCGCAGAAGGCGCCCGTTGAGCTCGTATCCCCGCTGCACCACCTGAAGAACCGAATTGGGCTCGGCCGTGGTCGAGGGCTGGACGAGCATCGCCTCGTGCCTGGCAGGGTCGAAGGGCTCGCCCAGGGGATTGATCTCGATGATATTCAGCTTCTCGAACGCCTTGCTCAGGAGCTTCAGGGTCGCCTCCGTGCCGGCCGCGAGCTGCTGGGCATCGGCCTTGTCGGCGTTCTCCACCGCCAGATCGAGGCTGTCTTTGACCGGAAGCAGCTCGGTGGCGAGCTTGTCGATGCCGTACTTGTGGGCGGCCTCGATGTCCTTCTGGGCGCGCTTGCGGACGTTTTCCACATCCGCCACCGCCCGGAGGTATTGCTCCCAGTGGTTCTTTGCGCGCTCCTCGGCCTCGGCCAGAGCCTGCTGAAGGCGCTCCATCTCCACGAGCTGAGCCGCGGTCTCGGGCAGCACGGCAGTGGGCTCCGCGCCTGCGTGACCGGATTCGGCATCGTTTCGAAACGGCTCATTCATGCCAAAAAGCCTCCGTCGGAAGATAAAGGTTTGCCTGGATGCGCCAGCATCGGGGCGCGACGCTCGAGATCAACTGGAAGAAGTCCCCTGAAATCGCCGGCCAGTTTGGGGCCTAGCGGCGGGAATTCAAGGCCGCTCCGAGGAGCTTGGCCGTCATATCCACGATCGGGATGACACGCTCGTAAGCCATGCGGGTCGGGCCGATGACGCCCAGCACACCCATGACCGAGTCACCGGCGGCGTACGGTGCCGTGACGACGCTGCAGTCATCCAGCACGCGATAGCCCGATTCATGGCCGATGAAGATCTGCACGCCTTCGGCCTTCAGGCTGTGGTCGAGCAGGTTGAGGAAGTCCCGCTTCTCGTTGAAGGCTTCGAAGAGGCGCCGCAGCCGCTCGACGTTCGACATCTCGGCGACGCCCATGAGGTTCGTCTGGCCGGCGATGACATATTCGAGGTTCTCATCCTCCCCCGGCCCGCCCTCGAACACCTTCTTGGCAACGGCGATGGTGTCCTTCATGAGCTGGTTCATGTGCTCATGGGCTTCCTGGATCTGGCGCAGGATCTCGGCGCGCACCTGGCCGAGCGTGCGGCCGCGCACCTGCTCATTGAGGAAGTTGGAGGCGCGCTTCAATTCGTCCGGCGAGTAATAGCGCTCGAGCTGGATGATGCGGTTCTGGACCTCGCGGTCATTGAACACGAGCACCACCAGAACGCGGTTCTCGGAGAGCCCCACGAACTCGATCTGGGTCACCGACGCCTGCTGCGTACGAGGCAAAGTGACGACACCCGCGAGCTGCGTGACGCTCGAGAGCAACTGGGAGGCGGCCGCGACGAGCGCCTTGGAACCCTCGTGCACGGTCTCGAACTGTCGGTCGAACTGGCGACGGATCTCTTCGGCGGCTTCGCTATTCACCGGCTGCACACGCAGGAGCGTGTCGACGAAGAAGCGGTAACCCTTGTCGGTGGGCACCCGGCCCGCGGAAGTGTGGGGCGAGGAGACGAAGCCGAGCTCTTCCAGATCGGCCATGACGTTGCGGATGGTGGCGGAGCTGAGGCTCAGACCCGAATCGCGCGAGAGCACCCGCGAGCCGACCGGCTGGCCATCGCGAATGTAGTTCTCGATGAGCACCCGCAGGAGCTGCTGGGCGCGCTCGTTCAGGGGCTCTTCTCTGGCTTCGTGAACCATGGTCCGTGGAAA
This sequence comes from Pseudomonadota bacterium, assembly GCA_040255575.1. GTDB lineage: Bacteria > Pseudomonadota > Gammaproteobacteria > Steroidobacterales > Steroidobacteraceae > JADGHX01. The sequence goes on along the minus strand of JBDZVF010000273.1, from coordinate 3,824 downwards.
CGTAACGACGGTCGTGGCAAGCGTCAAGCAATCGCACGGCGCCCGCGGCCCGCACTGTGGTAGGTTCGCGCCGCTCGCCAGAAACTTCGAGGCTTCCATGGGATTCCCGGTGCGCAAGTGCGCCCTCATCGGCAGATTCGTGGACCCGCGCGTCGCGGAGTCCATGAGCACCCTGCTGCCGCACCTGAAGTCGCGCGGCATCCAGGTGCTCGTCAGCGAGAGCGCCGACATCCCGGATGGGCTCAACGGCGTCACGCGCCTTCCCGAGGAAGAGGTCGCGAGCCAGGCGGACCTCCTGATCGCCATCGGCGGCGACGGCACCCTCCTCTACGGCGCGCGGATGGTCGCGCGTCATAACGTGCCGCTGCTCGGGATCAACCGCGGCCGCCTCGGCTTCCTGACGGATGTGATGCCGCAGAACATGCTGCCTCACGTCGACGCCGCCCTCGAAGGCCGGCTGGATAGCGAGGAGCGCACGCTGCTACGCGCCTGCCTCCGCCGCGGCGATGGCACGGTGGTCGAGTCGCTCGGCCTCAACGACATCGTTCTTCAGAAGGCCGCCACCGGCCGCATGCTGGATTTCGAAACCCGCGTGAACGGCAAGTTCGTGAACACGCACTCGGGCGATGGCATCGTCATCGCGACGGCGACGGGTTCCACGGCTTACGCCCTCTCCTGCGGCGGACCCATCGTCGAGCCGCACCTGGACGTGCTCGTGATGGCGCCGATCTGCGCGCACACGATGTCGGATCGTCCAATCGTCGTCTCCTCCCGTTCGAGGATCGAGATCAAGCTCATCGAGCGGTTCGACACCTATGCACAGGTCGCTTGCGACGGGGTGCTGCTCGGTGCCATGGAGCCCGATGTCGACGTGCTCGATATCGAGGCCGCGAAGGAACGCATCACCCTGCTGCATCCACCGGACCACGACTACTACTGCCTGCTGCGCTCCAAACTGCACTGGGGCCGCGGCGGGCTCGACCCTTCGCGCTGAAGCGCCAAAGGCCACTCGTGCTCACCTACCTTCAGATTCGCGACTTCGCGATCATCGATTCGATCGAGCTGGATCTGCGGCCCGGGCTCACCGTGCTCACGGGCGAGACGGGCGCGGGCAAATCCATCATGGTGGATGCGCTGCAGATCATTGCGGGCGGACGCGCGGGCGCCGAAGTGGTGCGCGCGAACGCCGAGCGTGCGGAGGTCTCCGCCACGTTCGACCTGCTGCGCAGCCCGCGCGAGTTGAAGCAGTGGCTGGAAGAGCAGTCGATCAACTCGGACGGCGAGCTTTCCGTGCGCCGGGTCATCGCCACGGACGGGCGCTCGCGCGCGTATCTCAACGGCCAATCGGTGCCGACCACGCTGCTGCGTGAGCTCGGGAACATCCTCATCGATATACACGGTCAGCACGAGTTTCAGTCGCTGACGCGGAATGCCGCCCAGCGCGAGCTGCTCGATGAATATGGCCGGCACGAATCGCTCGTCGATCAGGTGGGCATCGCCCATCGGGTGTGGAACGGCCTGCTCAATCGCATGCTCGAGCTGGAAGGCAAGGCGCGCGACCGCGACGCGCGACTCGACCTGCTGCGATATCAGGTGCGTGAGCTCGAAGCCCTGCAGCTGCAGGAGGGGGAAGTCGCCCACCTGAACGAAGAACGCGCCCGCCTCGCCAATCGCGGCCGCCTCGGCGAAGGCGCGCAGATCGCGCTGATGCAGCTCTACGAAAGTGAAGACGGCAGCGCCCATGCCGCCGTGAGCCGCGCCGTGCAGGCGTTACGCAACCTGGCCGGCATCGATGCGAAGCTCGGCGCGGTGCTGCCGATGGTGGATGAGGCGGCGATCCAGATTCGGGAAGCGGCCAGCATGCTGCGCCACTACATCGACGCGCTCGACATGGACACCGCGCGGCAAGATCAGGTGGAGCGCCGTCTTGCCGCCATCGAAGAGCTGGCGCGCAAACATCGCATCGCGCCCGAGGAACTGCCGCAGCGGCTCGCTCAACTGAAAGCCGAGCTGGTCGAGGTGGAGCGCGCAGAATCCGACCTCAGCCAGCTCCGCAAGGAGCAGGCGGCCGCGCTCGAGAGCTATCGCACCCTGGCGCAGCAGCTCACCGCACGCCGCGCGACAGCCGGGCGAGCACTCGCGAAAGACATCACCGCGCGAATGCAGACGCTCGGCATGGCCGGAGGCCGCTTCCAGGTCGAGATCACTCCGCTCACCACGACGGAACCCGCCCCGCACGGCGTCGACCAGATCGAGTTCCGCGTCACCGCCAACCCCGGCCAACCGCTACGACCCCTGGCGAAAGTGGCTTCCGGCGGCGAGCTCTCGCGCCTCTCGCTCGCGGTGCAGGTCTCCAGCGCCGCGCGCGAAACCCGCTCCATGGTCTTCGACGAAGTCGACTCCGGCATCGGCAGCGCCGTCGCCGAGATCGTGGGCCGCGAGCTGCACGCCCTCGCCGAAAACGCCCAGGTCCTCTGCGTCACCCACTTGCCCCAGGTCGCCGCCCAGGGCCACCACCACCTGCGCGTGACAAAACTGACAGACGGCAAAACCACGCGCACCGTCCTCACCGAGCTCTCACCCGACGACCGCGTGGAAGAAATCGCAAGAATGCTGGGCGGCGTGGAAATCACCGCCAAAGCGCGAGAGCACGCGCGAGAAATGCTGAAAAACGCTGCCGCCGCGGCCCCTCGAACCCGTGCCGCCGCCCCCAAACCCGCAGCAGCCCCTTCTTCCGCCTCTTCTCAATCCAGAGCTACGAAGCGCAAGACGTAGCGCCCGAAAGGCGGAGACGTGCTCGCGTGCGCAGGCCTCACTACGGATCCCTCACTTCGTTCCCTATTCCGCGGTTCCTTGGCCCCTTCAGGAGCCAGCCCCCCGATCCGCCACCCTCCTGGCCACCGCCCCCGTCGCCTTCTTCCGGTACGGACAAGGATTCCGCTTACACTTCCCATACAGAACCATCGAGTGGTCCCGCACCTCAAAGCCCAACCGCTCCGCCACCGCGTTCTGCCGATCCTCGATGCTCGAATCCATGAACTCTTCGACCCGCCCGCACTCCAGGCACACGATATGGTCGTGATGCATCCCCTGGTTGAGCTCGAACACCGCCATGCCATCTTCGAAGTGATGGCGGCTCACGAGCCCCGCTGCTTCGAATTGAGTGAGCACGCGATACACCGTGGCCAGCCCGATGTCCTCGTTGGAGTCGAGCAACGTACGGTAAATGTCCTCGGCGGAGAGATGGCGCGTCGCGCTGCTCTCGAGAATCTCGAGAATCTTCAGCCGCGGCAGCGTCACCTTCAGGCCGGCCTTGCGAAGATCATCCTTCCCTTCCACTCGAGCTCTCCAGCCGCGCAGCCGGAAGGCGGGAACCCCCAGGATGCGTCAGATTGGCCATACGGTATGATGCGGCCGCGATTATTCCTCCAAACAGGCTCACATGCGACCCCGTTTTGCTGACAGCCGCACCACGCGGCGCCTTCTTCTTGCCGTTTCCGCACTTGCCGCCGGCCTCGCGCTGCAGGGCTGCGTGTATCACATGCCCATTCAGCAGGGGAATTTCCTCGAGCAGCGCGCCGTCTCGCAGCTCCAGGTGGGAATGACTCGCAGCCAGGTGCGCTATCTGCTCGGCACACCGATGGTGCCGGACTCGTTCGACAAGGATCGGTGGGATTACCTCTACTATCTGAAGATCGGCAACATGTCGGGCAACATCCTGCACCGGCATCTGATCGTCTATTTCGCGGACGACAAGGTGTCGAAGTTCGATAACAAGGATGCAGAAGAGATGCCCGCAGCGGATCAGCGCATCGTCGAGCCGG
>JBDZVF010000272.1:0-8535 GCA_040255575.1 Pseudomonadota bacterium | reverse complement strand
ATCTCGCACCTGAGAGATGCGAGCGTTGGCTGCCCGGCAATGTGGGCAGTCATAGCTTCCATACTCGACGAGCGTGATCTCAGCGTTGTCCGGACCCAGCACGTGGTCGTACGCGGGGTCCACCGGCCGGTCGAGCCGATTCGCGATGTCGAGGTCTGACACGGAGACTCCTGAGTAGGGGTGCGGTGACGGTCCGCATTATTGGAGCAAAATCACTCGCGGCGCTTTTCTCCATCGACCCTTCGCTGCCCACGGTGCTTGTTAGCCCAAATGAGAATGACTACTATCTGGCCGCACACACTTTTTCATGCGGGTGCCGGCGTGACTCCGAATCCCCCTCTGTGGCTCCATCGCACGGCACGCATCCTCGTGCGGCTCGCGTTTGGATCGGTGGCCGTGGTCGCCGTGCTGCTCGCGGTCATCGCGCACGCGGAAGAATCCGGCACGCCTGCCAAGCCGAACGCGGAGCAATCCGCCCCGCGATACATCTTTTCATGGCCGATCACGAGCGATCCGGCGCTCGCGCCGCGCGGCGGCACGACGCGCGGGCCCGAGCTCGCGCTCGACAAATCGCCGTCCGAGGCGTGGCAGAAGCTGCAGGCGCCCGGGCTCGCCGCGTTCGAGCGCGACCGGCGCGCGATCCTCGCCATGGCCGGAAGCTACCGCGTGACGTTCGACTTTCTGGAGGTCACGCCTTTCAGCAGCGACGCGAAGCGGGAGCGACCCTACCAATCCTGGGGCACGGAGCGTGTGTACGTCGATCGCGACGAGGGGCGCTTCATCAGCCTGTCCCACATTCTCGTCATGCAGATCGTGCAGAAGGATGGCTCGTTGAGCGAGCCGCTGGTCACGAAGCACTGGCGGCAGGACTGGCGCTACGAGCCTTCGGAGATCGTGGAATATCGCGGCCGCGAGCAGTGGGCGCGGCGCATGCTCAAGCAAAGGGACGTGGGAGGCCAGTGGTCGCAGACCGTGTATCAGGTCGATGAGTCCCCACGCTACGCGAGCCTCGGCAAGTGGCGGCACACCGGCAGCTTCTCCACCTGGATCAGCGATGACACGTGGCGGCCCTTGCCGCGCCGTGAATGGAGCGTGCGCAAGGATTACCAGGTGCTCATCGGCACGAACCGTCACACCATCATTCCGACGGGTTGGATCCAGGAAGAGAACAACTTGAAAGGCGTGCTGGACGAGAAGCGCACGCTGGACACGAACATGCCCTACCTTGCGCGGGAGTACGGTGTCGCGCGCTACGAGCGCCTGCAGTCGCCCAATTTCGATGCGGCCGACGAGTACTACGAGCGCACGAAGAAGTTCTGGGACGAGGTGCGCGATGCCTGGTCGGCGGACTTCCGCAGGCATCCCGTGATCACGCTGCGCGCGCCCGTCGACCAGGGCGGCCTCTTCGTGCCGCTGTTCCAGCAGGCCGACAAGATCGCCTCCGGCGAGAAGGTGGAAGGCGAGAACGCGCAGGTCATCGAGAAGAGCCTCGAAAACATGCGCGCCACGCCGCAGTAGCGGTCGCGAGCGCCAGGCGCCCTCTCCGCATCCAGCCTGCGCCCCACGCATTCGCCCGCGCCCCGCCGCGCATCGGGTCTCGCCGCTCGCCCGTCCCGCCCGCGCCGTCCCCGGCGCCCGGGCGTAGCTACGCGCTACCGCAGGCGGCAAAAACCACGCTTTTTGCCGCCGGCCGACCCCGCGCGGTCTCGAAAAAATCGTCAGGAGACGATTTTTTCCAATGAACTAAGGATGCCACGTAGCCAGCTCCTGCTGAATCTCACGCACCGAGCCGGTCGCGAGCTCCTTGGGGATTTCCGCTTCGATCCGATCGAGCACTTCCTTGTGCATCGACTTGCGCAGTTTCCCCAGCACCTTGGGCGGCGCCACGATCACGAGGCACTGGAACGTGCGCCGATGCGCCAGATCGTAGAGCTTGTCGGCAATCTCGCGCGCGAAGCGCTCTTCGGACAGCTGATGCCAGTCGGTCGGCTCGATGTAGTTGCGCGGACCGCGAGGTGCCCTCGTTCCCCCATGCGGTGGCTTGTCGGTGCCCTGCTCGCGATTGGGCGGATTGCGGTGCTCGAACACGCTCTCCAGCGCGAGGCTCGGATTCATGATCGTTCCGCTGTTACGGAGGAAGACGGCACGAAGGCCGTCGCCGACAAGAACCAGTGCATTGTGGGGAATGGTGGATTTCACCATGTGTTGTGCTCCTGCTCGAGGTCGCGCAGCGCGCGTGAACCCAATGCGCCAGCAGGAACGATGCCAGTGCGCGCCGCGTGTGAGGGCCCGTTTCACGCGCTCGATTCGTGAAAGTTTTCATCGTCCGTCCGGCGGGTAGCTCATGGCGGTGCACGGAGGAACTGGCGCCGAGGCTGCTCCTTTATCCCCCGTCCCTGACACAAGTGAGGCGAAATATGACTGGCAGGAAATTGCTGATCGCGGCGACCGCGTCTTGTCTGGCACTGGCGACGGGCGGTGCATTTGCGAACGACGCGGGCAAGAGCGGGCAACCGATCACCGACTCCATGATCACGACGAAAGTAAAGGCCGAGCTCGCGAAAGATCGCGACACGGCGGCCAAGGACATTCACGTCGAGACTCAGAATGGCGTGGTGCACCTGAACGGCGCGGTCACCTCGATGGCCGAGAAGGACAAGGCCGAGCAGGACGCCCGCAGCATCGACGGCGTGAAGGACGTCAACAACAAGCTGAAGGTCGCGTCCGCGCGATAACCCCTGAGAGCTCGCAACAATGAGGAGGCGGCGCGGCCCGCCGGCGGCGCGCAGTCTCCTCGCGAGAAGCGCTACCTGCCCTGCGGGGCGAATCGCGCGACGAGGTCGAAAGCGGTTCCGGGGAAAACCTGTCGGACGTGCGTGATGTCCGCGGTTCCGCGCCATGTGCGGCGTTCCAGCGCGAGGCAGGCGGAGTTGCGCGGCACTTGGAGCGCGGTCGCGACGTCGGCATCCGCATTGATCGCGCTGATGCGATGTTCGGCCTGCGTCCACGGAACGTGACCGAGGAGCCAGGAGCCGGGGGGCTCGATCGAGAAATCCACCTCGTTCGCCTCCGGCACGGTGGCCAGGCTGATCAGGCGCTCTTCCAGCGCGAACGGTCGGCCGTTCGCAAGGTGCAGGCAGCGTAGCGCGAGCAGCTCACCGTCGGCCGCGAGCCTGCGCTCTTCCGCGCGACGCGCGCCCGGTTTGCGCCGTTTGCGCGACAGGAGCTTGAGCGCGTAAGCCTGGCCGCGCGCTGTCACATCGGCACGGATGTCTGGAATTTCCAGGACCGCAGAATGCGCGCGTGGCTCCGCGACGAACGAGCCCACGCGCCGCCGACGCACGATGAGGCCCGCAGCGGCGAGACTGGACAGCGCCTTGTTCACCGTCATGCGCGCGCAGCCGTACTGCTCCATGAGCTCATGCTCGAAGGGAATGCGATGGCCAGGCCGCCATGCGCCTTTGAGGATGCGTCGCTCAATGTCTGCGCGGATTCTCTGATGGAGCGTAGAACGATCGGCGCGTCTCATGATGCGCATCTCATGATGCGAGCAGCGTTTGCAGGGTGGCACGGAAGCGCGCCGCGATCTGCGCGCGATTTACATGCACGCCTCCGGATACAACCTTGCAGCCAGCGCGCCAGACGCCATCGATGAGGCCGCGCGGGCTCGCGAAGATGAAGGTGTCGAGAAGCGCGTCGCCCGTGCGCGCCGCGAGCGCCACATCATCCTTCAGCGAAAGAATGTCCGCCGGTGCGCCAACCGCAAGACCGGCAACGCCAGTCGACGGATGAGAAATGCCCTGCGCGCCCGGACCGTTCAGCCCTGCGGCCTGCGTCCCGGCGCGCACGACTTGTTCGAATAGTGCGCGCCCTGTCGAACCGACACCGGCTGGTCGCGCGAGCACGTTGCGCGCGCCGTCTCGCAGTCGCTGCCCGTATTCGAGCAGCCGCAGCTCTTCGCTCACGCTGATGAGCACGTTCGAATCGGAGCCGATCGCGAAACGGCCGCCCGCTTCCTGGAAAGCCGCCGCCGGAAACACACCGTCCCCGAGATTGGCCTCGGTGATCGGGCAGAGCCCCGCGACAGCCCTGCTGCGCGCGAGCGCCAGCACTTCATCCTCCGTTACGTGCGTGGCGTGCACGAGGCACCACTGCGCGCCCACGGGCATCTCGGCCAATAGCCATTGCACCGGCCGGGCACCGAACTGCGCCACGCACTCCTCCACTTCACGAGTCTGCTCGGCGACATGAATGTGCACTGGCGCATCTGCGGCGAGCGGCAGAATGACTCGCAGCTCATCGGGAGTGACGGCGCGAAGGCTATGCGGCGCAATTCCCACGAGTGCGTCCGGCAGACCAGCAACAGCGTGGCGACTCGCATCGACGAGCTTCGCGAAACGATCGACGTCATTCGCGAAACGCGCCTGCTGCGCACCCACCGCCCTGCCACCGAACCCGCCGTGCGCGTAAAACACCGGAAGCAGCGTGAGACCCATTCCGCTGGAGCCTGCCGCCGCCGCGACGCGCGCACCCATCTCGGCGAGATCGACATACGGCTTGCCGCTGACGTCGTGATGAACGTAATGAAATTCGCAGACGCGCGTGAAACCAGCCTCCAGCATCTCGACATACGCCTGCGCGGCGATGGCCTCGAGATCCTCCGGCGCGAGGCGGGCCACGAACCGATACATGACCTCGCGCCAGCTCCAGAAGCTATCGCTATCCCCCCGCGCCGAAGCCGTCGCCGGATGGACAGAAGCGCGCGCGAGCTCAGCGCCGCGCCGCCCTTCAGCACCGTTTCGCTGCTCGGACGCATACCGCCGCTCAGCAAGCCCCGCCATGCCACGCTGAAAAGCATGACTGTGCACATTCGGCACGCCCGGCAACCCAATGTGGGCCCGCTCATCACCCGCCAGCGGCGCAACGCCCGTCTCCACCAACGAAATTCGCCCACCGCTCATCTGGATGCGCACCTCGTTCGCCCAGCCCTCCGCCAGCAGCGCACTGCGAAAATAAAGCCCAGGCTCGCGCGACGATGCATTCACGGGAAATTCCTGCGGAAGCTCGCTGGACACGGGTTCATTGCTTGAGATATGTATAGACATTATTGGGTCGGGCAGCAAGCCGCAAGCGGAGACGAGGCGATGCGATGTGACCGGATCTGGCGTAACGCTCGTCTCGCCACGCTCGCGCCCGGCAAGCCCGGTCTCGGCGAGGTCGAAGACGGCGTGGTGGCCTGTCGCGACGGTCTCATCATCTTCGCAGGCCCCGCCCGCGATCTCTCGGAGGACCTCGAGCCCGACGGCGAGATCGACTGCGATGGCCGCTGGATCACCCCCGGGCTCATCGACTGTCATACCCATCTCGTGTACGCCGGAGATCGCGCTCGCGAGTTCGAGATGCGTCTCGCCGGCGCGTCATACGAAGCCATCGCGCGCGCCGGCGGCGGCATCCTCTCCACGATGAACGCCACGCGTGCCGCGAGCGAAGGGCAGCTTGTCCGCTCTGCCCTGCCGCGTCTCGACGCGCTGCTCGCCGAAGGCGTCACCACCCTCGAGATCAAATCCGGCTACGGCTTATCGCTCGAGCACGAGCGCAAGCAGTTGAGCGCCGCCCGCGGCCTCGCGCTCCACCGGCCGGTGTCGGTCGTCACAACCTTCCTCGGCGCACACGCGGTGCCACCCGAATACAAGGACGATCCGGATGGTTACGTCACCACCGTGTGCGAAGACATGATCCCCGCGCTCGCGCGCGAACGCCTCGTGGACGCGGTCGACGCCTTCTGCGAAGGCATTGGCTTCTCTTACACGCAGGCACGGCGCGTGCTGTGGGCCGCGAAAGCGCACGGCCTGCCCATCAAGCTGCATGCCGAGCAGCTCTCGAATCTGCGGGGGGCCGCGCTTGCTGCCGAGCTCGGCGCGCTCTCTGCCGATCATCTGGAGCATGTCGATGAGCCAGCGGTGCTCGCGATGGCGCACGCCGGCACCACCGCGGTGCTGCTGCCCGGCGCGTACTACTTCACGCGTGAAACGAAGCTGCCGCCGATAGATCTCTTCAGGAAGCACAACGTGCCCATGGCGATCGCGACGGATCACAACCCAGGCACCTCGCCTCTCAGCTCACTCCTGCTGGCGATGAACATGGCCGCCACCTTGTTCCGCATGACCGTCGAGGAATGCATTGCCGGCGCAACGCGCACCGCGGCTCGCGCGCTGGGGCATGAGGCTCGGGTTGGAACGCTCGAAGCGGGCAAGCGTTGCGACCTCGCGATCTGGGACATCAACAGCCCCGCAGAGCTCGTTTATCGCATGGGCTACAACCCGCTCCACGCGCGCGTCTGGAAAGGCCAGTGAGATGACACGTGAGCATCGTCCTCAAACCCGGTGAAGTGACGCTCGCGGAATGGCGAGCCATCTATCGCGGCGAGTCCGCTTCTCTGGATGAGCGCAGCTCCGCGCGGATCGCACAGAGCGCCGCAGCGGTTCAGCGCATCTTGCGCAGAGACACGCCCATCTACGGCATCAACACCGGCTTCGGACGCCTGGCACAGGTGCGCATCGACCACGAGGACCTCGCCGCTCTCCAGCGCAACATCGTCCTGTCGCACTGTGCTGGCGTGGGCGAGCCGCTTCCTATCTCGATCGGCAGGCTGATGATCGCGCTCAAGCTCGCGAGTCTCGCGCAGGGCGCATCGGGCGTGCGGCTCGAAACCACGGCGCTGCTCGGCGCACTGCTTACGCAAGGCATTACGCCAGTCATCCCGACCCAGGGGTCTGTCGGCGCCTCAGGCGATCTGGCGCCGCTGGCGCACATGGCTGCCGCGCTCATCGGCATCGGGGACGTCTTCTATCGGGGTGAGCGAGTGCCCGCGACGAATGCGCTCGCGCTCGCGGGGCTGCAGCCGCTCACACTCGCACCGAAAGAAGGGCTCGCCCTTTTGAACGGCACGCAGTTCTCGACGGCCTGCGCGCTGGCCGCACTCTTCGAGGTCGAGACGCTGTTTCAAAGCGCGCTCGTCACCGGAGCGCTCGCGACCGAAGCCGCCAAGGGCTCCGATACGCCTTTCGACCCGCGGATTCATGAGCTGCGTCGGCATCGGGGGCAGATCGAAACCGCAGCGGCGTTGCGCGCGCTCATGGCCGGCTCCGCCATCCGCGCTTCGCATCTCGTGGGCGACGCGCGCGTGCAGGATCCGTATTGTCTTCGCTGCCAGCCTCAGGTCATGGGCGCCGCGCTCGACATCCTGCGTCACGCGGCTACCACGCTCAGCCTCGAAGCGAATGGAGTCACGGACAATCCGCTCATCTTTGCGGATACCGATGAGTCACTCTCCGGCGGAAACTTCCACGCGCAGTCCGTCGCGTTCGCGGCAGACATCATCGCGCTCGCGATATGCGAGATCGGCTCCCTCGCCGAACGGCGCGTCGCCATGCTGGTGGACGCCGATCTTTCCGGGCTTCCCGCGTTCCTCACGCCGAAGCCCGGGCTCAACTCCGGCTTCATGCTTCCGCAGGTCACCGCCGCCGCGCTGGTTTCGGAGAACAAGCAGCGCGCCACGCCTGCGAGTGTCGATTCGATTCCGACCTCCGCGAATCAGGAAGACCACGTCTCCATGGCTGCTCATGGCGCGCGGCGCCTGCTGGCCATGGTAAAAAACGCGAAAGCGATCGTGGGCATCGAGCTGATGGCGGCCGCGCAGGGCTGCGATTTCCATCGGCCGCTGCAATCGAGCGCGCCGCTCGAAGCGGTCCGCAGCGTCGTGCGCGACCGCATTCCCGCGCTCGACGAAGATCGTTACCTGCACACCGATCTCAACGAAGCGATCGATCTCGTGGATCAGGGCACGATCGTGAAGCTCGTATCCGCCATTGCGCTGCCAGGGCTATCGGATCAGCGCGCGGGCCCGGCATGAGCGCGCCGGCCGATCATCCGCCCTGGCTCGAGGTGCATCGGGGAGACGCGCCGCTCCTGGTGAGCTTCCCGCATACCGGCATCGACATCCCGCCTGACATAGAGGCGAACCTCGTATCACCGTGGCTCGCGCGCAAGGACGCCGACTGGTGGGTGCATCTCCTCTACGACTTCGCGCCGAGCCTTGGCGCAACGACCGTGCGCACAGCGCTCTCGCGAACTGTCATCGACGTGAACCGCGACCCCTCCGGCGCCTCGCTTTACCCGGGCCAGGCGACCACCGGGCTTTGCCCGACGACCACCTTCGACGGCGAGCCGCTTTATTTCCCGGGCCAGGAGCCGGACGAAGCCGAGATCGCCAGACGTCGCGCGAACTACTTCGACCCTTATCACGGCGCGCTTGCAAGCGAGCTGCACCGGCTGCGCCAACTGCACGTCAGGGTGGTGCTGTACGAGGCACACTCCATTCGATCGCTCGTGCCTCGACTCTTCGAGGGCGAGCTGCCGAACTTCAACATCGGCACGAACAGCGGCGCGAGCTGCTCGCCTCATCTCACCGCTGCCATCGAAGCAGCCTGCGATGGCCACGGGTTCACGCAGGTGACCGACGGCCGCTTCAAAGGC
>JBDZVF010000271.1:0-8553 GCA_040255575.1 Pseudomonadota bacterium | reverse complement strand
CGTGCCGGCGTTCACGCTAGGGCTCTCGAACAACGCCACCGGAGACCTGAGCCTCGTGACGATCGGCATCGGCGCGTGGCTGGGCACGATCATGCTGCTCAACGTGTGGGGCCCCATCTGGCAGAACCAGAAGAAGATCCTCGGCATCAAGCCCGCGACGGATGAAGAGAAGGCCCGGGCGCGCAAGGTCGCGCTGTATGCATCCCGTACGAACTTCGTGCTGTCCATCCCGATGCTCATGTGCATGGCCGGCGCCACGCACCAGCTGCCCTTCTGAATCCGGGTCCGAGGCCGCATCCAGCACCTCTCGCACCGCGACCGCTGCAGCAAAAGGCCCGGCACCGCCGGGCCTTTTTGTTTACCCTCCCCGTCGAGAGGGACATGATCATGCGTGAACTTCCCAGAGATCTTGGCTCGCAGGTGCAGGCAGCACTGCGCGAGGACGTCGGAACGGGTGATGTCACCGCGGGCTTCGTGCCGGAAAACGAGCTCGCTCATGGGCGCGTCATCACCCGCGAAGCCGCGGTGATGTGTGGCAGGCCCTGGGTCGACGAGGTGTTCCGTCAGCTCGACGACACCGTGCGGCTACGCTGGCATGCGAACGATGGCGAGCGCATCAGCCCGGCTCAGAACCTGTTCGACATCGAGGGCAGCGCGCGCTCGATCCTCACGGGCGAACGAACCGCTCTCAACTTCCTGCAGCTGCTTTCCGCGGTGGCGACGGAGACCCGGCGCTACGTTGACGCTGTAGCCGGCACGGGCTGCACGATCCTCGACACGCGCAAGACATTGCCGGGCCTTCGCACGGCGCAAAAATACGCGGTCGTCTGCGGCGGCGGCTCGAACCATCGCATGGGCCTCTTCGATATGGTTCTGGTGAAAGAGAACCACATCGCGGCGGCAGGCTCGCTCACCCGCGCCGTTCAGGCTGCGCGCCGTCATGTGCCGGGCCTCAAGGTGGAGGTCGAAGTCGAGAACCTGAAAGAGCTGGCCGAGGCGATCGAGGCCCGGCCCGACATCATCCTGCTCGACAACTTCAACGAAGCCGAATTGCGCAAGGCGGTCGAGTACAACAACGAGCGCGGCCGCCTGGCCAAGCTCGAGGCCTCCGGCAACGTATCGCTCGAGAACGTGCGGGGCATCGCCGAGACCGGCGTGGACTACATTTCGGTGGGTGCGCTCACGAAGCACGTGCGCGCCGTCGATCTGTCCATGCGCCTGCAGTTCCGAAGCGCGTAATCGAGCGCGATCCCTGCGCGCGAATCGGCAATGACTCGCGCGTGAGCGCTTCCCCTGCCGCAGCTTCGACGCCCGCGCCGTGCGCGCGGGAGCGCGACGATGCTCATTCCCCCTGCGCGGCGACGATCGAGGTGTCCGCTTTTCCGCGAAGTCGCTCTAACTACTTCGATTGCCTGAACACCCGCGCGTCACATTGCAGCTGACGCGCGAATCAAGAGGCCGATGTAGGGGGGTTGTCTTGCGTAATACTTCTTGGGTAGCGGTAGGCTGCGTCGTGCTTTGCGGCAGCAGCGTGGCACAAAATGCAGACAACTCGGCCGATGGCAGTACCAACGCCGACGTTCGGCGGGACAGCAGCAGCGGTTCGGAGATCATCCAGGAAGTCCGGGTGACGGGGACGCGCCTCGTCGTTCCACCCGGCTTTCAATCCCCGACGCCGATGACGGTGGTGGATGAGGCGGAGCTGCAGGCGCGCATGCCCACCAGCCTTTCGGATTCGCTCAACCAGGTGCCGGTGTTCCGCGACTCCTTCACTCCTTCGAGCAACGGGATCAGCACCGTCGGCTCGGTAGGGCAAAGCTTTCTCAACCTGCGCGGGCTTGGTCCGGCGCGAACACTGGTGCTGCTCGATGGGCGGCGCGTGGTGCCTTCCACGAGCGCGGGCACCGTGGACATCAGCATTCTTCCCGAGCCGCTCGTGCAGCGGGTCGATACCGTCACGGGAGGCGTCTCGGCGGTGTACGGCTCCGACGCGGTGGCAGGTGTCGTCAACTTCGTGCTGAACGACCGGTTCGAGGGCGTGAAGCTCACCGCCCAGACAGGGCAAGCCTCGGCGGGCGACGCGAACGTGCGCAAGGTCGAGCTCGCCGGCGGCACCTCTCTTTTCGGCGGCAGAGGTCATCTCATCGCGAGCGGCAGCCATTTCAAAGACAGCGGAATCGCCTCCTGGCGGAATCGTGACTGGTTCGACTCCTGCGCCCGCATCGCCAACCCCGCTCTCGTTCCGGCCAGCATCATGGCGTGCAACGTGCACTCCGCGGCCTTCACACCCGGCGGAATCATTCCGAGCGGCCCGCTGAAGGGTACCGATTTCGGTCCGGGCGGCCAGCCGCGCCAGTTCAATTACGGATCGCAGGCGACGACGCTCACCATGATCGGCGGCGATGGCCTCGATCACGGCGTGAACCTCTCCGCCGTGCCCGAAGTGAAGCGGCAGACCGGCTTCGCGCACCTCACCTACGACCTGACGGACAACGTCTCGATGTTCGTCGAAGGCCTGTACGGCGAGGCGAAAGTGCATTTCGTGCCGCTCTCGGCCTGGGAAGGACAGAGCACTGGCTTCACCATCTTCGATGACAACGCCTTCCTCCCCGACCAGATCCGCGAGCGCATGGCGCAGGAAAACATCACGTCATTCCCGCTGTGGCGCTTTTCTTATGACTTCGGGCCACTCATCTCAGAGAGCCGCAATCGCACGAAGAGCGGCGCGCTCGGGCTGAATGCCACGCTCGGCGGCCGCTGGGAGCTGGAGGCTTACTACCAGCACGGCGAGAACAACTATCTTCAGACGACGCAGAACAATCCGAAGATCAACCTGCTCTACAACGCTGCCGATGCGATCGTGGGTCCCGATGGCAGAATCATCTGCCGTTCCACTCTCGCGCATCCGGACAACGGCTGCGTGCCGTTGAATCTTTTCGGCGAGGGGTCCCCTTCGCCGGCTGCGCTCGACTGGATTCTCGGCACGACCGTCGGCGACCAGACGGTCAAGCAGGATGTGTTCAACGCCTCGGTGTCGGGCCAACTCGGATCGCTGTGGGCCGGGCCGGTCTCGGTGGCGTTCGGTGGCGGTTACCGCCGTGAATCCAGCGACATGGTGGTGGATCCGATCTCCACCTCCACTCGTCACTTCACGGGGGATTACAAGGGCTTTCCGAATGCGATCGAGGGGCTCCTCGGCGGCTGGGAGCGCACCAACATCCAGCCGATCAGCGGCAAGTACGATCTGACGGAGCTCTTCGGCGAGGCACTGCTGCCGCTGCTGAAGGAGGCCCCGGGCGCGCAGTCGCTCGATCTGAGCCTTGCCGCGCGCTTCACCGACTACAGCACCAGCGGCAATGTCACCACCTGGAAGGTCGGGGTCACCTACGAGCCCATCCGCTCCGTGCGCTTTCGCGGCACTGTCTCGCGCGACATTCGGGCCGCGAACATTTCCGAGCTGTTCTCGGGCCCGAGCCTGGGCCAGGGCAACCTGATCGATCCGTTCCAGCCCGCCGATTCGCCGAACCGGCTGCCGCTCGTGTACACGCGGCCGCAAGGCAACCCGAACCTCACGCCGGAGAAGGCGGACACCCGCACGGTCGGCGTGGTGCTGCAGCCGCAGTTCCTGCCCGGGCTGAGCGTCTCGCTCGACTTCTATGACATCGAGATCAAGGACGCCATCGGCACGCTGAGCGGTCAGGTCATCGTCGACCAGTGCTTCCAGGGAGCCACGTCGCTCTGCAGCCTGTTGACTCGCGATCCGGCGAGCGGCGTGCTGACGGCGGTGGATGCGCCCTACCTCAACCTGTCTCAGCGCAAGACGCGTGGCTATGACCTGGAGGTGGCGTACCAGAGATCGCTCGGCCCCGGCTCGCTGACCCTGCGCGGGCTCGCAAGCTACGTCGATACCCTCACGACATTGAACCCGGGCGCCCCAGTGATCGAGTCGGCGGGTCAGACCGGCCGGCCCGGCAGCGGCGGCATCCCGAAACTCGTCGCGAACGCCTCGGCTCAGTACCGCAGCCACAGCGGGTATGGCGCATACGTGCAACTGCGCTACATCGATGACGGCATCAACGATGCGACACTGCTGCCGAATATTCTCGACCCGGCTTCCAACCGCGTGTCCTCGGTCACGTACACCGATCTCACGCTGACGAAGCGAATCGGCAACCTCGGGTCCAATCCCGACACGCCGTGGGGCGCGGAGCTCTTCGTGACCGTGAACAACGTGTTCGACCGCGACCCGCCGTCGGCCCCCTCGCCCTGGCTCGTGTTCGGCGCGCCCAACGGCGGCACCAATGGCGCGATCTTCGACCTGATCGGCCGCCGCTATAACGCCGGCATCCGACTCCAGTTCTGAAGGAGTCGAGATGTCGGCGCGATCCGGGCCACGGGCACGGGCGGCCGCACGGCAGGGGGAGCGAATGGATCAGAAGGCGGCAGCAGAGCCGTTCCCGGGGCTACTAGGCCACCGCGGACTTCAGCACCCGCTGCGGCTGGGCGATGCCGTAGCCCTGCGCATAGTCGATGCCGAGGCTCGTGAGCATCTGGATGATCTCGGCGTTCTCGGCGAACTCCGCGATCGTCTGCTTGCCGGTGAGGTGGCCGATCTCGTTGATCGAGCGCACCATCTCGCGATCGATCGGGTCGCGCAGGATCTCGCGCACGAACGAGCCGTCGATCTTCAGGAAGTCGACCGGGAAGTGCTTGAGATACCCGAATGACGACAGGCCCGTGCCGAAGTCATCCAGCGCGAACTTGCAGCCGAGCTCCTTCAGCGCCTGGATGAACCGGTTCGCCTGCGAGAAGCTCGCAACCGCCGCCGTTTCCGTGATCTCGAAGCAGATCTTCGATGCGTCGATGCCGCTGCGGTGGAACTGATCGATGACGAACGGCAGGAACTTGTCGTCCCCCAGGCTCTGGCCCGAGAGGTTGATCGAGCACAACGACAGCTTCTCGCGCTCGTCCGCCTCCGACACGAGCCAGCGGAAGGCGTTCTCGATCACCCAACGATCGATCGCCGGGGTGATGCCGTAGCGCTCCGCCGCCGAGATGAAGTCGTTCGGCGCCACGATGCGCCCGCCCTCGTCGCGCAGACGGATGAGCAGCTCGTAATGCTGGCCGGGGTCCACACGCTGCAGCGGCTGAATCTGCATGCGGAAGAGCTCGAACCGCCCCTCTTCCAGCGCCGCGTTGATGCGCGCAGCCCACTGCATCTCGCGGCGGCGGCGCATGAGCTCGATGTCGTTCTCCGCGAAGCTGTGCACGCGGTTGCGACCGCCCTCTTTCGCCGCCTGGCACGCGCTGTCAGCCGCGGAAAGAATCGACGCGAAATCCGCGTTGTCCGCCGCGATCGGCACCACACCGATGCTCGCACCGAGCCGGAATACACGGTCTTCCCAGGTGAAGCGGAAGTTGCGAACGGCCTCGCGCAGCGCTTCAGCGGTGCGCATCGCCTCATCGAGCGAGCAACTCTCGAGCAGAATGCCGAACTCATCGCCGCCGAGACGGGAGAGCGTGTCGCGCCAGCGAACTTTCGACTTCAGCAGCGCGCCGACCTGACCCAGCAATGCATCCCCGGCGCTGTGGCCGCAGGTGTCGTTGACGATTTTGAACTGGTCTATGTCTAAATAGCACAGTGCGTACGAGGCTTCGCGCGCCTTCGCACTCTTCAACGCGCGCTCGAGGCGCGCTTCGAACTCGCGGCGATTCACGAGACCGGTGAGCAGGTCGTGACTCGCGTGATACGAGAGGCGTCGATTCAGCTCGCGCGACTCGCTCACGTCATGGAACACGAGCACGCCGCCGCCGACGTGGCCCGCGCCATCGCGGATGGGTGCTGCCGTGCTCTCGACGTATAGCTCGTTGCCGTCGCGGCGGATCAGCAGCATCGGGCGCACCGACTTGATCGGGCGGATGCGGCGAATGGAAACGGTCAGCGGATTCTCGAGCGGCTCGCAAGTCTCTTCGTGGAACGCGCGGAAGATTTCTTCCACCGGCCGCCCCATCGCATCCTCGAGCCGCCAGCCCGTGAGCTCTTCGGCCACCGGGTTGATGTAGTCGATGGTGGAGTTGGCGTCGGTCGTGATGACGCCGTCACCGATCGACTGCAGCGTGATCTGCGCGCTCTCCTTTTCGCGGAACAGCGCTTCCTCGTAAATCTTGCGCTCGGTGATGTCGAGCTCGACACCGACGAGGCGGAGCAGTCGCCCATGCTTGTCCACGCGCGCGTGCGCGCGGCTGATTACCCAGCGCCACTCGCCATTCTGGTGGCGCATGCGATGCGTGCTCTCGAAGATCGGCAGCTTGCCGGCGACGTGATCGCGGATGGCCGCCTGCACGCGCGACAGATCGTCCGGATGCACGAGGCTGCGCCAGTCCGGCGAGCCACGCATGTCATCGTCGCCGTAGCCGAGCATCTCCTTCCAGCGGGGCGAGAAGTAGACCTCGTTGCTCTCGACGTCGAAATCCCAGAGACCGTCGTTCGCCGCCGCCTGCGAGAGCGTGGTGCGCTCTTCGAGCTTGGCGAGCCGCGTTTCGATTCGGATGCGCTCGAGGCCGGTGGCGAGACTCGTGCCAATGAGTTTGAGCATGAGCTGCAGGTTCACGTCCCACGCGCCGCGCGGCAGGTCGTGACCCAGCCCGAGGAAGCCGGCCGGCTTGCCCTGAACGCGGAATGAGACGAGCAGCGCGGAGCCGATCTGCAGCTCGGAGAAGCGGCTGGCTTCGGCCATCTGCTCGCGCCGGGGCGCAGTGGTATCGCGTAGCTCCGAGAGGCGCAGGTGTTCGCAACGCGAGCGCAGCCAGTGGAAGCGATCCAGCGTTTCGCCGCGCAGCGCCTCGGGGCGGCATTGGGCGAAGGCACTGCGGGCCACCTGCACATCCTGGAAGGTCAGCGGCTCTTCCGGGCCGAACACGGCGGCGAAGGCGCAATCGCTGTTGGTCGCTTCCCGCAGCAGCTCGAGGTTCTTGCGAAGAGTCTCGTCAACCTGCGGCCGACGCATGTTCTGGAAGTCGACCGCGATCTTGGTGCAGGCGACATCCATGCCGACGACGGGCCTCGCCGTGCGCCCGTTCCAGGCGTCCGCGGACAAGATGTCCGAAGCCGTGAACTCCGATGTCTTATCGGGCGGCAGGGTGGACATCCGACTTACTTTCTCTCCCCGAGGAATGCCGCGAGTCTGAGCCCGGGGTGGCGTCGCTCGCCACGACCCAGAACACAGTTCACGGTCAGTATTATCCGTAAGGTCGCGCCGGATTCTGGCACAGTCCGAAAGGAAAACAAGCTAAGGTCCTGTGGCCATTGGAATCACGCTTCCTTTCACCCGGGGCCACCGGACATATTGGCGCTGCAAAAGAGCCGCTAGCCTGCCCCCATCCGGGGCGGTCGGTATCGGATAGCCCTCGAACGATCCCCCTTCTCGACGCAGCTTTGCTCCGCCTCACCCTCGACCAGCATCCAGCGATCGCCACTCGCTTCGCCGGCAGGCCGCCTGGAGGTGTTCACGAAGCACGGCGTGACCGCCGCTTCGGGGATGAGGAGCACGCGACCGGGCGCTTCGTTCAGCCACACCGACGCGTCGTACGCCTCCTGCGACCCTTCACGCCAGCGCGCGTGGCCGAAATTCACGATGGGGCGATTCAGGTACAGCAGGAACTGCTCCTTGTACGCGAGCAACCCGAGCTCGGTATCCGCCGGGACCAGGTCTTGGGCCTTCTGGATAAAGTCTTTGGCAGATCGCTGGCTGTTGATCGTGGGGGTGATCCAGTAGGACCACACGAGGGCTACTGCGGCGAGCACTGCCGGCCAGGCCAGGATGGGTCTCTTCCACCACGCGAGCAGCCATGCGAGGGCGCCCAGACCCGCGATGGTCGCGATGGGAGCGAGCGAGGCCACCCCCTGCTCGACCGCCTTGTCACGAAGCTTAGTGTTGCCCGAGGCATCGGCGATGAGGATGCCCGCCGCGATCAACACGACGAACGCACCTAGTGCCAGGCTCGCCCAGCGCACGCCACGACGGCTGAAGAGCTCTGGCAGGTAAGGCGCGGCCGCGATGGCCAGTGCGGGGAGTGCGGGGAAGATGTAGATGCCGCGTTTGCCGGTGCTCAGCGAGAAGAACAGCAGCGTCAGCAGCACCCACGCGAGGGGCAACCAGACGCGGGCGTCTTTCTCGCGCCAGGCGTTGGCCCAGCGCGGCACCAGCCAGAACAAGAGCAGGCTGAATGGCAGCCACAGGCCGGGGATCACTTCGATGACGAAGTAGTACCAGGGCTCGACGTGATGCCAGGCTGCGGCGTATCGATGGACGGTTTGCTGGAAGAGGATTTCATCGCGATAGGCGACCAATGCGGGGTCGCCGCGAGTGGCTGCCGCTACGAGCATTGGGACGAGCCAGACCGAAACGCCCAGCAGGAACCCGACGGCGACCAGAGCCCAGCGCCAGCGCGAGTATGGGGGGGCATCGTGTAATGCGCCGCCGGCCAAGAGGCCGTCAGTCGCCGGGCGGCTAAGAGGCGACGTCGCGTCGCGCACTGCCGAGCTGGCCGCAG
>JBDZVF010000270.1:0-8596 GCA_040255575.1 Pseudomonadota bacterium | reverse complement strand
GACCTGCACGCTTCCTACACCTTCAGTTCAGCCAATGGCGGTTGGCTCGGCGATGCGACCATCGCACTCGGCGCAGAGAACGTGTTGGACAAAGAACCTCCGTTCCTGAACAACAGCGTGATGGGTATCGGGTACGACCAGGAGAATGGCGACCTCACCGGTCGCACCGTGAGTTTCAGCCTGCGGAAGAAGTGGTGAGCCTGGAGCAGCGCCGCGCCCAGATCTCCGTGCAGAGGTGGTGGCGCAGTACTTCGTTGTATTCGAAGCCCTCGGAAGACGAATCCTTGCTCGTCAGCTCTTCGATCTTTGCGCGGTCGAGAAGACCTTCCCTCACCAGCAATCCATCGAGGAGCATTTCGCGCAGGAAGGTGGCATTCCTGTCGAATATCTTGCGATTGAACCGATCGGCGAGCCCCTTCTGAGTGCGGCGGACGACAGCCTGTGGCAACACGTCCATGAATGCCTTGCGTGCGATCGCACGATCCCGGCCGCCCGTGATCCAGACGTAGGACGGAATGCGCAGGCACGCCTCCATGACCGGTTGGGACATCAGCACCGGGGTACGCTCGATGGTCGTGGGACCACCGAAGGACTCGTAAAACTGGGGCGGAGTCGACAGACAGGCGAGATGCCACATGAGCCCCGGAGTGAGGCATTCGGCTTCGCGAATCCAGATCGGCAGCAGACTGGGGTCGTTCCGCGCTCTTTCGTAGATCGCTCGCGGAATCACCGCGCGACGTCCCCCGAACTCCGGCAGCACGCTTCGAGACGGCCCACGCCAGTGCCGCAGAACTCCCTGATGCAACATGCTCCAGACGGACGAGCGAGTAATTCGCGCGGCGTCCAGCGCGACGCCGACCACCCCTGCGCGAAAACCGAAATGCCGCAGGTAGTCCACGACGGCGAGATCGGCACGGGCCTGCATGAAGAGCCCGTCACCGCCAGCACCGGAGAACGCCCCGGTCGCTCCTTGCTCGCTCATCACGCGAACTTCCAATGGGCTGTGGATCAGGTCGTAAATGTAGAACCACGGCTTCGGAGCCACGCGAATGTTCACCAGTTTCTCGAGCTGAGCGGTAGCTCCATCGAGCTCGCACTCGACAAGCTCAACGTCCATGTGCCTCGCCACCAGGCGTGCGTACTCACGCTCGTCTTCGTTACCGGCCGGTACGAAGTAGTGAATTCCGGTAACACGAGGTTCATTCGGTGCGCTCCTGAGGCAACCCAGGACGATCGAGGAGTCCAGGCCGCCGGAGAGGTTGTGCGTGATGGAATGGTGCAAGGACGCCCAGGCGTGCACCGTCTCCTTCACCGACTCGCGAACGATCGCGGTAGCCTGAGCCGAATCCACGATGGGGGCCCGAGCCGCCAGCTCTGCCGGCCGCCACACCAAGGCAAACTCCACGCTCCCGCCGGAAAAGCTCGCTCGCTCGCCCGGTTGCAACTCGTGCACCTCATTGAATCCTGTATCCCGGGTCTGCATCGACGAGTACGGGAGCATCGAGGCGATGAACTTCCAGTTGATCGAGACCTGGGCGAGCCCAAGTGCGAGACACGGCTCGATATCGGAGAAAACGAGACTGAGGTGCTGATACCGCACCATGTAGCACGGCAATCCGCCGCTCGGATCCCGCAGCACACTCACCTTCTGGTGGGTGCCTTCGCGAAACACTGCGACGTACCTGCCCCAGCACCTGTCGAGCAGATGCTGGCCGCCCGAGTTGCATATGTTCTCCGACTCGTGTGCATCGATCGGCGAGTTCAGAGGGTGTAATTGGAAGTCGCCGCCGCGTTTGAACAGCCTGCCAAACACGACACCACGACACCGGCCGGAGAGCGGCCGCGATTCGCACGAAGTCAGCTGAGCCCGCGAGGCCGCTTCCAAGCCTCCGGCATCGGCGTGAAAAGCGATAAGCCCCGGCTCGTCCACGACACGCGACCATGCCGGATCTTCCGCGAGAACGCGGCTGCAAAGAACCCGGGCTTGCGAAGACGCGCCTTCATCCCGCGCGTCCCAAACGAGGACGAGATAGCGATACACAGGATCTCTCGCCTATACAACCATGATCGGCGTGTAGCGTTTGACATGATCGACGGTATCGTTCAGTACGATTCCGTCGAGTTGCAGCCAGCAGTGAGCGGCGAAAGGACGTGCTTGCACGCCGAACACCCAACTGGGGAATACACCATAGCCGGCGAGAAACTCGCTCAGCGCGAGCGCCTCCACCAAGCATGCGTCCTTTGCAGCGAAGAAGAATGGTTGAAGGCGGGAGAATGCGTTGATGAACGCGTGGAGGTCAGACTGGGGCATCGATGTGCCATGGCGTCGCTTCCGATCCGCTCGTCGCCGCACGCGATCGATGACGGCATCGAATGAGCGATGCCTGAGAAGCAGCCGCGCACGGGTCGCTGACGAGATGAAGCGCAGAAAAACCAGCGGTGCCACTCGAGAGTGGCTCTCGAAACTGTCTGCGGTCAGATCGCCCCGCAGCGGTTCGAAGACGGTCGCATCGGCCCGCTTCCCCTCTGAAGTTGCCGGGACCAGAAGCCCCTTCTCAACCAGAAGAGAGATCGCTCCCGACAAAGAAGCCTCATCCACCTGCTCGCAGAGCGCGGCCGCAGTCGCCTCCCTGCCCTTTCGAACGGTATCGAGGCCGAACGATGCCGGTACCGGCCAGCCCGGAACGGCGCAGCCGAGCCCCGCGCACCTCGCGGCTTCAAGAGCGAAGTAGCGATCGTTGCGGATATCGAGAAACACCACGTGTTCGCCCTGCATGCAGACGAACACGTGGCGCGCCAACAAGTACTGTGGCGTCACGCGCTGTTGTTGATTTTCTGGTTTCCCCAAAACGGCAAGCTGTGACGATAGCGCCCGCTTGTTACCAGATTAGCGTTGTGTCTGCCGGCGGGGGGCAGAGCTCCCACATGATGAGGAACGGCACTCCCTTCGTCACCTTCGACGCCTGGCCACAATCCAGCAGCGCAACCGGCTCAGAGGGCTTGCCCTGCGGCTCGTTCTCGATTTTCACGTTGTTCACGGCAGTCTCCTTGAATGACAGATGATCAGTTCCATGAAACCGCGGCGAAGTTGCGTCCCTTTCACCACGGGCCATCGCGGGTTCAGCCGGAAACGTCGCGTGGAGGATCCGGATGAATGCTCCGTGCGACGCGGGGCCGGCCCGCTTGCGTCTCAACTTGGGGTTGCCGAGGCGCCTGGGGCGCCGGGTCCTTCCATTGGACGTTCGTCATCGAGCACTCCTTGTCGTCGATAGGGTCGGAAAGCGTGTGAACCCTGCCGGCGTAGTGCCGTGCGGTCAATAGAAGCCACCCACTCGTTAGGACTGCCCGCCCATCCGCAATGAGGTGCCAACGGGCTCGGGGGCGTGCAGTGGTACATATGCCTCCGCTGATCAGGATCAAGATCGGAACCGCGCTCGCGACAGTGCCAACCCGTTCATCCGGGTGTTGCCTTCTTTTTGATTCGAAGATCAAACAACTTGACGGGATTGCCGCGCGCGCGAATAGGCTGTTTGCCTGAACACGGTGTCTGTCATGGCCGGTGCGAACGGGCTGGGTTGTGGCGTGTGCGAGCAGATCAGGTCGCCGCGCGGCGCGCCCGCCCGCCGCGCCTCACGGATCTGACACGCCGATCAACCGCTGCCACGTCATGTGACAGAGATTGGATTCTTGGTTTGTCAGTCAGACCGCGAGGCGCGGCGCCCGAAGGGGCAACGAAGACGAGTGAGCGTCTGCGGGGATACTGGCCGCCCATCTGGATTGTTCGCGATGTCGTCGCCGGATGCGCTCGAGAAACGTGGTGCGCCCGGCGATTGCGAGCCCTCCACGAAGTCCATCGTCCTCGTAAGCCGTGTAACTACAGCAGCAGCGCGACCCGCTGAGCCGCGACTGCCAGTGTGGAATGACGGCCGGTTTCCTTTGCCCTGCACTGCGACTTCCCTGTCAGCTTCGAGCGACCATGAAGGTGGTGCGTGCGCGTCGAAGCGTCAACTGCGAGGGCCGGCATCAAAAGCGGCCTGCAAGCAGAAGCTGCGTAAGTTGCTCAACCAACGCTTACTCGAGCCGTCGTCATGTAGGAGCGCCAACTAGTCGTTGATGGTGACAGTGCAAGACTATTTGGCCAGCGCTCCCAACGCGGAGGCCTTTCGGAGCCCGATCACATCTCGACTCAATCTAACGGAATCACTCCGACCGCCCGTCTCATTTTCATACCGGCGCTGACAAGAAGCGGCGACACACAGCTCGAAGGAATCAGGGATGTCGAGCCTGGGCCATGCACGACGACACACGACTTTCGCGGCCATCACTTCCATTGCAGCAGCGGCGCTGCTGAGCTCACTCGCACTCATGAGCGCCTGGGTCTACGCCGAGCCGCTCCCCTTGCAGGTGTATGCGACAGCGATCGGCGAGATTCGCGCGATCGTGCTCGATCGCTGGATCTCACTGCACATGAACACCAACACGGGCACAGTAGTGCGCACCAGCGACGAGTTCTGCGACGTCGAACTGGATCATGGCGAAGCAATGTTCAACGTCGAGCGCGACGGCCCGCGAGTGCTGCGCGTTCTTGCCGGCCGCACTGTCTTGAGCACACACGCCGCCAGGTTCTCGGTGCGTTTACGAGATGTGAGAAACCTTGACCTGCTGGTCAGCAAGGGACAGGTGACCGTCGGCAGGACGGTGATCGGCGAGATGCAGGTAGCAAAGGTTTCGCCCGACGGCATGCGCCTGCGCAGCCTGCATAGCGCGGAGGCGGCACGCCGCTTCGAATGGATCCACGGCCGCCTCGCTTTCGCCGGCGAGCCACTCGAGGAAGCGGTGGCTGAGTTCAACCGCTACAACCGACGCCAACTCGTCATTGGAGACCGCGCGATCAGTCTCATCCCCATCGGCGGACAGTTTGGTGTGACCGACATGCAGAGCTTTGTAGCCGCGCTCCGCCTGCTCGGCGTGCGCACGGCCGGAAGTGACGAGAAACGCATTCGGCTGGTCGCCGCGGACGAGGCAAACTGATGCCGCGGCGGCCACTCTCCCGCCGCCTGGTCATGCGACGTGGCCTGTTGTTACTGGCTGGCTCCCTCATTGCCGCCGCGGCCCATGCGAGCCGCCTGGACAAACGCGCCTTCAAGATCGCCGCTGGACCGGCGCCAGAGACGCTCGCGACTTTCGTTCAGCAGAGCGGCTTTCAGGTGCTGTTCGATTTCGATGCCATCCGCGGGTTCAACACTCAGGAAGTCAGAGGGCTGCTCGAGCCCGCCGAAGCGCTGGCCCGCATGCTCGAGGGCAGCCGCCTGATGTTCGAGTTCGTCAACGAACGCACGGTCGCTGTGCGACCTCGCCCGCCGCCGCGGCCGGCCTTGGCAGCCGAGCCAGACCCGACATCCTGATCGCCCCTCTCGGACCGCTCGCGATGCGCCTGGCGGA
This sequence comes from Pseudomonadota bacterium, assembly GCA_040255575.1. Taxonomy (GTDB): domain Bacteria; phylum Pseudomonadota; class Gammaproteobacteria; order Steroidobacterales; family Steroidobacteraceae; genus JADGHX01. The sequence goes on along the minus strand of JBDZVF010000270.1, from coordinate 3,154 downwards.
GAGCTTCTTGCGGCAGCAGGTGAGATAAACGAGTCGCTTCCCCCAGTGGTTCAGGGTTGCGCCCGGAAAGAGGCGCGGTCTTTCCCCACGCATGAGCGAAACGAACGATCTGTACTACATAGTCCTGCGTGGAGCCGGCAGACAGCCCATCTTCAACACCGGCGACGACCGTGAGCATTTCTCCAGGGTGGTAGCCGAACAGGCGGCCGCCTGCGGGATCACTGTATTCGCCTATTGCTGGCTGAAATCCGAAGCGCGTCTGGCCGCGAAGATCTCGGACATCTCGGTCAACAGATTCGCCCAGCTGGTGGGTAAACAACACGCCCAGCGGTTGGAACGGGAGGTCGCAATCACAGGCTCGCATTTCGAGCAGAAGTGTCGGGGGGTCAGGGTCGATGGGCAGACCGCCCTCATCGACCTGGTCCGCCACATCCACCTGGCTCCCCTCAAGGCGGGGCTCGCCAGCGATCCAGCCGACTACCCGTGGAGCAGTCATCGGGTGTATCTCGGGTTGGTGCCCGCGCCGTGGGTCACTACAGAGCCGCTGCTCCGGCACTTCCGGCAGGCGGAAGGGGATGCGGTGCGTGGCTACATGAATTTCATAGGCCGGGGAGCTGAAAAGGTCGAGGCGATCGCGTCACTGGCAGAACCGGCAGGAACTCGGACGCCACCATGAGGCGAGGCGTAGCCGCTATTAGAAACTAATGACGGCTCACCTCCCTGTTTCCGTTACGTCCGAACGCTGATTTTGAGCCTGCTAGCTCATGCTGCCTTGAGGCACAATCGCCCTCGCCAGCACGGAAACTGTAATTTCCGCACATAACGGTTAACTGGGCCGCGCTCGTCAAGAATGTCAGAGACGCTAGAAACCTTGAGTGCCAATGCCCCCGAGCTCGTGCACGTGGCACAGCTCGCACGGGCATTGCCTGCGATCGCTCGCCGGGTTTCTACCCTGCAAAGATTCTTTGGTTACTCAGACAAGGAGATTGCCGCCCGGCTAGGGATACCGGACGAAGCTGTGGAAGAGCTCCTCATCCAGGCTGCGCCTGGTGTGTGCGCAGGAAAGCACCACTGGCGTCCCGCGGTTGACGAGGCCCTTCCCCACCTGAAGGCGCAAGTGGCGAATTGTTCACGATGACTACTGCATCAGAACTTGAAGCCCAGGCGGCCACATGGCTCGTAAAGCGAGATACGGGCGGCATGTCTGCGGCTGAACAGGCGGAGTTCGACGCCTGGATGGAGGCCGACCCGCGTGCCGCCGCCGCGTATGTGCGCCTCGAGCTCGCGTGGAAGCGCGCGGACGGCCTGCGCCGTCTGCGCCCGCTCGATGGCGGCGTGGACGAGGATCTGCTGGCCCACTCTCCATTCGAGACCGTACCGATCGAGGAGTACCCTGCCCGCGTTGAGACCCGCAGGACCCTGGACATCGTGCCCAGCTCCGCTGGCGCCGTAATCGATGCGGAAGTGACCCAACGCAAGCCGCGGCGGCGCTTGGCGACGGCCGTTGCGGCTGTCTTTGCGGTGGTGCTGGCTGTCGCTGGAGGGTTCGCATGGCGCGCTTACGAGCGCACCGGTTGGGATGAATACACCACGGACTACGGGGGCCTCTCCCGAATCGTTCTGGATGACGGCAGTGTGGTGAACCTCAATACCAATAGCCTCATGCGCGTGCAGCTGACGCGTGAGCGGCGCCACATCGTGCTCGAACGCGGCGAAGCGCTCTTCAAGGTGGCCCATGATGCGGGCCGCCCATTCGACGTGGAGGCCGGCAATACCACTGTGCGCGCGGTGGGTACTGAGTTCTCGGTCCGGCTACGGGAACGTGCGGACAGCTCGCGCGGCCAGAAAGACATAGTGGTCCTCGTCAAAGAAGGTCGCGTAGCTATCGACCCGCCGAAGATCACTGAGAGGCCGCTGGAGCGCCCGACCACACTGCCGCCTTCAACGTCGACGCTTTCTGCCGGCGAAGCCGTGACCATCACCGCGAAACGCGTGAATACTGAACAGCCGCAGATGCAGGTGCAGAAAGTTGCCGAAGTCGAGGTGGACCGGAAGCTTTCGTGGACCGAAGGGCGCTTGTGGTTTGAACGCCAAACACTCAAAGATGTGGTCGCAGAGTTCAACCGCTACAACCGCCGGCAGATGGTCATTGCAGACCCTGCCATAGAGAACCTGCGCATAGGTGGCGGATTCGAGGCAACGGACCCGGAAAGCTTCATCGCCGCGCTCGAGAAGACTCTTGGAGTCCGAGCGTTTCCGTCACCGTCGAGTGACGGGGATCAGGCGGAGGTAATACGCCTCGTCGGCACGCGAGAGACTAATAACTAGAGGAATCGTCATCGTCCTGTCGCCAGGGAGTTGGTTGAATGGATACAGAGACACAAGCCACACGCTGGCTGATTCGGTTGGACTCCGCACGGTCCCCGGAACTGATCGCGAAACACGCCGAATGGATGGCCGAGAGCACGCAAAACCGCGTGGCCTACATCAAGGCAACCCTGGCGTGGAAGCGGACGGACGCACTACGACGAATGCGTCCGTGGAATCCGCCCGACGAAGTCGATCCAGACTTGCTGAAACCGCGCACCAAACTCTGGCGCGGCTGGGTCCCCATGCTTGCGTCCTTGCGAACCGCCTGGCTACCCCGCGTAGCCGTCGGCACAGTGGTCGCCACTGCTTTCGTGGCCCTTCTCGCCCTGCTGGCGGAGCCAGCTCCCGAGGTGGTGTACACCACTCCCGTCGGCGGCCATGAGCGGATGATGCTGGAGGATGGCAGCGTCCTGGATCTCAACACCAGCACGAAAGTCAGGGTTCAGTTCACTTCCACCCGCCGGCGGATACTCCTGGATCGCGGCGAATTGCTCCTGAGCGTAGCCCACGACGCCAGTCGTCCCATGGAGGTCATTGCCGCAGGAGTGGTTACGAGAGCGGTCGGGACGAAATTTGGGGTCCGGCTCTACGAGAACACAAACGTGGAGACGCTCGTCACCGAGGGCCGCGTACTGGTGCTGCGCGAGCAACACATGCTCGGCCTACCCTCTGCACCAAAACCGCTCGTTCGAACGCTCGTGGCGGGTGAACGGGTGCTCGTGGATGCACGCGCAGCCCGCATCAGCCGCCCATCTGCGAAGCAGATACAACGTACCCTGCAGTG
>JBDZVF010000269.1:0-8652 GCA_040255575.1 Pseudomonadota bacterium | reverse complement strand
GCAATGGCACCGCCCCCACCGCGATCGCCCCGGCGCAGATCAGCGGCAGCGCGTACTACATCGATTGGAAGAACATCCAGCAGGGCGTCGCGCTCGGCAGCTGCGGGTTTGCCTTCACCGCGAATCTCGGCAAGGCGGTGAGCCAGGGCGCCGATCTCGATGCCTCGTTCCGGGTGGGATCGGGCCTCACGCTCGGCGCGGCCCTCGGCTACAACGATGCGAAGTTCAAGGAAACCGTGTTCGGCGGACCGGCGGGAACGGTCTCCCTGGTACGAGATGGCGATCATATTGCCGGTTCGCCCTGGACCGTGACGCTCAACGGGCAGTACGACTTCAAGCTTGGCGCGCGCGACGCGTTCGCACGCCTGGACTACGAATATCGTTCGCAGGGCCCGGATGACACCTCGGCGCTGAATCTCGCCAACCGATCACCGGTGCTGCCACCGCCGGATCCCGAGGTTCTCGTTCGTACTCCTTCGCTGAGCATCCTCTCGCTTCGCACGGGCGTGCAGATCGGCGGCGCCAATGCATCGTTCTTCGTCAAGAACCTCCTGAACAGCAACCCACTCGTGGTGCGGGGCGACCTGATGCTCAACGGCGGCCCGCATGGGTACACCGCGCAGACCGTGATGCCGCGAACCGTGGGCGCCACGCTCACCTATCGTTACTGAACCCGGGAGACCTCAGCCAATGCGCACGAAGAGTTGGGTTCTCGGGCTGATTGCAGCGAGCGGGGTGGCGATGGGGCAGACCGCCGGCCCCGCGCCGCTCGAAGCCGATATGGTGATGACCGGCGGAGAAATCTACACGCCCTCCGGCTTTGTGGAGGCGATGGCGATTCGCCGGGGCGTGATCATCGCGCTCGGTACCAATGCGGCGATCCACGCTCACAAGGCCGCGAAGACGCAGGTGATCGATCTGAAGGGTGCCGCCGTGGTGCCCGGGCTGCACGACATGCACGTGCATCCGTTGATGTCGGGATTGCAGGCGGAGTATTCGTGCAACTTCCCGCAGGGGTCCAACCCGCAGCAGGTGCTCGATACGATCAGGACACGTTCACAGCGGGCAGCAATGGGGGAAGCTCCGCGATCGAGCGTCGTAATCTGTACGCGCGGGAGCGCTTCAAGCCGGATTGCATCAAGATCGGCCTCGATGGTGTGCCGACTGACGGCCATACCGCCGCCATGGTGGAGCCGTACGAAGACGGAACTTACTCTGACGAAGCGCGCGCACGAGGCCTGTTGATGGTGCCGCCCGGGCCATTGAAGTCGGCCGTGACAGACTTCGATCGTCAGGGACTGACGGTAAAGTTCCACGCCGCAGGCGATGCCGCCGTGCGCGCGGGCCTCGATGCCATCAAAGCGGCCCGCAAGGCGAACGGGTTCAGCGGGCTGACGCACGACGTGGGCCACAACAGCTTCGTGCAGATGAGCGACATACCGCGAGCACACGTGGTGCTTGCCGGTCACGCCCCGGCAAGCACGGTCCGCAGGCGGGAGAACGTTCCGACGATCGATTGAAGCTGCTGGGGCGCGAGGCGTACGTACTGCACGGTCGAAGGAAACTGATACACCACCTGACTGCCGCCATAGTGCACGAGGCTTGCGATCCAGCCCGTCGGCTCTCGTTCGAGCTGAAAGTCAGTGAAGTCCAGCGGGAGCATCGTCGCGGCCAGTGCGGCGTCGCGGGCGAGCCGTTCTGCAACCTCTTCAGCACCCGGATCGATGGTGCATCCGATCCCGGTTCGCTTCCATGCGCCCCGATGTCGGATTCGCATCGTGACAGGCGCGCCGCCACCGCACGGGATGCGGCAGGAGAAGCGCGTGCTCACCACATGCATCAGAAAGCGCCCTTCGACCTGTTCTTCGGTCGAGAACTCGACGCCGGTTTCCCGGCAACGAACCCGGGCCCGGGTGGGGCCGTCCGCTTCGAACTCGAGGCCGGCGAGATCGTGGCGCAGTCTGGCGAGCAGCGACCCCGGCCGGTAAGCCGCTGGCGAGCGCTTCAGCCACCTCATTCGGTGGGCGCCTTCTGCAGCACATGCTCAACGGGCACCGGCTTGAACAGCGGTTGCCGGTGCACGAAGCGCGTCCAGATGAATGCGTACGCAGCGGTGAGCGCCAGCATGATTCCAAACTGGCGATAAACCGGTACCGCACTCGTGCCGAGCGGCGTGATGTACCAGATGGCCACCAGGATTCCCCCGGTCGCGACGATCTGCGGTATCGGAAAGAAGGGCGTTCGATAGGGACGCGGCAGGTCCGGTCGCCGCAGGCGCAGGGAGATGACCGAGAGGTTCACCAGGATGTAAGCGAATCCCCACGCACAAACGGCGGCCAGCACCAACGTGCTCAGCCGATCCAGATCGCCGCGGATGATCCAGGCGTGCGTGATGGGAATGACCGCTGCCACCGCGATCCCGACGAGCGGCGTTTTGAAGCGCGGGTGCAGGTACGCAAAGATTCGGGGCAGGGATCCATCCACTGCCATCCCGTACATGATTCGCGGCAGGCCGGCCATCAGCGTATTGATGGTCGCGGCGCCGGCGAACAGAAAGCCGAGGCCCAGCCAGATTTTTCCGAACGGTCCCATGATGCGTTCGGCAAAGTGGGGAATGGCCATCGGGGTGTCGAGCAGGTGCACGGTGCCCTGCGGATTCAGGGCGACATTCTCGACCTGCCGGCGCATCGCGCTTCCGTAGACGAGCATGCATGCCGCGACGGCCAGGAGGCCGAGCGTCATGGCGCGTGGGATGACCCGCGCGGGGCGCTTCAACTCCGCGGCGAGAGGCGTCACGAACTCGAAGCCCACGAACATGAACATGGCCATGCCGACGAGCGACAGAACCGCGGGAACACTCGTGCCGATGCGGGAGCCCCCGAACCAGCCATCGAGCGGCACAGCGGCCGGCATCATGAGCCCGATCAGCCCGAAGATCATGAGCGTGAGCCACATGCCCAGGGTCAGCACGATTTCCGCGCGACTGAAAGCGCGGATGCCGAAGGCATTCGCGATGGCGAAGATCACGACGAGCCCCACGCCGACGAGCCAGGAGTGCCCGCTGCTTTCGAGCCTCGTATTCAGCGATTCGAAGTTCACGAGTGCCATGATGCCGCTCAGGATCGTCTCGGCGGTGCCCGCGAAGACGTGCACTAGAATGTACGCAGCGATGGTTCCCGTGATCGCCCAGAAACGACCGAGCCCACAAGAGATGTAGTCGTACACGGACCCGGTCGTGGGGAGAATGGCCGCGGCTTCTGCGAACGAGCTCGCCTGGGCCTGCATCATGATGAACGCGATGACGACGGCGGCGGCGAATGCGCCGCCGCCCACGCCGAAGCCCGTCGTCACCGTCAGGATGACGGGGCTTGCCATGATCAGGCCCACGGCGGTGGCGAGCGCGGTGGGGAAGCCGATGATGCCGCGTTCAGGGCGCCCGGCAGCGCCATGGGCTTCTGTCATGCGTGAACCGGGACCTCTTTGCTATCCGACATCACGAAATCCGCTGTCGAGTGCGGCTACCAGCGTGTCGACGTGTTCTCGAGTGTAGACCAGGGGAGGGGACAAGATGATCTTGGTGCCGACCGGCCGCACGAGTGCGCCGGCCCGGCGAGTGGCGGCGGCCACTTCGTTTGCGTAACCGTCGGTCGCGTCGATCGGCTCGCGTGTTTGCCGGTTCTTCACGAGGTCGAGGGCGACCATCAGCCCTTTGCCGCGCACTTCGCCCACCGCCGCGTAGCGTGCCTCGAACGGCTTGAGCTGCTCGAGGAGGTAAGCGCCTTGTCTGGCGGCGTTCGCGGGCAGGTCTTCGTCGGTGACGATCCTGAGGCTGGCGAGCGCGGCGGCGCAGGCCACCGGGTGCCCCGAATACGTGTACCCGTGCATGATGGCACCCGTGAAATTCTGGTTTCCCAGGAAGGCGTTTTCGATCCGCTCGTTGACAACCGTGGCGCCAAGCGGGATGTAGCCGGACGAAATGCCCTTCGCGAGGCACATGATGTCGGGCTTCACGCCCCAGCCGCGACTGCCGAACATCGAGCCGCTGCGCCCGAAGCCCGTGACCACTTCGTCTGCAATGAGCAGCACACCGTGTTTGTCGCAGACCTTGCGCACGAGCGGCCAATAGGATGCCGGCGGAACGATGACGCCACCGGCGCCCTGGATGGGCTCGGCGATGAACGCCGCAACAGTGTCCGGGCCCTGGAAAATGATCTCGCGCTCGAGGAGGTCTGCGCAGAGGTGGGCGAGCTCTTCCGGATCGTCGGTGAAAGGATTGCGGTACGGCCACGGCGTCTCGACATGGAAGCAACCCGGCAGCAGTGGCTCGTAGTTGCGCCGAAAGGCCGTGTTGCCGTTGACGGAAGCGCCACCGAAATGCGTTCCGTGGTAGCCCTGCTTCAGGGAGAGGAACTTGAGGCGGTCGGCCTGGCCTTGGAGCTTCCAGTACTGGCGGGCGATCTTGAGGGCCGTTTCCACCGCATCGGAGCCGCCGGAGTTGAAGATCACCCGGCGCATCCCTTCGGGCGCGGCAAGCTCGATCACGCGCGCCGCGAGCTCCTCCGCGCGCGGATGGGAGACGCCGTCGAACAGCTGGAAGTATTCGAGCTCATCCAGCTGCGCGGCAATCGCCTGCTTCAGTTCGGGGCGGTTGTGTCCGACATTCACGTTCCACAGACCCGCCACCCCATCGATCAGCCGCCTGCCGGCATCGTCGTACACGAAGCAACCCTCGCCCCGCACGATGCGGATCGGCGCGCGTCGCTGCATCTCGTTCGGATGAAGCATCGGGTGCCAGAAACGGCTCGGCTGCGCGGCAGCGGCGGTCTTGCTCATGAACTCGTCCTTCCGAAAGATTGAGCTCATACCTTAGGTCAAGGGAGGCATGGTGCGCTTGCTCGCTCTGGACAGGTTCTTGTCTGCCGCTGCCACTCAGGCTTTTCGCTTCACCGCCCGACGCGGAAGTTTCTCGGGGATGTAGCACCGCAGATAGGCGCACATGGCACGCGAGGCCTCCTGAGACATCTCCGGCGTGATGCTCCCGTGCTCCAGCACGGAAAGCGAAAACATGAGGTCGGCGATCTCGACGGCCCGGAAAAATATCGTCGCGCGCGCGGGGATCTGCGGCAGCTCGAACACCCGATCGATATGGCTCTCGTAGATCCGCCCTACCGCGGCGTCATTCTGCCGGTCGCGCAGCTTGAGATCGGTGGGCACCTTGGGGCCGATCTGCAGCTGGGTGGAGGCGCGACTGGCTGAAAAGAACGCCACTCCGCGCTCATTCAACAGCGCCACGATGTCTTGCCATTGGCGCACCCGCTGCCGAATCGGCGCGTCGAGGGCGGCAAGCAGTTCCTGCTCCATCTCGTCGACGAGGCTCGCGTAGAGATCCTTGATGTCACCGTAGAAGTGATACGCCGAGCCCTTCGGAATGTTGGCCTCGGCCGCGACCTCGCCGAGGCTGATCTGATCGAGGTCCCGTGATTCCAGCAGCGTGCGGGCGGCGTGCAGGAGCTGATGTCGTCGCGCGATGCCGTTCTTGCGCAGGGTGCTCTTGCGCGTGCTCATCAATCCCATCCGACCCCCTCCCGTTTGGCTGCGTCGGGTACCGCGCAGCGGTCATCCGCGGCCCCCGGTTGACTTCGGCAATATACACGACCAGAGTCGAGTATATGGTCCAGGTCTCGTAGCCGGGAAGGTCAGCACAACACCGGCGCAAAGACGTGATCCGGGGGTGCAGATGCGACGTGCCGGTGCCGCAATGTCCGATTTCGAGGCCTGCAATGAAGCGATCAGCCGGGTATGCGGTGCTTACCGCGTCGTATGCGATCGGTGGTGGGAGTTTCGCGGTGGCATCGCCACGCGCAAGGTGGGCTCCCTCGACGTGGCGGACATTCGCTTCTCCGGCGGCCGTGTAGTCAAAGACGGCAGGCGGGACGAGTTCTATCTCGGCGACCGTCACTTCCTCGTGCTCCAGGTGTCCGGCTCCGCGCTGATGCGCCAGCGTGGCCACGAGGCGTATCTGCGGCCTGGCGATTGCACGCTCATCGATTCGCGATACCCCTCCGTGTTCGAAGTGGGTGAGGACTTCCGCCAGCATTCGTTTCATCTGCCGGCGGACATGATCCGCGATCGGTTTGGTGATCACGAACTGCCGCTGGCCAGGACGATCAGTGGCAGTCGGGGCGCGGGCGGGGTGCTCTCCGACACGTTGATGTCCATCCTCCGGCACGGGGAGACGCTCGAGGGAGTGGATCTGACCGAGCTTGCGCTCAATCTTCTATGTCGGGCCGTTGGCCTCGACGCGACCCGTGATCGTTGCCGCCCGCCGATGCGGCCTCTGCTCACCGTGCAGGAAATCTCCGATTACATCGATGCGCAACTGGGTCAGCCGGAGCTTGCGCCTCAGGCAATCGCGGCGTACTTCAACGTATCCCTTCGGCAGCTCTATCGCATCTCCGCAGTTTCCGGCTGCACCCCGGCGGCGCTGATCTGGCGCCGTCGTCTGGAGCGGGCAAGAGCGCTGCTGCAGGATCCGGCGAGCCGCATTCCGATCACGGAGATCGCACTCAGCTGCGGCTTCAAGGACGGCGCGCATTTCTCCCGGTCTTACCGCAAGGTCTTTGGGGAGGCGCCGCGCGCGGCCCGGCGCAGTCTGGGCACCACTGCCGTGGATCCTGCGGCCGCCGCTACCGCCGCTTGAGCCCGGTGCGACCGCGGCGCTCTTCAGCGCGCGGTCGTGGCTGAGCAAGAAGCTGGCACGGCTGGACAAGTGGGCCCGCGGCCCGGTCGATATCGTCTTGGCGATGCTTGAAGGTGATCAATCCGGCATCGGCAGGGCGGCGTGACATGAGCCTCTATCAGCTCCAGAAGTTTCTTTACGATCTGAATCGCGACACCCGCGTGCAGGAAGAGTATCGCGATGATTTGAACGGCCTCCTGTCGCGCTACGACCTGACCGACGAAGAGCACGCCGCGATCGCGCAAGGCAACGTCGGCTTGATCTACGTGCTCGGTGCCAACGGTCAGCTCCTCATGCACTACGCCGCTTTCCTGGGGCTGCCGTGGCCCGAATACATTCAGGCCATGCGAAACGGGGTGGCCACGTATGGTCCGGTGCGGGCCGGAGTCTACGCGATGCGGACTCGAATGGATGAGAAGGTGGCCGGTGTATGAGTCTCGTCTTTGCCGGAGTCTGCAGCCATGCTCCCGGCATCACCGGGCGGGCCGCGATGGCGCCGCCGGAACTGCGCGAGCCGCTTTATGCGGCGTTTCGGGGCATGCGCGAAAAGCTGCTCGCAGCGCGGCCGGATGCCCTCGTCATCGTGGCGGCGGAGCATTTCGCGAATTTCTTCATGAACAACATGCCGAGCTTCGCAATCGGCATGGCGGACGCCTACGAAGGTCCGATCGAAGATCCAGACTGGCTGCGCATTGCACGCACGCAGGTGCCTGGCAATGCCGGGTTGTCCCGCGCGCTGATCCAGGAGGTGATGCAAACCGTGGACGTCGCTTTCGCGGAGGAGTGGAGTTTCGATCACGGCATCATGGTGCCGCTGCACTTCCTCACGCCGAAGTACGACCTGCCTGTGATTCCAGTGAACATCAACTGCCAGGGTCCACCTCTCACGCCGTTGCATCGCGCATGGGCTTTTGGCGAAGCACTTCGTCGAGCCGCCGACAAAGTTCCCGCACGGATCGCGCTCGTCGGTACGGGCGGCATATCGCATTGGCCGGCGACACCGGACTCCGGGAAGATCAATGAGGCATGGGATCGCGCGCTTCTCGAGCGCTGGGCTCGCAATGACAAGGCGGGGCTTCTCTCATACACGGATGAAGAGACCTATCGTGACGCCGGGCAGGGCGGATTCGAGATTCGCACGTTCATCAGCGTCGCGGCCGCGGCCAGGGGTGCCGGCCAGATCGAGCACTATTCGCCGATTCCGATATTCGCGGTGGGCTGCACGGTGGCGACCATGCAGATCGCGCCTTGAGAGTCCCCGATGCCACGCCGGCATAGCACGATTCATCTCCTGTTTGCAGGCTACCAAGAATGCTCGCACCTGAAGTACTCACGACGCTGGCGCGCCGTCTCTACGACGCGCGCCGCAGCCGGGTCCAACTTCGTCAGTTCTCGAAAGAGCACCCACAGATCACGATTGACGATGCCTATGCCATCCAGCGCGAGTGGGTGAAGCTCGAGCAGGCGGACGGTCACGTCATCAAGGGCTGGAAGATCGGCCTGACTTCGCGAGCCATGCAGCAGGCCTCGCAGATCACCGAGCCGGACTACGCGCCACTCATGGACGATATGTTCTTTGAAACCGGTTCGGATATCGCTGCCGATCGATTCATCGCCCCGCGGGTGGAGGTAGAGCTCGCGTTCGTGCTCAAACAGCCGCTGCGCGGGCCGGGTGTGACCCTGACGGATGTGCTCCACGCTACGGCTTACGTGATGCCGGCGCTGGAGATCATCGATGCGCGCATCGAGCAGTTCGACCGTGAGACCCAGGCTCCCCGAAAGGTGTTCGACACAATTGCGGACTTTGCAGCCAACGCAGGCGTTGTCCCCGGCGGCCGCCCCGTGGCCCCGGATGCAGTCGATCTTCGGTGGGTCAGCGCGTTGCTTTACAAGAACTCGGTCATCGAGGAGAC
>JBDZVF010000730.1:0-1705 GCA_040255575.1 Pseudomonadota bacterium | reverse complement strand
ATGCTGCAAGTCGGTTCAACACGCGCCTCGCCGTAGCGGCGCACCAGGCCGAACAGCGCGTAGACGCGGCGCATGCGGGTCCAGGGCAGTGGCCCTTCGAGCAGCTGATGAGCGAAGCGCCCGATGGCTTCGCCGTGCTGGAAGGCTTGCCGCTCAAGGAAGGCAATGTCGCGCATCGCATAGGCGCTCTTGTGCGCGGGGAAGTCGTTCGCATCGATCGAGCGGCCACCCGGTGGTTGGCGCGGATGCGTCTTCACCAGCACGCCCTGATCGTAGAAGCGCACCAGGGCACGATCGGCTCGGGCGCGCAGTCGCTTGCCGATGAAGCGAGTGGGCAGCGAGTACAGTGCCTTGGCGACCTGCGCGAGATGATCGCGTCCGACTTTCGGGTCGCACCAGTGAGGCACGTCGTAGGGCAGCGCGGGCGCCGGCAACAGGTGAAGCTTCTCCTCGGCCTCGAAGCACTCCAGCGGCAGGCGCTGCGTGCGCGTGTGACGCCGCAGGCCGTACTCTTGCCGACACCAGCGCTGGGCGAGCTCGCGTGCGTCGGTGATCGTGTGCAGCGTCTCGCCGGCGAAGCAGTCATCGCGTACGCTGGGCACTGCGCGCTCCACGCGCCCCTTGTCGCGGGCGTGGCGCGCACGCGCCGGATCGACGACGAAGCCGCGCGCCTGCGCGTACTCCAGGAAGGTCTCGTTGAGATGCGCATCGAGCGGATCGGCTTGCACCACGATCGCTTTGGTGTTGTCCGGCAGCAGCACGCGGAACACGCCGTCGAAGAACTGCCAAGCCTGCTCACAGGCCTCGATGGCGCTCGCGGTAGTCTCGTGCAAGCAGGGCCACACGAAGCGGTGGCGCGAGTAGACGGCGGTGAAGATCCAGGCGCGGAAACGTTGCCGCTTGCCGAACAGGTCGGGCTCGAGCAAGCCCATCCAGCCGGTGTCGACCTGCAGCTCCTCGCCTGGGGCACAATCTGCGATCGGCACCGTCGCAGCGCTGCAGCCGAAGCCCAACTCGGCGACCGCGAAGCGATGCAGCGTCGCGTAGGGTACTTGCACACCATGACGCAGCAGGAGCTTGCGCAGCTTCGACAGGCGCAGTCCTTGCGTGAGCCACTGCGCGATCCGCTCGCGATGCGCTTCGCAGCGCTCCCAGGCCTCCCCGTGCGGACGGCCCGGCGACGCACGGAGCGATGCGAGCATCGTCGCGAGCAGCTCATCGGTGAGCGCGCTCTCGTCGCTGGCGCGCGTCAATCCCGCCGCCTGCGCTGCGCGCACGTAGCGGCGCACGGTCTTGACGTCCATGCCGAGCCGCGCGGCGATGCGCCTATGGCGGGCGCCGCCTAACCATTGCCGCAGAACTTCTTTCGTCTCCACGCTCGTGACCTCGCGATACGCCATGGCGGTTCTCCCCGGTCACGGCCAAAGCTCGGCCGGGCCGCGAGGATCGCCCGATGCGCTGCGTCACGCGTCGTGGAGGGGGAATGATTTTGAGAAACTCTCCCCTCAGCAGGGGGAAAGGTTCTGAGAAATCGCTACCCGAGCAGGGGGAATACTTCTGAGAAAATCAGTCTCGGCGGGGTCCATAGCTTCTGAGAACCGACAGGTGGGAAAAGGGTTGGTGCAAGGGCAAAGGGCAGCGACAAGGGTAATGGCACTACCCGAAAAAGGCCAAACGGCCAGAACAAGCGAAAAAGGAACTCGTC
>JBDZVF010000268.1:0-8691 GCA_040255575.1 Pseudomonadota bacterium | reverse complement strand
CCGGCGTGGTGGTTGCCGATTGCGATACAGGTTTGCCGCTTGCGGCCAACCGAGCTGCGACAGGGTGCCGTGTGCTGATCGTCACTCACGACGACACCGAAACCAGCATTCGCCGTGCCATGGAAGTCGGTGCGTGTGGCTACCTTCTGATGTCCTCATCTTTGGACATGCTGGTGCGAGCCGTCCGCTGCGTCATTGACGGCGGCACCGCCCTGGACCCGCTGGTAGCCACGCGGATGCGCGACAGCCTCAAAAGCCCGCAGCTCACAACTCGCGAGTTGCAGGTGCTGCACCTCATGACGGAAGGGCTCAGTGACAAGCAGATCGCGCGACGGATCGCGCGGAGCACGGGGACGGTGAAGAGTCACGTGAAGTCGGTGTTGACCAAGCTCGACACGGCGCGGCGTACCGAGGCTATTGCGGTAGCCCGGCGGCGCGGATTGCTCTCAGGCCCCGCGCCGACCATTCCGCTGCGGCGGCCGGCGTTGCGGGTGCCGCCTGCGAGTGCGCAGGGCTGGCGGGAGAGCGTCAGCTGCTCAGTCGCTCGTTGAGCGAGTGTGGCTCGTCGACCCTGGCGTGGCGCGGTTGAGGGCGTCGTTCGTTAGTCTGGCATGGCTCGTTGAGGCGGCGTCGCTCGCTGACTGACATCGCTCACTGACTGGCATTGCTCGTTGACCTGGCCTCTCCCGCTCACGTCGCATTCCTAGTTGGCTGGGCCGCGCCGCTCATTTGGGGTGGCTCAGTGACCTGGCGTCGGTCGCCCCGCTCATCTGCTTCGCCCGCTGAGCTGGCGCGCTAGCTGAGCTGCCGCCCGCTATCTGGCAGTGAATACCGCCAATTGATCGGCGAAAGCGCGCTGGTACGCAGGTCGGGCTTCGCCGCGCGCGATGTACGCCGTGAGGTTGGGGTATTTCTCCAGTGCGCCGGAGCTGATCGATCTGCGCAGCACCGTCACCATGAGCAGGTCGCCGGCGCTGAACGCTCCGTCGAGCCAGTCGGCGTCGCCGAGCCGACCAGAAAGCTCGCGCAGTCGTGCGTGGACGCGCTCATCAAGGAGAATCAGACGCTCCTCGTACCATGGCTTGTCGCGCTCGACGAGCGTGGCCATTGAGCGCTCCACGATCGGCGGCTCTATTGTGTTGAGCGCGGCGAACATCCAGCCGAGGGCGCGCGCCCGGGCGTTTGCATCGTCGGGCAAGAGTCCGGGGTGGCGCTCCGCGATGTGAAGGACAATCGCACCAGACTCGAAAAGCGCGAGATCGCCCTCTTCATAGGTAGGAATCTGGCCGAAGGGATGCAGCCTGCGGTGCGCGGGTTCCTTCATCGCGCTGAATGAGACGAGCCGAACGTCGTAAGGCTGACCCACTTCTTCGAGCGCCCAGCGCACGCGCATGTCACGCGCCAGACCCTGGCCGCGATCGGGGGAGCGTTCGAAGGCGGTGATGGTGGGCGTGGCCGGTGGCTTTCTCATTGGCGGTTCTCCGGTGCGTTCGATTGTTGCATCAGAGGACGAAGCAGCGGGGACTATTCCGACAGCGCGGCGAATATCGATTCTTTGTGGAGCCCCGTGGGCGCCGCTGAGGCGACGGTCTCCGCGACCCCGTGCCGCCCGCCGAGGTGCGGTTGATGCAGCACTCGCGTCGCTCGCACTTTCGCAGCGGTGCTTCGGCAGTGGCGCGTCGGCCGTGACGCTTCCGCGTGCACGTTGGCGGTGGCACGTGACGCGTGCCTCGTGGCCTGGCAGTAGCACCTTGGCAGCGACAGCATCGCGGCGGCTGATCTCCGGCGACGCCGGCGAAGGCGGTGCCATCGCAGCGGCACCTCGCCGTCACATCGTGACTACACTCCGCCATCGCTCGACAAGGTTTCGCCTCCGACTGAACCCACCCGTCTTCGGTGACATACTCAGTTGCCCGCATGGACCCAACTTCGAGGCGTCACCATGAAGACTCCCCGCGATGGCAAATCCGACAGCACGCTCACCACCCGTCAAGGTCACCCTGTCGCCGACAACCAATCGCAGCGAACGGTGGGCAGCCGCGGGCCGGCAACGCTCGAGAACTATCATTTCCTCGAAAAGATTTCTCACTTCGACCGTGAGCGCATCCCGGAGCGCGTGGTCCATGCGCGCGGCTTCGTGTGTTACGGCGAGTTCGAGGCGACGGGCAAGATCGGCCAGGATCCCGCTTCCAAGTACACACGCGCCAAGCTCTTCCAGAGCGCGGGCAAGAAGACCCCGCTCGCAATTCGCTTCTCCACCGTGATCGGCGGCCGCGACTCCTCGGAGGTCGCGCGCGACCCGCGCGGCTTCGCCGTGAAGTTCTACACCGAAGATGGCAACTGGGATCTCGTTGGCAACAACCTCGCCATCTTCTTCATACGGGACGCCATCAAGTTCCCCGACGTGATTCATTCGCTCAAGCCCGATCCCGTGACATTCCGACAAATGCCGAACCGCATTTTCGACTTCATGAGCCAGTCCCCCGAATCGATGCACATGCTCACGCATCTCTTCAGCCCGCGCGGTATCCCGGCGTCTTATCGGCACATGGAAGGCTTCGGCGTGAATACGTACAAGATGGTGAACGCCAGCGGGCAGACCGTGCTCGTGAAGTATCACTTTCATCCTCGATGCGGGGTCGCGAGTCTCACGGCCGAAGAGGCCGCGAAGGTCCAGGCGCACGATCTGGGCTCGGCGTCCAAAGATCTCCGTGACGCGATCGAGCGCGGCGACTTCCCGCAATGGGATCTGAGCGTGCAGATCATGGAAGACAACGAGCACCAGGAGCTCGACTGGGATCCGCTCGACGACACGAAGATCTGGCCCGAGAAGGACTTCCCGCTGCGCCACGTGGGCGTGATGACACTCAATCGGAACATCGAAGACGTGCACAACGAGAACGAGCAGATCGCGATGGGCACGGGCGTGCTCGTGGATGGGCTCGACTTCTCAGACGACAAGATGCTCGTCGGGCGCACGTTCTCGTATTCCGATACACAGCGCCATCGCGTGGGTCCCAATTATCTGCAACTGCCGGTGAATCAGCCGAAGGGATCGCGACAGCAAACGAATCAGACCGGCGGCCTCATGTCGTTCTATCGAGATGTCGCGCCCGGACAGAATCCGCACGTGAACTATGAGCCCTCGCTGCATGGTGGGTTGAAGGAAGCGCCGCGCATGCCGAATGAGCCGCCGGAAATTCGCGGGCGTCTCACGCAAAGCATGATCGAGCGACGCAACGACTACAAACACGCGCGAGGCCGCTATAACACGATGCAGGAGTGGGAGCGCGATGATCTCGTGAAAAACATCGGTGATGCCTTGAGCGAATGCGAGCGGGACGTGCAGGAGCGCATGCTGTGGCATCTGCTGATGATTCATGACGACTACGGCGCGCGGGTCGGGAAGATGATCAACATGACCGCCGACGATGTGAAGAAGCTTGCGCCGCTGCCGAGCCAGGCATTCACGGAGGAAGAACAGGGGCGCCTGCGCAATCTCGGGCGAAACGGGGATCGGATCGATCCGGGGCCGTGGGGGCAGTGGACAAGCTCGGTGCCGAACTATCGGGCAACGGCGGACGAGGTGCTGAACAACCGGCTGCCGAGCGGCAAGCGCGGCTCGGGAGAGGGGAAGGCGATGAAGGGGGCGGCACAGGGCGTGGGGTGACGCCGCTTCCTCGCACCGAGACGCACAGTCTGCGGAACCACAGCGGAGTGGGAGGAGTTCGACACTCGCGCTGTGGCGAACGGAGTGAACTGCAGCCTCAGGCGCGCGTCCGTCGGCGGCGTGCGGGTCTGTGCCCCTTCCACGCTCTCTGAAGTCATGGCGCGCCGCGCGGCCGATCAGGCACGTGCGGAGCAACTCATCGCAAGCGGCGGCGCCTGCACCCTCGCGTTCGTCGCGTCGAACGCACGGGACGCGTCGGCCGCTTCGGCGCTGAGGCAGATCGACGAAACAGCGCGCGCGGGCCGGCGAGACGTTTCGCACGTTAGCGCTCGCAGCTATGCTGGCAGGCAGCTTCCCCGGCAGACAAATCACGCTGCCTCCAACGCTCGGCTACACGACAGCCGACCTACGCAGCAATGGCTCTTTCCGAAGTGGTCCAACTAATCCGGCAGACCTGACGGATAAAAGCCGGCCAAACGTCCTGTGAAGAAGCACTGATGGCTCGTCGGAAGGGCAGGCATCGCCGTCCGTGCAATGTGATCACAACATCGCTCAAGGATGCCGCTCATGCCTGCAGCCCCCAAACACATACGGTGGGAAGCCCAGCCGCACACGCTTGCCAAGATCCAGATCCTCAAGACGTACTTGCACGCCTGGTTTCAGATCATGGGACGGAGTCAGCGCAGCAAAGATCTGCTCTACATCGACGGGTTCGCCGGACCGGGCTCTTATACCAACGCTCCGGAAGGCTCGCCGCTGGCGGCCTTGAATGCCCTCACCGCAATCAAGCGAGCTGCCGGCAAGAGCTGGTGCGCAGGGAAGGTGCATCTCGCACTAGTCGAGGAAGACAAGGAACGGTTCGGTGCACTTGTCGAAGGCGTGCGTCAGTACGCTGCGGCCACTAACGTCTTCACGCATCTCATCAACTCGACATTCGAGGAAGCGCTGAAGCAGTTGCGCGCCAGCATCCCTCAATTCTTCAACACCCCACTCCCCCTCTTCGCGTTCATCGATCCGTTCGGAGTCAAAGGCTTTCGCTTCGACTCGGTTCGCCAGCTACTGGCGAGCAGGACTTCCGAGATTCTGGTCAATTTCGATGCCGACGGAGTCGCTCGCGTCCTGCGTGCCGGTGACGCAGCGGCGCACGAGGTCATTCTCACCGAGGTCTACGGATCGGACGTGTGGCGCGGGCGCCTGAAGGCCGCCCAGCCCACCACGTCGCTCGTGCGGGAATGCATGTCCCTTTACTGCGACCGCCTCACCCAGCTTCCGGCCGT
This sequence comes from Pseudomonadota bacterium, assembly GCA_040255575.1. Lineage (GTDB taxonomy): Bacteria > Pseudomonadota > Gammaproteobacteria > Steroidobacterales > Steroidobacteraceae > JADGHX01. Next base: position 3,744 of record JBDZVF010000268.1, on the reverse strand, counting down.
CCGCTACGTATTTCCCTTCGAAATGCGCACGCACAAGGACTCGATCAACTACTTCCTGATCTTCGCCAGCCAGCACCATCGCGGCCTGGAGAAGATGAAGGAGGCCATGCGCTCCGTAGACAGAAGCGGCGGGTATCGCTTCTGTGACGCATCCCACAAGCAAAATGAACTTTTCCGGTTCGATGATCTCGCGCGCTACGCGGATCTCCTCTTTGCTCGCTACAGAGGCCAGGACATACAGCTCGCCGACGCACGCGATACTGTGCTTCTGGAAACTCCCTTCTCCACTCCGACTTCACTGTTGAAGGAGCTGGAGCTCTCCGGCAAGCTCCGCGTACGAAGCCGGAACCCCGATCGCAAGCGCGGGACTTTCAAGCTCGAAGATACGATCAGCCTTTCGTTCACGGAGCGTGAGCCATGAGCCGCCGCAGCGCCATTGAATGGACCGAAATGACCTGGAACCCGGTCTCCGGCTGCACCAAGGTCAGCCCGGGATGCGTGAACTGTTACGCGGAGCGCATGGCACGGCGGCTCAAGGCGATGGGCGCTGATCGTTATCGCGACGGCTTCGCGCTCCGCACGCACGAAAGTGCATTAGCGGAACCCTTTCGCTGGAAGTCGCCACGGAAAGTTTTTGTGAACTCGATGTCTGACCTGTTTCACAAGGATGTGCCGCTCGAGTTCATCCAACGCGCGTTCGAAGTGATGGCTCGCTGCCCTCAGCATCAGTTTCAGATTCTCACCAAACGTGCTGCACGATTGCGGGAGCTCGCTCCCGCGCTCAACTGGACGCGGAACATCTGGATGGGCGTCAGCGTGGAGGATCAGAAACGTGCGCGACGGGCAATGGATCTGAGCGGTGTTCCTGCGCACATTCGCTTCTTATCCATCGAACCTTTGCTCGGTCCAATTAAACGACTGCCGTTGGAAGGGATTCACTGGGTCATTGTCGGCGGTGAATCCGGGCCCGGCGCGCGTCCGATCGAGTCCGAGTGGGTAGATGGCTTGCTCGACCAGTGCCGCGCGAGCGGGGTGCCCTTCTTCTTCAAGCAGTGGGGCGGCGTGCAGAAGCATCGCACCGGCCGCACACTCCGCGGCCGCACGTACGATGAAATGCCCGTGAGGCAACTCTGACGGCGTAAGAGGCTAAGCGGCGCAACGTCTGAGACGGCCGAAGATACTGAGCGGCACAGGACCCTCGCCGCCGCGCAGTCCCGATCTCACATCATGGACGTGCATACGGACGGCGTTCGTGTTGAGCGGCGGCGTAAACCTCCCGCGCGGCATCGAGGTTCATGAGGAAGATGCCGATGCCCACGAGCAAATCCGGCCAGGCGGAGCGCCACAGGAGCATCACTCCACCGGCAAGGATGATGGCCACGTTCGCGAGCACGTCGTTTCGCGCGGAAAGGAACGCCGCGCGAGAAAGGCTTCCGCCGACATGCCTCACGTGCGCCAGCATCAGGGCGCATGAAAAGTTGATCGCCAACGCTCCGAGTCCGGTGAGCGTGAGAGGCACGGGAGCCGGGGCGACAGGCAGCAGGAACTTCTGCCACGCTGTCCAGACCGTCGCGACACCAGGCAACAACAGAATCGCCGCTAGCAGAATCCCCACCGCACCTCGACGCCGAGCAGTCCAGCCAAGAGCCAGAAGGATCAGGCCGTTGACACTGGCGTCTTCGAGAAAATCGACGGAGTCGGCGAACAGCGAGACAGAGCCGATCCGTTGCGCAACGGTGAACTCCACGAAGAAGTACGCGAGATTCAGCGTCGCCACCCAGGCGACGGCGCGTCTGAGCGGCTTCGTATCGAGGGGTGCAGTCACGTGCTGATTGTGGCCTCCGGCAGATCCCTCGCGTCCGGATTGAGAACGCCGAATTGCGCCGGGATCTGCGCGTAGAACACCCTCACCCCTTCCTTCCTCACGAGCTCGAGCAGTTGCCGCGACTCTTCCTCGGTGACGATGAACTCGACTTCGATCGGCTGCATTCCCGCGAGCTCGATGAAGTGCGCTTCACGCATCGTGTGATGGCGGCCGAACCCGGCGATGGCCCGGAAGGCCGAGCCGCCGCGGACGCCCATCCTGTTGGCCTGCTCGAGCAACCATTCCCACACCGGCAAGTGATGGACGCGTTGCTTTTCCAGCACGTAGAACCGCAGAAAGGAGCCGTTCATGGTCGTACCTCCAGCGCAGGCTTCAACTCGCCTTGGTCAACAACTCCACGATAGGCCAGTGCAACAGAAAGCGCGACGGCCGCGACCCACCCGGCCGGCTACGCGCATAACTATATGAGCAGAGGGGCCCACATCGCCCGACGTGTCGCGCACCGCCTGACGCTTCGCGCACCTTGGTTCACGGATCGACAGGTGATGGAGAAGGTCGACAAGCTGACCGTCTTCAGCGGCCTCGACGGCGTGCTGAAGGATGACGTGCGCATTCAGGTGCCGGCGGCGTGAGCGAGGTGCGGCGGAAGTTAGGGAGGGGAGCCTTGTCGGAAGGCGGGGCTCCTCTCTTCTCTCTGCCCACGTAAGCGCACTCGTCGCAGGATCGCCAACTTCCGCACATTCACACCGTGCGAGCCGTGAACTCCCTCACTGCGATGGCCGTGCCCGTGGGAGTGTCATAAGCGGGTCAGCCGTCAAGGACAGGGAGAGAACAAGATGACGTCCATTCCGACGCGAGCCGCTGAGCGCATACGTGCGGCACTGAAGCAATTCCAACCCGTGCTCGCCTCCGCGAAATCACGGGACGTGAATGAATCCGACACCGTCGTCATTGTCACCGACATGCTCCAGGCAGTGTTCGGGTACGACAAGTACGCCGAGATCACGTCGGAGCACACCATTCGCGGAACCTTCTGCGACCTCGCGGTGAAACTCGACGGAAAGCTCGCCTTTCTTCTGGAGGTCAAAGCCATCGGCCTCGAGTTGAAGGACCAGCACGTCAAGCAGGCTGTGGACTACGCCGCCAATCAGGGCGTGGAGTGGGTCGGGCTGACAAATGGGATGGTCTGGCGCATCTACCGGGTGCAATTCTCGAAGCCCATCGAGAACGAGCTGGTGATCGAGCTCGACTTCTCCCAGCTGAGCCCGCGCAGCACAGAGCACCTGGAGCTCGTCGGCCTGCTCTCGCGAGAGTGTTGGCTGAAATCCCGCATGGCGGAGTACTACGAACAGCGCCAGGCACTCAGCCGGTTCACCCTTGGCGCGCTCCTGCTCAACGATGCCGTCGTCGGCGTGGTGCGTCGTGAGCTTCGACGTGTCGTCCAAGTGAAAGTCGACGCGGAAGAAGTTCGCGCGGTTCTGCAGAACGAAGTGATCAAGCGCGAAGTGCTGGAAGGCGACAAGGCTGCCTCTGCAGCACGCAGGGTCTCGCGTGCAGAGGGGCGATCAATCCGCAAGCCGCGTGAGAGCAGACCGGACCACGCGGAGCCCTCCGCCGATCTGGCTACTGCGGCAGCCGCCAATTCGTAGAAGCGAATTCAGCGGCTGTGCCCATGCCACTCCGAGTCCTCATGGTGGCAATGATTGTGATGTTATCGGCGGAGGCCTACGCCGATCCAAAGCTGTCGGACGCGGACATCCGCAAACTCATCATCGCGGAGTCTATCCGCTCGTACTCAGGTAACTGCCCGTGCCCCTGGAGCACGGACCGCGCGGGGCGCAGGTGTGGAGCGCGATCTGCATACAGCCGGCCGGGCGGAGCCGCGCGCCGAAAAGTCGCAACTCGATCGCGGCGGTTCA
>JBDZVF010000267.1:0-8697 GCA_040255575.1 Pseudomonadota bacterium | reverse complement strand
CCGAGCCCAACGAACAGCCCGACGCCGCTGTCCGCCCCGAGGCTCCACGACTTGGACGTCTGGCTCACCACCTGCCCGGCCTGCTGGGCGAAGCAGCGGCCGAAGTTGCGCGCCCCTGTCGTGCTGAGATTGAGATTGGGAAGGAACTGCCCCGTCGCTTCGCTCACCGCCACATCGCCGAGCGCGGCGGCGTTCTGCGCGGCGCGCACATTCACGTTCTGCTCGAGGGCGATGCGGATCGCTTCCTTGAAGGAGATGATGCGAGCACCGGCCGGCGGTGGCGCATTCTGGGAGAAAACGGTGCAGCTCATTGCGAGCGCGGCAAGCGCGGACACCCACGCGACTGCGGTTCTTTTCATGCTGAGGTCATTCGTATCGCAAGGCCTGAATGGGATTCAGCGAGGCCGCCTGCCTCGCCGGGTAGAACCCGAAGAACACGCCGACCGCGGCGGAAAAGGCCACCGCGATCGCCACTGCTTGCGGCGGAGTCGCAGTGGTCCAGCCGGTCACGTGCCCCACGATGGCGGCGCCACCAAACCCGATGGCCACGCCGATGAGGCCGCCGAGCACACTGATCGCGACGCTCTCCACGAGGAACTGCGTGAGCACGTCCGAGCCGCGCGCGCCGATGGCCATGCGAATGCCGATCTCGCGCGTCCGCTCCGTCACCGACACGAGCATGATGTTCATGATGCCGATGCCACCGACGAGCAGCGAGATGGACGCGATCGCCGCGAGCAGCAGCGTCATGACTTTCGTGGTGCTCGATGCGGCGGCTGCAATTTCGTCCTGGGTGCGGATGGTGAAGTCGTCATCGTCGCCGTCACCGAGCTTGTGCGACTCGCGCATGATGCTGCGGATCTCTTCCTGCGCGGCGGGCACGTCTTGCGGCGATGAGGTGCTGCCGATGATCTGGTTCACGCGCTGGCGGCCGCTCAGCCGGGTCTGCGCCGTCGTGAACGGCACGATGATGATGTCGTCCGCGTCCTGACCGCCGGCATTCTGGCCTTTCGAGCGCAGCACGCCCATCACGGTGAACGGCACATCGCGGATCTGCATCTGCTGGCCAATTGGATCGTCGTTCGGGAACAGCGACTTTGCGACCGTGGTGCCGAGGACCGCGACTTTGCGCGCGCTGCGCAGGTCCGCCTCCGTGAAGAACGTGCCCTGGTCGACCGGCCAGTCGCGGATGGTCTGATAGTCCGTCGACACACCCTGGATGCGCGTGCGCCAGTTGCCCGAGCCGCTGATCGCCTGCGCCTGCGTGAACACCACCGGCGAGACGGCATTGAGCATCAGGCTCTCGCGATGCAGCTTCTCGTAGTCCGCGGGCGTCAGGCGGTTGAACGTCGCTGCGCCCTGGTTCACCCCACCCGCGGTGCTCGCGCCCGGCATGACGATGATCATGTTGGTGCCGAGAGAGCCGATCTGCTTCTGAATGCTTTCCTGTGCCCCGTAGCCGATCGCCACCATCACGATGACCGCGGCCACGCCGATGACGATGCCGAGCATCGTCAGGAACGTGCGCATCTTGTTCTTGAGGATGCTCTGGGTGGCGATCTTGAGGAGGGTCGACGTTCTCATGCGGGCTCCGCGACCAACGTCTTCAGGTCTTCACTCGCGATCCGCCGATCCTTCACGGGCTCGTCGCGGAGAATGCGCCCGTCACGCACTTCGACGAGCCGCTTCGCATAGCAGGCGATGTCCGGCTCATGCGTCACGATGAGGATCGTCACGCCCTCCTCGTTCAGCTCCTGGAACAGCGCCATGATCTCGATGGACGTGCGCGAATCGAGGTTGCCGGTGGGCTCGTCGGCGAGCAGCACCGTCGGCGCGGTGACCAGTGCGCGCGCGATGGCCACGCGCTGCTGCTGCCCGCCCGAGAGCTCGCTTGGATGGTGATCGACGCGTTGACCGAGCCCCACCCGCTCGAGCGAGTGCTGCGCAAGCGCGCGCGTATCACGCTTCGTGCCGGAGCGATCGTAGAGCAGCGGCAGCTCCACGTTCTCGAGCGCGCTGGTGCGCGCAAGGAGGTTGAAGCCCTGGAACACGAAACCAAGCTTCTGATTGCGCAGATCGGCAAGCTGGTTGCGGGAGAGCCCGTTCACGCGCACACCGTCGAGGTAGTAATCCCCGGACGTCGGCACGTCGAGACAGCCGAGCATGTTCATGAGCGTCGATTTGCCCGAGCCCGAGTGGCCCATGACGGCGATCATCTCGCCTCGTTTCACACGCAGGTCCACACCGCGCAACGCGTGCACAGTCTGGCTGCCCATGTGATAGACCTTCGTGACGCCTTCGACGCGAATGACGTCAGGGGCGTCTGTCGCGGGGATGTTCACGCTCAGAACCGTCGGCCGCCGCCGAAGTTGCCGCCCGGGCCGCCGAACCCGCCCGGCCCGCCGAATGGCCTCGCGGCATTGTTGTCGCCAGCAGGTGTGTTGACTGCGACGATCACCTGCATGCCTTCCTTGATGCGCGGGCTCTCGACCGCCGTGCGCTGGCCATCGGTGAGGCCGGTTCGCACGCGTGCCACCGCGAGCTCACCTTTCTCATCGAGATACCAGAGCAGTGTCGGAGCCTGGCCACCGCGGCCGCGGCCACCAGCAGCGCCATTGCCGCCGTTGCCGCCGCTCGCGCGCCCGGCAAACTGGCCCCCGCGGAAAGCCGCATTCCTGGCGCCGCCGCCCTCGCCTGGGCCCGGCCTGTCCGCGCCGTTGCTGACGGAGCGACCTTCGCCGCCGCTCGCACGACCCTCGACAGCGCCGCTGCTCGCACCACCCTCGACAGTGCCGCCGCCGCGGTCGCCCGCCCCTTGCGGGAAGCTGCCGCCGCCTTCAACGCTTGCGCCGGCGTTCCCGGCAAACTCCGGCGCAGCGCCGCCATTCGCCTGCCGCTGCTCCTGAAGCCGCTTCGCCACCTCCGCACGCATTTCCTCAGTCGGGCGGAAGCGCAGGGCCGCGTTCGGCACGAGGAGCGCGCCCCGTGCGGTGCCGGTGAGGAAATCCAGCGTCGCCGTCATGCCGGGCTTCAACTTGCCGCTGCTGTTCGCCACGCGCACCACGACGGTGTAATTGACCACGTTCTCCGTGGTCTTCGACTGCAGGCGCACCTGTTTCACCTGCCCGTGGAACTGCTCGTTCGGGTAGGCCTGTACCGAAAATCGAACCTCCTGCCCGTCGATGATGGAGCCGATGTCGCTCTCATCCACGGATGCCAGGATCTGCATCTGCGACAGGTCATTCGCGATGAGGAACAGCTGCGGCGTCTGCATGCTCGCGACGACCGTCTGGCCGAGCTCCACCGTGCGCTCCACCACGATGCCGTCGATAGGCGCGTAGATCTGCGTGTATTCGAGGTTCTGCTTCGCGCGATCGAGTGCGACCTGCGCGCTCTTCACGTTGGCGCGCGCGACAGCGCGGGCGTACTTCGCGTTGTTGAACTCGATCTCGGTGAGCACCTTGCGCTGGAAGAGCTGCTCGTTGCGGGCGTATTCGCGCTCGGCCTGCTCGAGCTCCGCCTGGTTGCGTTCGAGGCCCGCCAGCGCATCGCGCACGGCCTGCTCGGGCAGGGTCGGATCGATGCGCGCGATCAGCTGACCTTTCTTCACCTGATCGTTGAAGTCGACCAGGATCTGGGTGATCTTGCCGGACACCTGCGTGCCCACCTGCACCGTCGTCACCGCGCTCAGCGTGCCGGTCGCGGAAACCGCCGCTTCGATGTCGCCCCGTTCGATGGTCGCGAACCGATATATGGGAGCCGCGTTCGCGGTCGAGCGCTTCCAGATCCACCAGCCACCCGCTGCAACGACGAGGGCCACTATCGCGATGATTACCGGTTTCTTGCTCATGTTGAGGATTGTGACGAATACATGCAGAAGAACTCCCGCCGCCCCCGCGCAAGGGGCGGCAGTTTAGTCAACGCTCTCGCGAGCCCGTTCCGGCACTGTTACGAAGTGCACGCGGGCGCTCTCGAAGTGCCTCAGCCATTGATTTGCGCGCAAATGCCCCGACAGCAGCTGTCGCGTAGCGACGAACTCCCCGGGCGCACAGGGTGTCGAAACGGGAACGAAACTGGAAGTAGCTGGCACATCAAGTTGTGTGTGTGCCGTGATTTGAGGACAACGAGGTTCCTGACAATGACTACCGACCCGAACCGCAAGTGGACGCTGGGCAGGGCCCTTGCCCTCGCCACGTGCCTTGCGATCCTGACGGCCTGCGCCAGCCGGCCCGTCGTTCGCACCCAGAGCGCCCCGGCGCTCGATCTGCAGAAATTCCAGAGTTTCGGCTTCGTCGAGCATCCCGACACCGACAAGGCCGGTTACACCACGCTCACGACGCGTTATCTGAAGGATGCCGTCACACGCGAGATGCTCGCGCGAGGCTACACCGCGAGCACCGAGCCGGATCTGCTCGTGAACTTCAGCACCGGCAGCCGGGACAAGATCGAGGGCAACGCATGGCCCGATGTCGGTCTCGGCTGGGGCCACTGGTCGCGCGGCTGGGGCTGGGGCGGAAGTTGGGGCGGCCGCGACATCCGCACGGTGACGGAAGGCTCGCTCACCATCGACGTGGTGGACTCGCAGCGCAAGGAGCTCATCTGGTCCGGCACGGCGAAGGGTCGCGTCACCTCCCGCGACGAGATGAACCCCCAGAGCGCCATCGACAAGGCCGTCTCGGCGATCTTCACGCAATACCCGCGGCAACCCCTCGTCGGGAAGGCCGACAACGGCTAGTCTGCGCAGCGCGGCCCGCACGGTGGTGGGCCGCGCTAACGAGAGCGCACAACTTTGACTCGCACCACAAGACGCGCCGAGCGCGCGCGCGAAAACCCAGCGGTCGAGAACGGAATCGCCACCCGGACGAGGGCGCAGTGGCTTGCGACCGTGATGTGCACGGTGGGGCTCCTCGCCGGTTGCAGCAGCGGCCCGAGCCTCAATCCCGACAGCCCCACCGGCGTGAACCTGGCCGGCTCGTGGAAGCTCAACCGACAGGCGAGCGCCGATCCCGAGGCGATGATCCACGCGATCGTCGAAAAAGAATTGAGGCACATGCGTCGTCGCTCGCACACCTATGAGGACGATCCCGACACACTGCCGCCACCGGGCGGCGGCCACGGCGCGCCAGGCGCGAACGGCCGCACGCCGGACAACGTAGTGCCACCGAACGGCATGTTCCGCCCGCGCGAAGGCATGGCCGCATACGTGCGCTCGCACTACACCAATGCGCTTGGCTCGCTCCTGAGTGGCGAAGGCCTCGTCATCGAGCAGTCGCCGGATCGATTCGCGCTTCGGCGCGGCGATTCGCAGCGCAGCTTCACGCCCGGCGGCCGCAGCGTCATCGGTGTGACCGGCGGAGTCGCCGACCAGAGCACGGGCTGGAAAGGTCGCGAATACGTGATCGATGTGCGCCCGCAGGTCGGCCCACGCGTGACGGAACGGTATGGGCTCGGACCCGACGGCCAGCTGATCGAGAAGGTTTCGCTCTCCAGCGACGATGACCTGCCGAAGCTGGAGTTCACACGGGTGTATGACAAGGGCACGCCCCCATCGAGTGGGTTACCGCGTTCATAGACGCTCGCCGCCCAGCGGCCAGCAGCAACTCGGCAGTCGTCGGGTGCACCTCGGCCAGCCAGTGGTGCACCTCGAAACACCTGTTTTGCGAGGCTGCGTTTCGGGCGACTATCCTGCCCGCCCAACTCCCCAAGACGAGGAGATCGCGAGCCGTGGATCGGGCCGCCGTTCCGCCATCCGTGCTGCCCCTGTCGGGCGCGGCACTGCAGCCGCAGTTGTCCAGACCGACGGCAGCCCCTGCGCCTGAAGGAACTCCGGACCGGGTTCCGCTGCGCCGGACAGACCTCATCTTCATTCTCGGGTTCTGGACGTTCATCGCGCTCCTCGAGTGGGCGAACAGCCTCACGTATTCCCCCACGCGCACGCTCAGTGAGCTGCAGCCCCTCTCGCAGCTCTGGATGTCGTTCATCGATGCGTACCTGTGGGCCGTGCTCACGCCGCTCGTCTTCTCGCTCGCGAACAACTATCCGCTCGAGCGCGGCCACGTGCTGCCGCGGGCCTGTCTGTTTTTCTGCGTGGGCATGCTGATCGCGGTTGGCGTGGACGTCGTCACGGGGTTCATGCGATTCGACGTGTTCCACCTCGGCCGCGGTCGCTTCGCGGACGCCGGCGCGGTCTGGCGCCTGCAGCACCTGTGGTTCATGAACGACTTCCTCGTGTTCATCGCCGTGCTCGCAGGCGGTGTCGCGCGCGACTACTTCCTGCGATACCAGTTGCGCCGTGAGCAAACGATCCTGCTCCAGGCGCAAGCGGCGCAGTTGCAAGCCCAGCTTGCGGACGCGCGCCTTGCTGCATTGCGCACGCAGCTGAACCCGCACTTCCTGTTCAACACGCTGCACGCCGTTTCCGCGCTGGTGGAGCGTGACCCGCGCGGTGTCCGTCGTATGATTGCCCGCCTCAGTGAGCTCTTGCGAACCACGCTCGACGGCGCGGATGAGCAGGTGGTGCCGCTCGGGCAGGAGCTCACGTTCACGCATCGGTACCTCGAGATCATGCAGATTCGCTTCCAGGGTCGTCTCAGCATCCAGTCGCAGGTCGAGCCGAGCGCGCTCGACGCGCTGGTGCCGAACCTCATCCTCCAGCCGCTCGTGGAAAACGCCATCAAGCACGGCGTGAGCAAGATCGACGAAGAAGGCCGTATCGAAATCCATGCGCGCCGGGAAGGCGACCGGCTCGTGATGTGCGTGCGGGACAACGGCCCGCGTCTCACCGAAGGGGACCTGCTGGCCGCCGAAGGCGTGGGCCTGCGCAACACGCGCGAGCGGCTCGAGCAACTTTATGGCGCGGACCAGTCACTCACGCTGCGAGCCGCGGAAGACGGCGGCGTGATTGCCGAGGTCATCATCCCGTTCCGCAAGCGCAACGACCTGCATCCGCTCGGCCTCGATGTTGGCGGCCCCGGCGGTCTCGGCAAGACCTTGCACACGACGGGCGTGGCCGCTCACGGCTGAGGACGAGTGGTGGCAAAGGGCAAGACGCTGCGCGTCCTCATCGTCGACGACGAAGCCTTGGCGCGACAGCGCCTCGAGGATCTGCTGAGGCACCAGGAAAACGTGGAAATTGCGGGCTTCGCGGATAACGGCGAAGCGGCGATCAACTCCATCCGCTCACTGAAACCGGATCTTGTGTTCCTCGACGTGCAGATGCCCGGCGCCACCGGCATCGACGTGATCCGCACCATCGGCGCGCAGAACATGCCTGCCACGGTGTTCGTGACCGCGTATGACCAGTACGCGCTCAAGGCTTTCGACATGGCGGCCATCGACTATCTCGTGAAGCCCTTCGATGACGAGCGCTTCGAGCAGGCGTTCGCGCGCGCGCGTCGGCTGATCGAGCTCGAAGAGGTGGACCGGCTTTCCGAGCAACTGCTGGCGGTGCTCCAGGGCGGCGGGCATGCGGGCGCGCCGGGCAGCCTCGGTGCCGCGGCACCGGCCACCGCGGGCGCGCCGGGCGCGAAGCCCGAATACCTCGAGCGTATTGCCGTGGAAACGCGCGGCCAGGTGCGCGTGGTGCCGGTGGGCGATATCGAATACATCACCGCGAGCGGCCCCTACGCCGAGCTGCATGCGAATGGTCGGGCCCACGTCATCCGCGAGCGCATGCAGATGCTGGAGGAGCGGCTCGACCCTGCGAAGTTCTTCCGCATTCACCGCTCGGCCATCGTCCGTCTCGACCAGATCGAAACGCTCCTGCGCGATCCGGGCGGGGACTATGGGGTGAAGCTGCGCAGCGGCGTGCAGCTGAGCGTCAGCCGCAATCGGGTCGAGCAGCTCGAGCGCTGGATGGGGCTCGCGACCTGAGGGGTTCGGCCCCGCCTTCTGAGCCGCAAGGCGGTTGAGGGCTTCTTCGGGGCCGCATTCTGAGCCGCCCGGCGATTGAGGGCTTCTTCGGGGCCGCGGCCCGGACCGCGCCCCGCACCGGGAAGTGAGTCCGCGGCGAGTCCGATCGCGCGGTTGACCATAACGCCGACCTCAGCCCGGCCTTCCTGAAAGAAAGCGCCTCCCCTCCCAATGCGAACCATTCCCAAATGGGAATGCCTTTCCTTATACTTCCCGGCAGTTCGATCAACCCTCCAGCACCCCCTACATGTCGGCGATTTCTTCCCCGGACCTCCTGGCGCACGTTTCCCGCCGCTGCGGAACGTGGCTGGTCATCGGGGCCGTGCATGTCGCCCTCATCTACGTCGTGACGACCTGGACGCCCATTCGCGCCGCGCTCGATGCCACGCCCATCGAGGCGAGCATCATCGAGGTGCCGACGCAGGTCTCCGAAGCGCCACCACCCCCACCCGCTGTGCCGCAGCTGGAGCAGCCGGTGCTCCCCGTCATCGAGCAGCCTCTCGTCACGATCAATCTGGAGCCGGCGCCGAATGCAATCACGGTCGCCGTCGCCGAGCAGCCCCGCGTGCCGGCCCCGGCGCCCGTTGCCGCGCCGGCCGCGCCCCGCACGATTACCGATGTCGCGTACATCGAGCCGCCGCACCCCAGATACCCGCCGGAGTCCCGGCGCTCGGGCGAAGAAGGGCTCGTCGTCTTGCGCGTGCTGATCGATGAGAGCGGCGCTGTCGCGCACATCGATATCGAGCAGTCGAGCGGGCATTCGCGACTGGATGAAGCGGCCTGCCA
>JBDZVF010000266.1:0-8702 GCA_040255575.1 Pseudomonadota bacterium | reverse complement strand
GGCGGCGGCTTCTCGACGGTGCCGGCGTATCTCGCGGATATCTTCGGCACCAAGTACGTCGGCGCGATCCATGGGCGATTGCTGACAGCGTGGTCGGCAGCCGGAATCTTCGGACCGGTCCTCGTCAACTACATCCGCGAATATCAGATCGAGCACGGCATCGCGCGCGCGAGCGCCTACAACATCACGATGTACATACTCGCAGGTCTGCTGGCGATCGGATTCGTCTGCAACTGGCTGGTGCGCCCGGTCTCCGAGAAGCACCACATGAAGCAAGAGCCGGTCGCGGCCCCGCCGGCCGCGGCTGTCGCGACGAAAGCCGCCGCGGCCAACGGGCCAGACGTCAATCCGGCGATCGTCGCGCTGGCGTGGGCCGCGGTATGGATTCCGATTGGCTGGGGCGTCTGGATGACGCTCAGCAAAGCGGTGGTGCTGTTCCGTTAATTGTTCTCGGTGCGTAGCCGCCCTCAGTGCGCACCGCTGACGAAGTCGGTCATCACGGTCTGCTCGAGCATGCCCAGCGGGAGCAGGCCCTGGCTGATGATGAAGTCGTGATAAGCCTTCTGGTTGAACTTGTCGCCCAGCGCGAGTTCCGCGCGCGTGCGTAGGGCCTGCAGGCGACTGTAGCCGTAGAAGTACGACGTTGCCTGGCCAGGCATCACGAAGGTGTAGCGGTTCACTTCCGACGTCGCAAAGGGCTCGGAGAGCACCACGTCGTCCGTGAGAATGCGCTTGGCCGCGTCGGGCTCGATGAGCCCGAGATTCAGCATCGGATCGAGAAAGGCCCGCGCCGCGCGCAGCATGCGCATCTGCAGGGCGCCGATCTGGCCTTCGATCGGCAGGTACTGCTTCATCATCGCTTCGGCGTACAGCGCCCAGCCTTCGACGTTCGCGGAATTGAACGCGTAGATCGCGCGCGCGTTCGAGACGCCGCGTTCGATCATTCCGGCAAACTGCAGCTCGTGGCCGGGGCGGCATTCGTGCGCGGTGATCGTCCAGCTGATGGCGTCGTTCGCGAAGTCGTCCATGGCGCCGCCGGAGGCATTCGTGAGCGTGAGGACGAACTCCGCCGGCTCACCCGTGTTGCCGATCAGGCGCGGCGGGTTGAGATGGGGTGCGGGCGAGGCCGCGTTCTCCGCGGGTGTTCCCAGGCGGATGGCCGCCTTGCGCTGGGGCAGGGTGATGATGTTCTGCCTGCGCACCGTGTCTTCGATCTGCGCGAGATGCGACTGATACACCGCGAGCACCTGATCCTCAGGCACGCGATTCTTCTTCAGCTCGCGAATCACGCTGCGATAGTCCGAGAATTTGTAGCCCTTCTGCGCGGCATAGATGCGCGCGAGCGTGTCGAGCTCGTCGCGCGCCTGCAGGTAAGCGGTCATCGCGTTTTGCATGACCTCGCGCGGCTCTGCCTCGACGCCGAAGCCTTTCAGGTTGTCGGCGTAGATTTCCGGTGGCAGCCGGTTCGTCTTGCGTGCACGCGGAAGCACGGTGGCCTTCACCCATTCGTCGTGCGTCTCGAGCTCACGCGAGAGCGCGTCGAAGTCCTTCTGCCATCCCTTGAGCCCGCTCTTCTGCAGAAGCTGGCGAATGCCATCGATGTAAGTCTGGCTGTTGTCGAGACTGTCCCTGACCTCGTTTTCCCAGGGCCAGGTGAGTGAGCCGTCCGACATGCGCTCCTCGACGCGCGCCGCCGCGAGCTTCGTCAGCGGCTCATAGCCTTTCTCGGTGCCGGCGTAGCGCTTCAAGCGAACGAGTGCGGCCTGCTGGCGCTTCTTGGACACGCGCTCGTCCAGGATGAGCTGCATGCTCTGGAACACCGTTTTCCCCACGTCGATGTAGGGGATCATCAGGCGACGGTTCAGTGCTGAGGTGTTGACCTGGTCCCTGGCCGACTTGATGAGGATGTCGAGATCCTGCCGCGCGCGCGGATCGGCCACACCGGCGCGAGCGGCCTCGAGCTTCGCTGCGACGGCGGCGAGGTCCGCTTCCTGGCGCTCCATGTAGCGCGGCTTGATGTCCAGGATCGGAGTGTCGTACTGCTCCAGGCCCGCGCTCGCCACGCTTTCCGGGGCGTAGCGCGCGTTCACGTCCAGCAGCTGCTGGGTGAACTGGTTGCTCTGGGTCATCCACTCCGGCTCGGCGCCAAACGCGGCGGATGCGACCAGGGTCCCGATCGCAAGGGCTGTCATTACAGATCGTTTCATTTCCTGCTCCGCCGGCGCGCGGGCGCGGCCGGATCTTGCTAAGGTATGGCTGTCAGAGTACCCACCGAGCGTGGACTAATACATCCATGAAGACGCTCATCCTCGTTCTGGTCGTCGCGACAGCCTCTCTTGCGGTCGCAAGCGTTCAGTTCGCACGGCAGGCCTCCGCGCAACGCGAGCGCGCGGAAACGGAAACCCGAATGCGTCAGAAGCAGGAGGCGCTCGTCGCCGACCTGCAGCGGCACAAGGCCCGGCTCGAGCGCGAAGTGTCGATGCTGCGCGAGCAGGACACGCCAGCGCCACCCCCGGTTGCGGTGGCACCGCGTCCTGAGCGCCCGAATGCTCCGGGAGCCGCCACCTTCGCCATGGCAGAGGTGGCGCCGGCGAGCACGCCGCCGCCGCCCGCCGGGCTTCGCGGACGCAACCCGTTCGAATCGCCCGCTGCGCGAAGTTTCATGCGCACGCGCATGAAGATGTCGATTCGTCGACTCTATGGGGATGCGGGGCAGGCGCTGGGGTTGTCTCCTGAGAAGACCAACCAGTTGCTCGATCTGCTGGCCGAGCAGCAGACGCGAAACATTGGCGATGTCCGGAACAAGGTTCCGGAAGGGCAGACGATCCAGCAGTACTTCCAGGATCTTCAGAAAAAGAACAACGACGAGATCACCGCGCTCATCGGGCAGGACAAGGCGGGCGAATGGGCCGCGTTCCAGAAATCGCTGCCGGAACGCTCGCAGCTCGGCGTGGTGCGCGATCAGCTGGAGCAGGCCGGCGTGCCGATGACGGAGAGCCAGCGCGCTCAGATGCTCGCGGCGATCATGGAGGAATCGCAGCGCATGCCACGGCCCGCACCGAGCCAGGGGTTGGCGCCTGAAGAGATGATGGCGCAGATGAATCAGTGGCAGAGCGAGTACGACAAGGCGCTGCTGGATCGGGCGAAGCTGGTGCTGAATACGGAGCAGTACAAGGCGTACAAGGAATATCAGGACTGGCAGACTGAGATGCGCAACAGCCTGCCGCGTGGGCCTTTGCCCGGTGGCGGGATGGCGGTTCGCGGCATGACGGCGGTTGGGCCGGGGGCGATGGTCAGCGGGCCGATTGTCAACTTTGCGACGTCAGTGCCGATGCAGCCGCTGGCGGTGCCGCCACCGCCGCCTGAGACGCCGCGGAGATAAGAAGGGAAGCCCTCAATCGCCGGGCGGCCAAGAGGCGCTCAGTTGCAGCGCTCAGTTGCGCGGTCGGCGGCGGCGGGACGCGGCCGGTAGCCGGGAGCCCGTCAGCGCTCAACCCGTCGCGCGGGCCGCGCGGAAGAAGTTTCCTGATCGCACGGCGTGCACTTCCTTCGCGGGATCGAAGTTCACGCCGAGCGGATCGCCCCCGGCCGCGACTACCTCGATCTGCTTCTCCAGGATCCGCCGCTGCATCATGATCCCGCGATCGCTCGTCACCAGATGCTCCTCCGAATGCAGCGAGATCGTCCCCTGGCCCGACTGCGCTTCGAAGTCACCGGGGAAGCGCTGCCGCTCGGCCTCCGTCATCTCGCCCCAGCGCTTGCCGTTCACGCGTATGCCGGGTGAATCCGACCCCTTCGGGAGCTTCATGACGGCCGCCGTCACGTAGCTCGTGTCGTCCACCGGCACTACCCACGCGACGTTCGATGACGCCCCGGAAGCAAACTGGATGTCCGGCACACTCATGATGTTCGGCATGAGCCACGACGAGATGCGATCCACTTCGCGTCCGTCCTCGAGCTGGCGCACGGCGGAGTAGCACACGCCGTGATCGACGGCGAAGAACTCCACCTTCGGCATCAACGCGAACTTCTGATGAAACTGGACTCCGCTGAACGTCGAGTGCAGCACCTGCACGTGGAAGGGGTCCATCACGTTGTCGTTCATCTGCAGCCAGCTGTACGGAACAACGGACAACGACGAATCCCCCGTCGCGAAGAATCCGCCAACGTGGGTCCACAGCATCTGCTCCGGCCCCACGTTCTCGAGGATGTCGTAACGGGGCAGCACCGGCTTTTTCTGCGGTGGGCCGAGATACGCGAACACGAGCCCATAACGCTCTTCCACCGGGTACCAGGGCTGGCGCGCCTGGTCGCGATGACGCCCTCCATCCGGCTCGCAGGGCTGGTCGAGGCAGCGACCTTCCACGTCAAAGAGCCAACCGTGATAGCAGCAGCGGATGCCTTCCGCCTCGATGCGCCCGTAGTAGAGCGACGTGCCCCGATGCATGCAGCGCGGATAGAGCAGGCCCGCGCGTCCTTTGCGATCCCGAAACAGCACTAGGTCTTCGCCCAGCACTCGGACCTTGCGAGGTACGTCCTGCACGTCGGCGGATGTCGCGATGGGATGCCAGTAACGACGCAACAGCTCACCGCAGGGTGTGCCTGGCCCCACCTGGGTGAGCAATTTGTTCGAGTGCTGAGCGGGTCTGCCGTAGGCGCTGCCGTCGTGGCTCATGGTCGTTGCCTCGCGCGTCAAAGCGTCGCGCGAGCATACAACGTCCCCCGCTTCACATACGCCGGGACTCGACCAGCAGCCGGCGCAAGGCGTCGGGGTCCACCGGCTTGACCATGTGATGATCGAAGCCCGCTTCCCGGGCTCTGCGCTTGTCTTCCTGCTGGCCCCACCCCGTCAGGGCAACGAGCAGTGAATCCTTGCTCCAGTCGCGCCGTCGCAGCTCGCGCGCGGCGCCGTAACCATCCAGGCGGGGCATGCCGATGTCGAGCAGGGTGACTTCCGGCCGGAAATCCTCGGCGATCTCGAGTGCTTCGATGCCGTCATAGGCCCGGCGGACGTCGTGGCCGTCGAGCTCGAGCAGTAGCGAGAGGCTCATGGCGGAATCGCGGTTGTCATCGACCACGAGGATCTTGCGGCGGGCGCTGCCTTCCTGCGGCTCCGTGGGCGCGTGCGCTTCCTGCGTCGGGCTCGCTGCCTGCCACAGTGGGAGCTTCACAACGAAGGTGCTTCCGCAATTCAGGCCCTCGCTGTGCGCGCTGACCGTTCCGCCGTGGAGCTCGACGAGGCGGCGCACGAGGGTGAGGCCGATGCCGAGGCCATCGGGCGTGGTTTCGGGTTCGCGGTCCACGCGTTCGAACATATCGAACACGCGCGAAAGCATCTGCTGAGGAATGCCAACACCATTATCTGCGATGGTGACGGCCGCATGATTCCCATCGAGCATGATGCGAGCGGAGATGGAGCTGCCGGGTGGGGAGTATTTCGCGCTGTTGTTGAGCAGGTTCGCGAACACCTGAGAGATGCGCGTTGCGTCCGCATCCACAATGAACGTGTCAGGCTGCGCGCTCACATGCAACGTGTGCTGGCGGGACTCGATGAGCGGCCGGCTCGTCTCGAGCGCCATGCGCAGGGCTGCCGCGAGATCGAGCTTTTCCTTGCGCAATTCGAGGCGGCCCTGGGTGATGCGCGAGACATCCAGCAGGTCGTCGATCAGGCGCACGAGCTGCTTCAACTGGCGCTCGAGCAGTTGCCGCGCGTTTGCGGCCGCCGCCGGATCCGCCTCCGAGAGTCGCAGGATCTCGACGGCATTGCGGATGGGCGCGAGCGGATTGCGCAGCTCATGGGCCAGTGTGGCGAGGAACTCGTCCTTGCGCCGATGCGCGTCGCGCAAGGCTTCCTCGCTTTCGCGCAGGCGGGTCTCGGCGCGCCTGCGTTCCGCGATCTCCTGCTGCGCGGCCTCAAAGAGCCGCGCGTTGTCGATGGCGATGGCTGCCTGGGAGGCGATGCCCGCGACCAGCCGCTCCGAGCGATCCGTGAAGATGCCGGGCTCGGGATGGCCGAAAAAAAGACCGCCGATCACCTCGCCCGAGCGGGAGACGACCGGCACCGCGAGATAGCTGCGCACCGGCAGGTGGCCCTCCGGCATGCCGTGGTACGGCGGGTTGTGGCCGTAGCGCACGTCTTCGAGGATGTCGTCCGAGCGCACGATGCCTTCACCGCTGAAGGTCGGCCGGAACACCGCGGTGTTGCGCGGCATTGGGAAGCTCGCGAATTTCTCGCGCGGCACGCCCGAGATCGTGTAGAGCCGATAGGTTTCCGTCGCCTCGTCGCTGCGATTGTAGAAGAACGAGCCGAACGCGGCGCCGGAGAGCTCCGTACCCGCATCGGTGACGGTCTGTACCACGCGTTCGAGATTCAGCTCCGCCGCGACCGCCTGGCCGACGCGGTTGAGCGTTTCCAGCAGACGCGCCTCGTCTCTCAGCATCTCCAGGCTCGAGGCAGGCGCAGCCGGGGGCGGGGCTTCTTCTCCACTCATTGTACGAATGCAAACATTTCGCGCCGTGCTACGCAAGGCGCGCGTGCGCTCATGGTCGTTCCGTACTGTCTCGAAACGGAGTCAGTTCGGGAGGCGCGCGCGTTTTTGCGAAGATGTATGCACTTCGTACAGATTCGTATCGGAAAGAGCACGACGCCGCTGCCGCGAAGATGGCTGCGCACCATCCACGCTGCGCTTGCGATGTCAACCGGGAGTGCCGCTGCTCTCAACTTATGTCGTGCACACGTACGGGCGGCCCGGTGGCCGGGTGAATTTTCAGCCAGTAGCGTTGCTTCGGATGCGTTCTACGTGTCATAAAAGCCATCGCGAAAACCAGCCGCACGCAGGCCGGTTGGCTTCCGGGGGGAGTAGCGTGAATGGACTAAAGCGTTTGCTGGCGGCCGGCGTTCTGGCTGTCGGTTTTGTATTGGTTGCTACCGATGTGTCGGCGGACGATCTGACACTGCCCGCCGGCTCGCGCATCGGCGTCATCGTGGTGATGTCTACCGACGTGACGCACTATCACGTCGGCAAGAATCGGCAGGGAAGCTTCATGCGCACCTATCGCGTGCAGTGGTCCCTGCCGGAGCTCATGGACGATCCACTCAGCGCGGAGCTCAGCAAGGCCGGCTTCGAGCCGGTGGTGCTCGCGCCGCCGGACACGCTGCGCAGGCAGGTGCGCTCATGGTTCATCCAGACGTCCCAGAGCAATCGTCTGCCGAATGTCGCGTTGGAAGAGATTCAGCGAGTCATCACGGCGGAGGACCTGAAGGCACTCATCCTCGTGGTGCCGGGCCCGAACGCGAACCCCGAGTCGGTCGCGGGCAACCGGCTGCGGCGGCTGCCGGTGTACGTGCAAGGTTGGGGGTTCTCCACCAGCGATGAGGAGGATGGGGTCGAGAAGCCGGTCGTGTTCAATCTCGTGCAGATGCTCCTCTTCGGCACGAGCGGCAACAGTTCGGACCTGGCCTTTCGCGAATGGGGCGGCGGCTATGTCTACGAGTGGGCCAACTTCGATCCCGGCGCCGACCTCAAGAGCCTGCCGGCCGAGGAGATCGACAAGTTCCGCCCCGTGATTTCCGACGTGCTTCAGCGGCAGATCGGGCGGCTCATGCCGCACATCAAGGTGGCGGGCTGACTCGACCGTGAACGGCGCGCGCCCCGGGCGTCCCCGGCCGAGGGACGAACGGCGTAGCGCGTGCGGACGGAAAGCGAGCCTTGGCTGTGTCGTACGCCCCGGGAATGACGCTACCATCGGCCAGCTTCGCTTGGTGGAGGGGCTGAGCGTGAATCCGTTGCCGAATCCGCGGGCGCCCGCGCCCCGCTGCCGTCGCTGGTTCCTGGCGATGCTGGCGGTCGCTGTGGCGGGGCTCGCGGTTCCCTTCGGCACGGCACTTGCCGCTCAGAAGGAGCAGGACGGCGACAAGATCGTCATCAGCGGGGCCTCTGGCGCCCTCGCTGGCGAGGCCATCCGGGCGCTGCTCCTGCGCGGCGTGAAGCTCGTGGACCTGGTGCTGGTCACCCGCACGCCGGAGAAGCTGGCTTCGTTTTCGACCAATGGCGCGCAAGTGCGGCTCGGCGACTTCGAGAGGCCCGAAACGCTGGAGCCCGCCTTCGCAGGCGGTCGGGAGCTGCTGCTCGTGAGCACGAACAGCGAGGGGGACGCGGTGGCCCGGCACACCAACGCCATTTCCGCCGCACGCCGGGCCGGCATTCGTCACATCGTGTACACCTCGTTCATCAACGCGACGCCCGACGATCCCGCGCTCGTAGCGCGCACTCATCAGCTGACCGAAGAGGCGCTGATGAGGAGTGGCGTGCCGTACACGATCCTGCGCAACCAGCTCTACATGGATGGGCTCGTGCAGGAGGCCGCGCAGGCGATCAAGAGTGGCGACCTCTACACCAACGGCGCCAAGGGCAAATGGGCGCCCGTCGCGCGGAGGGACTGCGCGGAGGCCGCGGCCGTCGTGCTGACCACTGCGGGGCACGAGGGCAAGATTTACGAGATCACCGGCCCCGAGCTGATCAATCATCAGGACTTCGCGAAGCTCATCACCGAGGTGACCGGGCGCCGCGTGCGCGCCATCGAGGTCGACGATGCGACCTACATGGCCCGCGCGCTGCAGGCCGGCCTCTCGGCGCAGCTCACCAAGCTGCAGGCGAGCTTCGGCGTGGCGCTGCGCGTGAATGCGCTGAATATCCGGAACG
>JBDZVF010000265.1:0-8705 GCA_040255575.1 Pseudomonadota bacterium | reverse complement strand
CGATCAGCGCCCACCAGATCCAGGTGAGGAACCGGTGCGACAACGAGGCGAGCGCCTGTGAGCGCGAGAACAACCCGAGGATCCTCAGATCCACGAGGAACGCCGCGGAGATCACGATGGCAACGCAGATGATGTGGATGGTCTGGACCGTCGGAATGATCCACGACACGTTCTGAATGGTATTGCTGAGCGAGGTCGTCGCCAGCCATTCCCCGAGAGCACGTAAAGTCGACAGCATATGGGACTGTTCTGGTTGTAGGCGGCCGGACGGTAGCGGGAGGGGCGGACCGGGGTCAATTTCGATGAAGCGCAGTGCACGCCAATCGGTCGCATTAGGTGATCCCGGCCGCTGGTCGGACGTAATCCGGGGGGTTGCTGCCAGCAGTGTGAGTCCGGGCAGTGCCAGTCACCCCCAGGCGCCGGTGGGGCGCGCCACCCCGGACGTCGCGCCGCGCAGGTACCCGCACCCCCAGCCGCGCCAGCCGGGGCCGCACTGTTGCGCCCAGCCCGTACGCGGAAAAAACCAGCTCGCCCGTCTTTAATATTTGGCTCGATAAAAGTACAACACACCGCGCGCGCCAGGGTGCGAGGCATCGCCTGCAGATGAAGTCACGATGACTCTTTTTTGGAGTCGTGCGCTCTTGCGCCGGGAACCTTTCCGGCCCTACGATCCCCGGGCCTCTCGACCCCCGGGGCTTGCAGTCGCGACTAGTCTGGTAGCGATCGTTCCCGGCCATTGCGTTGAGGTGTCGGAAGGAGGCCGCAATGCTCATTCTCACGCGACGCCCCGTTGAGACCATCTACATCGGGGATGAAGTCACGGTGACGGTGCTCGGGGTGGTTGGCAGCCAGGTGCGCTTTGGCATCGAAGCTCCCCGCCACGTCGTCATCGATCGCGCGGAAATACACGAACGAAAAAAACGCGCCGCACTCGCGAACGGGAACCCGGGCAACGCCGAGCCGCAAGGCTCCGCGCGTCCGCAAGGCTCCGAGTCCCTCGCGAACGGCCATCCGGAGGGCAATCCCCTCGAGGAAGAGGAGGCAGTCGCCGGTCACGACCGGCAATCGGCAGACGGCAACGTAGCGACCCTCAAGCTGCGTCGGTAGAGGAACCCGGCAACCACAGGGAGTGCCGGGCACGAGGCCCGGCTACCCCGATCTTCCTTCACCTGAGTTGATCCCCGAGCCCGCGGGCGCGGTCGCGGGCAGCGCGCCGCAGGCCCGGCCGTCCCGTCACGAGGGTCACCCGCCCTTCTCATTCGCTCGCCACGTTCGCCCCCCGGCCGCCTCCCCCTTTCCATAGGCGGCACGCCTCCCCACAATGGCGTGCGATCAAAAAGGGGGCACCTGCAGCATGAGTCGGACTGGTTTTTGGCGTTACGAAACGCGGCTCATGGCCGTGCTGTGCCTCACCTTCGGTTTCGTGTTCTTCGACCGGAACGCCATGAGCTATCTCGGGCCCTTCGTGCAGAAGGACCTGAACCTCACCAACACCGAAGTGGGCTGGCTGTCCTCGGCGCTGTCGTTCGCCTTCGCGCTCTCCGCGCTCGCGATCGGGTATCTCTCGGACAAGACCGGCAAGCGCAAGTCGATCCTCATCATCACGGTCGTCATCTTCTCGCTGTGCTCGGTGCTCTCGGGCATCGCCTCATCGTTCGTGGTGCTGCTGCTGTCGCGCATGCTCATGGGCACCGCCGAGGGCGGCGTGCTGCCCATCTCGCAGTCGCTGATCGCCCTCGAGTCCGATGAGAAACGGCGCGGGCTCAACGCCGGCGTGATGCAGAACCTCGGGAGCAACCTCATCGGCTCCTCGATCGCGCCGATCGTGCTGGTGGCGATTGCCAACGCCTATCACTGGCGGGCGGCGTTCTACATCGCCGCGATTCCCGGGCTCATCTGCGCCGTGCTGCTCTGGAAGGTGGTGCGTGAGCCGCAGACGCATGCCATCTCGCCCGCGGTCGAAGCGAGCGCGGCGGCTGAGAAGATGTCGGTGCTGCAGATGTTCGGCTACCGCAACATCATCCTGTGTTGCGCGATGTGCTGCTTCATGGTGGCGTGGATGGTGTTGGGCTGGGTATTCCTGCCGCTGGTCTACGAGAACTATCTGCACATTCCGTCGGAGCAGGCGAGCTGGCTGATGGCGCTGCTCGGCATCTCCGCGGCGGTGTTCGCGTTCATCGTGCCCGGCCTGTCGGACAAGGTGGGGCGCAAGCCGGTGGTCATCGTGTTTTCGCTCATCGGCATGATCTATCCGCTCGCGGTGCTGAACTACACGGGGTCGGCAGTTCTCCTGGGCATCATCATCTTCATCGGCTGGTCCGCGAGCGGCGTGTTCCCGCTCTTCATGGCGACCATTCCCTCCGAGACGATTCCGGCGAAATACGTTGCGACTTCGCTTGGGCTCATCGTGGGGGTGGGTGAAGTGGTCGGAGGCGCGGGCGGTCCGCCGCTCGCCGGAAAGCTCGCCGATCTCTACGGTCTGCAGGCGCCCATGTACATGGCCATGGTGTGCGCGCTCGTCGGCGCGCTGCTCGCGCTGGGCTTGAAGGAAACCGCGCCGGTGAAAGTGGGCGCGAGGAAGCTCGCAGAGGCTTGATCGACCGGCGCCGCTGCGCGCGGGCGCTTTCAGGTCGGCCGATGGGCAGGATGGGCAGACACGGCGGACTGCCGGACTGCGGACGGCGGACGGCGGACTCCGGACGACGGCGACGGCGACGGCGACGGCGAGGGCGACGGTGGCGCGACGCTGCCCGTCAGGCCATCGATCCGTCAAAGGCGCCCGAGGGTAGCGGCGGCGCGCTGCTTCGACTCGGGGTCGTCCTTCTCGCGGCTCGGCAAGGCAAGCGCCTTCTCGAGCTCGAGGCGCGCGTCCTGCGTCCTGCCGAGCGCGGCGAGCGTGCGCCCGAGCTCCGCATGATGCGAGACGCGCTCCGGCGCGAGCGCCACGGCCTTGCGAAACAGCCGCTCGGCTTCTTCGTTCGAGGCGGGCGGCATGCCGCCGTACACCACTTTGACGAACGCGCGCGAGAACGGCCCCATCTGCGCGAGCTCGTAATTCCATGCTCCGAGCACGTGCCACGCGTATGAATCCGTGGGATCGAGCTTCAAGGCCCGGTCCGCGTACTCCTTCACGAACCGGGAGTACTCCACCTTCGTGCGCGTGTCCTGGAACCGAATGAGCCGGCCGTAGCAGATGGCCACGCTCAACAGCGACTTCGCATGCCTGGGATTGGCAGCCACCGCGCGCTGCGAGTATTCGAGCGCGCGCTCGCCGAGGTGCCGCTGCTCCTCCGCCGACTCGGTGTCATTCATCAGCAGCGCGTATTGGCGCGCGATGTGCGTGAGGGTGTCGGGATCTGTGGCGCCGAGCTTCTCGGCGTGCAGGTAGCTCTCGAGCGCGTGCGCGTTATCGAGCTTCGCGTCGAACGCGTCACCCTGCTTCAGCAGCTCGGCCACGTCCGCGTGCGCGACAGCGCACGCGAACAGTAACGCTATCGCCCCAGCCCAGCCCCGCATAAGCCGCCCTCGATCGTGCGGGCGGCAACACCGCGCGCCCGGCATGGATACGCCGGGACGCGCGAGCTGGATGCGTGTCAGCCTGTCGCTATTTGCCGAGCCTCATGCGGGCTGCGCCGCTCTCGTCCTGGTACTCCCGGTTGGACTCGCAGACGTACTCCAGCATCTTGTACTCGGGCATGCGCTTGTACATCCAGCGCCATTTCCAGGGCCCCTCGAGATACACCGGATCGGTCACGGTCACCTCGTCTTCCATCATGTCCGGCGAGAGCATCCGAATGCGCTCGGAGATGCGCATCTGGTTGCTGTGGGGTGTATCGCGGAACTTCACGGACTCCTTGATACCGATCGTCTCGACGACGAGCGTGTCCCCTTCCCACTTGCCGGTGGAGTGCCCCCAGAAAAGCGGCTCGGCATCCTCGAACGGCGGGAGCTCGTCGCCCATGTAGATACGGCGGACCTGGTTGTACGCCTCCTGGATGATCGTGACCTGCCCCGGCGTCTGCAGCACTTCCATCGGGAACATGCCCATCATCATCGCGGGCATGCCGTCGGGGATGCAGGCGGTGTAGTTCAGAAAAAGCGGCTTACCCGCCGCTTCCGCATCCGCGATCATCTTGCGATGGGCGTCGTAGTCGGCCTTGTATTGGGCCTTCAGCGGCGGCGGCGGGATCGGCGCCGGCGCCGGAAACTGCGGCGAGGGCGTCTCGCCGAGCTCGGGATAGCGGTTCCACTGGCCCGTCATCGCGGTACGCGGATCGGGTCGCTGCGCGGTCGATTTCGCGCCGCTCGCCGCCGGCGTAGCACTCGCGGCGTTGCTCTTCCCGCTCGCACCGGCCGGTGCGTCGGCTGCCGGCGCCGCGGCGGCTGCGAGCAGCCCCAGCATCGCGGCCGAGGCCAGCGCGGCGTTGCGCGCGCAGCCCTTGACGCGGTTATGTCGTGTCATTTCTTTCATCGCCGTTCCCCTCATTACACGCGCTTCGCGGCGATCACTCGATGTTCGGCTTGCCCGCGGGGCCGCCGTTCAGGAATTTGCGGCCGTCGGGCAGCGTGACCTGCTTCAGCAGGCCGCCGGGCTCGCCGGTACGCAGAGGCGCGATGATGACCGTGACCTCGTCACCTGGTTTCACCATGTTGAACTTCCACCCAATGCGCGTGAGGATGCCGGGGCTCGCACACTCGACGGTGTAGTGCCGTACCTCAGCCTTCTCGTCCTTCACGTTCTTGCCGTCCATCTCGATGTAGACGTGAGGGTTGGCCCACTGGAACCCCGTGACCTTGCCCGACACCTTGATCTGGTTATCGCTGTCGAACATCGCGAACGAATGGTGAGCGAAGGCCGCTGAGACCGCGGCGAGCGCGCAGCCGGCACCCAGGATGATCGCGCGTGTGAGCCGCGCTCTGCGTGTATTCATGACGGTAAACCCCCTTTTGGGATCGCGATTCGAGCAGACCGCCTCGGGCGGAGCAAGCTGGCACGGATTGCCAACCACGCTTCGGGAATAGAACCTGCTGTCGGCGTTGCACGGATGTGTCCCACGCGGACCTTGGCCATACGAAGAGGCATCGATTGAGCCCGAAGACAGACGGGGTTCGCGGAACTCTCAGATTTATATGCGAATGTGACGCTTCAGGCGGAGCGCCATCGCGCGGCCCGCCGCCTGCCGCAGGCGAGCGATCGCTGAGGCGTCATGGCAGGCACTGAATCTCGAAAACACCACGACGGCGCGCTCGTTCTCAACGTGAACGACAACGATGCCAGCCGGTATCTCGTCACACGCATGCTGGAGAAGGGCGGCTTCACGGTGCTCGAAGCGGCAACCGGCGGCGCGGCGCTCGAGACGGTGCGCGAGCGCATGCCGCGCCTCGTCGTGCTCGACATCAAGTTGCCGGACATGACGGGGCTGCAGGTCTGCCAGCTCATCAAGGCCGACCCGAAGACGCATGGCGTGAAGGTGCTGCACACCTCGGCTGTGTTCGTGGCGACGGAGTTCAAGGTCCAGAGCCTCGAGTGCGGCGCGGATGGGTACCTGAGCCATCCCTTCGAGCAGGAAGAACTGATCGCGACGGTGCGCTCGCTGCTGCGGCTGACGGAAGTCGAGCAGGAGCTTCGGGACCAGGCGGAGGAGCTGAAAGCCGCCAACCGGCGCACCAACGAGTTCCTCGCGATGCTGGCGCACGAGTTGCGCAATCCGCTGGCGGCGATCGTCACCTCGCTCCCGCTGCTGGAACGCGCCGATCCGGCGGACTCCATCGAGCGAACCGCGCGGGAGCTCATCCGCCGCCAGACCTCGCATTTGCGCCGACTCGTCGATGACCTGCTCGATGCCGCGCGCGTCACGCAGGGAAAGATCGATCTGCATTGGGAGCCGGTCGATCTCAACGAGCTGGTCAGGAAAATCGCGGCGAACATCCAGCAGACGAAGTTCGCGCCGCGCAGCCAGGCATTGCGCGTAGCGTTGCCCAACGCGCAGCTCACCGTGCGCGGCGATCCGATGCGACTCGAGCAGGTGTTGACCAACCTGCTCGACAACGCCTCGAAGTACAGCAACTCGGGCGACGTGATCGATTTCAGTCTCGCGTACGGTCGCGGTCCGTCGGGAGCCGAGGCTCGCATCACGGTTCGCGATCGCGGCATTGGCATGGATGCGCACACGCTGCGGACCATCTTCGATCTGTTCTCGCAAGCGGACGTGCCGCTGGCCCGCTCACGCGGGGGCCTCGGCATCGGCCTCACACTCGTACGCACACTCGTCGAGCTGCACGGTGGCAAAGTGCAGGCACGCAGCGAAGGGCGCGGGCGCGGCAGCCATTTCGAGATCACGTTGCCGCTGCTCGCGGAAGATGCGCGCCCGGCACCGCCAGCTGCGATCGACACGTTCTGCCCGCCGGGCAAGCCTCCCGCGAGCTCGCGCCGCGTGCTCATCGTGGAAGACAACCAGGACGCGCAGGATGCGCTGAAGTGCCTGCTCGAGTTGTGGGGTCACGAGGTGCTCGTGGCTAGCGATGGCGCGTCAGGCATTCGGTCCGCGCTCATGGAGCGGCCGGACGTAGCGCTGGTGGATTTGGGTCTGCCGACTGTGGATGGCTATGAGGTGGCGAGGCAGGTGCGCATGGCGCTCAACGCATCTGCGCCGCTGATGATCGCGCTCACCGGATATGGCGCGCCGGAGCAGCGGGCGCAGGCACTTTCTGCGGGATTCGATCTGCACATCGTCAAGCCCGTGGATCCGGACAGGCTGGCCACGCTGCTCGAGGAGTACGCGGCTACGCCGCCCACTTCGGCCACAGGCACGCATCGCATACCGGCCAACATTTCCCACTGAGACGGTTGCGCGCTCGCCGCGCGGCGGCATCATAGGCGCGCATGAAACCCAAGCAGACCTTTCGCGGTGCCGTGATCAAGCCGGGGGCCAAGCCGAGCCCGGGCGGCGAGTCGTTCGGCACGTCGCTCGGAGCGCTTCTCGGCCCCTCGCTCGGCAAGCCCGTGCCTGACCGCGCGAGCGGTCCCAGTGCGAAGGATGTGCGGAACGCACGTGTGCGCGTGGGGCGTGAAGTTGCGGGGCGCGGGCGCAAGGGTGTGTCGGTGATTACCGGTCTGCCGCTGAACGCCGCGGGGCTCGAGGCGCTGGCGACCCGGCTGAAGAAGAGCTGCGGCGCCGGCGGCGTGGCGAAGGATGGGCGGATCGAGATCCAGGGCGATCACCGCGATCGGCTGGTTGCGGAACTGATCAAGCTCGGCTACGACGCGAAGCGCTCGGGGGGTTAGCGGCGGCGGCCGCGTGGCGTGCCTTCGATAGGCTCGGGGCCTGGCAGGCTGGGCTGCGGTTGCGGGCTGCGGTTGCGGGCTGCGGATGCGGGCTGCGGCTGCGGGCTGCGGCTGCGAGCTGCGGCTGCGGGCTGCGGCAGTGGGTTTGCAGGTGTAGGCTGCGTGCCTGAAAGGCCGCAGACTGAGCCGCTTGCCCCTCTCCCCGGCGCGCTATAGCCTTCGGCGCCCCGATTTTCCCAGCGCCAGCGCCGCTCAGCCTTTCATGCTCAATTTCCAGGACGTCGCGATACGCCGCGGGCCGCGGCTGCTCTTCTCCGGCGCCACGTTCGGTCTCTTCCGCGGCGAGAAAATCGGCATCACCGGCGAAAACGGCAGCGGCAAGTCGAGCCTGCTCGCGCTCGTGCGCGGCGAGCTGCAGCCGGACACGGGCACCTTCGAGATGCCCGGCAACCTCGAAATCTCGCACGTCTCCCAAGAGCTCGACGCCACCGACCAGCCCGCCATCGAGTTCGTGCTCGACGGCGACGCGCAGCTGCGCGCGATCGAGCGAGACATCGCAGCCGCCGAAGCCCGCAACGCAGGCGAAAAGCTGGGCGAGCTATACGCCACGTATGCCGCAGCCGGCGGCTACGACGCGCGCAGCCGCGCCGGTCGCCTGCTGCACGGCCTTGGCTTCTCGTCCGACGACGAAACGCGCGCCGTCAGGGAGTTCTCCGGCGGCTGGCGCGTGCGCCTCAACGTGGCGAAGGCACTCATGTGCCGCTCGGACCTTCTGCTGCTCGATGAGCCCACCAACCATCTGGACCTCGATGCCATCCTCTGGCTCGAACAGTGGCTGCGAGAGTACCCAGGCACGCTGCTGCTGATCGCTCACGACCGGGAGTTTCTCGATCGCGTGATCAATCGCGTCGTGAACATCGAACACGGCACCGCGCGCGCGTATCGCGGCAACTACTCGCAATTCGAAGAGCAGCGCGCAGCGGAGATGGCCGAGCACGCAGCGCTGTTCGCGCGCCAGCAGCGCGAGATCAAACACATGGAGTCGTTCATCGAGCGCTTCCGGGCAAAAGCGACCAAGGCCCGCCAGGCACAGAGCCGCATCAAGGCGCTCGAACGCATGCAGCGTATCGCGCCGGCGCACGTGGACTCGCCGTTCCAGTTCTCCTTCGCGCAGCCGGACAAGTTGCCGAAGCCGTTGCTCACGCTCGAGAAGCAGTCCGTCGGTTATGGCGATCGCGTGGTGCTCGCCAATATCTCGTTGACGTTGGCGCCGGGGGCACGCATCGGGCTGCTCGGTCGCAACGGCGCGGGCAAGTCGACGTACATGAAGCTGCTCGCGGGCGGGCTCCAGGCGATGTCCGGTACGCGCACGGAGGCGCGCGACCTCAGCATCGGCTACTTCGCGCAGCAGGAGCTCGAC
>JBDZVF010000264.1:0-8731 GCA_040255575.1 Pseudomonadota bacterium | reverse complement strand
TATCGTGCTGGCGCACGACGCGAACCGTCCGGTGCCGGACTATTTCGAGACGGGCGAGTGGAAGCCGCGCGCGAGCGTGGCAACGCTCGCCTCGGCGATGAATGTCGGCAACCCGAGCAACATGGAGCGCGTGCGCTCCGTATTTCCCGAAATCGAGGATTTGCGCAAGGCCGCCAGTGCGTATTGGGTGGACGATGACGCCATCCGCGCACGCATTCGCAAAGACTTCGATCGATACGGCCAGGTCTGGTGTCCGCATACCGCGGTCGCCGCCGAGGTCTATGAGCGGCTGCCGGCCGAGCGGCGATCGAAGGGGCGCTGGGTTTTGGTGTCGACGGCACATCCGGCAAAATTCCGCGAAATCGTCGAGCCGTTGATCGGCCGCGAGGTCGCCGTGCCGCAAGCGCTGGCCAGGCTGTTCGCGCGTCCGGTCGAATGCACCGAAATCGATGCGTCCCTGCCGGCGCTGCGCGCAGGGCTGGGCGTCGCGGGGTGATGCGGTAAGGCGGCCGGCCGCGCGCACGCGCGTCTTGCACCGCCGGTAACGGGGTAGGTCTCGAAAGAATCCTCGGGCGAGGAAACTTTCCGCTTGAACAAAGGGAGCGCTGTGGAGTTTATCGAGGAACTGCCGCCGACCACCTGGGCGCTGGTCGCGGCCGCGGTCGTGCTCGGCTGGGCGCTCTCAGTGTTGTGGCGCTGGCTGCGCGCCAGGCGCGCGCACAAGGCGCTCGTGAATGCGGTGGTCGCAGCCGGTTCCGATCACCTGGTCGACGTGCTGGTGCCCGATGGCATGGGCGGCAATTACCACGTCGACTTCCTGCTCCTCACCTCGCTCGGCATCCTGGTGGTGGATCTGCGCGACGTTCGCGGCAACATCTTCGGCGGCGATCAGATGTCCGAGTGGACGGTGATGGATGGCGCCCGTCGCACCACCTTCATGAACCCTCAGAGCGGGCTCTACGACCGCATCGCTGCCGTGAAGGCGGTGGCGGGGGACGTGCCGGTCGAGGGACGCATCGTCTTCACGCGCAACGGCAAGTTTCCCAAGGGCCTGCCGAAGTGGACGCTCATGATCGACTCATTGCGGTCCGAATTTCCGCCGGTCGAGCGCATGGTGTCGAGCACCGTTGAGCGGTTCGGGGATGCGTGGAAGCAGCTGCGGGCGTCTGTGAAGCCGAGCGAGATGAATCAGCCCCGGCTGTTTTGAGTTCATTGGAAAAAAGTCGCCTGCGGCGCTTTTTTCGGAACCCTACATCGTTGCCGGCGGCAAAAAGCGCGGTTTTTGCCGCCTGCGCCCACGCGTGGCTACGCCCGCGTGGCGTGATCTGCGAGCACCAACGCCACACAGGCGGTCAGCTTCTGTGCGTATTCGATGTGCAGAAACTCGTTCGGCCCATGCGCATTCGATTGCGGGCCGAGCACGCCCGTGATGAAGAACTGCGTCTGCGGGAACTGCTCGCCAAGCATACCCATGAAGGGAATGGTGCCGCCGCTGCCTGCACTGACCGCATCCTTGCCGAACACGTTGCGAGAGGCCGCTGAGATGGATTTCTCGAGCCACGGCGCGAACGTCGGGGCGTTCCAGCCCGGACTTCCGACACCCGCCTCGAAGCTGACCTGCGCGCCATAAGGCGGATCGCGCTCCAGCACCGCTTTCACCGCTTTGGCCGCCCTGGCGGGATCCGTAGTGGGCGGCAGGCGCAGCGACAACTTCAGGACAACTTCCGGCAGCAGCACGTTGCCCGCATTCTGAGTGGGTGGCAGTCCATCGGCGCCCGTCACGGCGAGGGTGGCGCGCCACGTGGTGTTGATCAGGAGCTCGGCAGGATCGTTGGACAGCGGCTGCACGCCTTCCGCGAACGGCACCTTGCGCGCCACGGCGTCGCCGAGCACCTTCGCCGCCGTGGTGATCTGCGCGAGGCGGTCGGGGGGCACGCTGACCTGCAACTCCTCGATCAGGATGTCGCCGTTCACCGGATTTTCCAGCCGCGCCAGAAGCTGTTGCGCCACCCGAAACGGCGTTGCGGCGATTCCCGTGCCCATGCCTGAGTGCACGCCTTCGGTGAGCATGCGCACACGCAGCTCGCCCACGAGATTCCCGCGCAATGAAGTCGTGCACCACACCTGCTCGTAATTGCCAGCCTCCGCGTCGAGGCAGACGACGAGTGACGGTTGCCCGAGTTTTTCGCCGAGCGCGCGCAGATGGGCAGGCAGGTGAATGCTGCCGCTTTCCTCCGACGCTTCGATGAGGATCACGCAGCGGGGCAGGGGAATGCGCTGCTCTTTCAACGCGACGATCGCTGCGAGTGAGCTGAACGCCGCATATCCGTCGTCCGCGCCACCGCGGCCGTACAGCTTGCCGTCGCGAATCACGGGCTCCCACGGCGCAAGCCCGGGAAGCCAGCCGGTGAACTCGGGTTGCTTGTCGAGATGGCCGTAGAGGAGCACGCAGTCGGGCACTTCGCCCGGCACGTCGACGAGCACGATCGGCGTGAGGCCGGGCAGGCGGCGCACTTCAACCTTCATTCCCTCGACAGGCTGCTTGCGACACCAGTCGGCGATGAGGTTCGCCGCTGCGTCGATGTGGCCGTGCTTCTCCCACTCCGGGTCGAACATCGGCGACTTGTTCGGGATGCGCACGTATTCCGTGAGCCGCTCCATGATCGACTCCTGCCACTGGCGATCGACGGAATTGCGCAGGTCGGAAAGATTCATAGGCCATTCCTTACAATAGCTTACGCCTTCAAGTTAAAGAACCTTCGTGCCGTGGCCGTGCTCGATTCCGCCAGCTGCCCGACGGTTTCGCCGCGCGCCCGCGCGATCGCTTCGGCGATGTGCGGAAGATACGCCGGCTCGTTTCTGCGCGAGGCCGGCTTCGGGTTCAGGTCCCGCGGCAGGAGGTAGGGCCCGTCGGTCTCGATCATCAGCTTGTCGGCGGGAATGCGCCGCATGAGCGGCACGAGGTGCGCTCCGCGCCGTTCGTCGCAGATCCAGCCAGTGATGCCGATATGGAGGCCCATGTTGAGGTAGTCCTCGAGCTCGTTCGCCTGGCCCGTGAAGCAGTGGGCGACGCCGCCCGCCTTCAGCGCGCTCGAATGCTCTCGCAGGATGGCGACAAAGTCTTCGTGCGCGTCGCGTTGATGCAGGAACACGGGCTTGCCCACGCGTGCCGCGATCTCGAGCTGCCGCGCGAACGCGTCTCGCTGCACGTCACGAGGCGAGAAATCACGGAAGTAGTCGATCCCGCATTCGCCCACGGCGACGACTTCCGGCCTGTGCGCCAGCCCTTCGAGCTCCTGTGCGTGCTCGCTCGTGAGCTCCGTGGCGTGATGCGGGTGAACACCGGCCGTCGCGTAGAGCACGCCTGGGTGCGCGTGGGCCAGCGCGACGGCTTTTCTCGAGCCTTCCGCGCTTGCACCTGTGACGACCATCTGCACGACTCCAGCAGCGGCGGCGCGGGCCATTACCGCGTCCCGGTCGCTGTCATAACTGTCGTGCGTGAGGTTGATACCGATATCGACCAATGCGGTTGAGACTGCCGTCCCGCCTGCAGAAAAATGCGATGTGTTAGCGTTCGTCATATCGGGGCGCATTTTACGGAAGCATTCGGCCTCTCAATGAAAGCTTTCTCTCGCGGAGTAGTCATTCTGTCTCTCGTCTTGCTTGCGGCGTCGAACGCAAGCGCGGCCGACATGGATTGGATGGACGTTGAAGGTCGCATCCAGTACGGCTTCTACACGGAAGACCCGCGCGCGGTGCGGGAGATCGTGAGGCAGCTTTCCGGGGTCGAAGCGGAGTATCCGCTCCAGCATTACTACGTGGGTCTTGCCAACTACCGGCTGGCGATGCTCATCGCCGCGAAGGACAAGGCGCGCGCGCGTGAGGCCGCGGCCCGCTGTGTGAGTCGGCTCGATGCTGCGGTGACCGCGAAGTCGGATTTTGCGGAAGGATGGGCGTTGCAGTCCGCGTGTCTGCGCATGCTGGGGAACCTCACTCCGTGGAGGCCGCTCGCGGGCCCAAAGAGCGCCGGGCAGATGGAGCGCGCTGTGAAGCTCGCCCCGAAAGGCCCGCGCGTGCTGCTGCTGGATGCGCTCGACAGTGGCGAGGATGGCAAGGTCGACGCCTCCGCGATCGCGAAGCTCAAGAAGGCGGCCACCGCGTTCGAAGCGGAGCGCCAGGACGTCGGCCGCACGCCCGGCTGGGGCGCTGCTGAGGCCTACACGTACCTCGCCAGCGGCTATCTCGAGCAGGGCGACGTCCTGAACGCCCGCGACGCCCTCGAACGCGCATTGTTGCTCGCGCCCGATTTCGCGCTGGCGCGGCGTCTGCTGCTCAAGATCACCGGCTGAGGCCGTCGACGCCCGTCGTCGGGCGAGCGTCGCGCCCTGGGGGCAAGCCCATCGACGTCTGAGCATCGCGCCCGGGGGCAAGCCCATCGTCGTGTGAGCATCGTGCCCAGGGGCAGGCCCATCGTCGTGCGGGCATCGCACCCAGGGGCAAGCGTCACGCCCCGCGCGCCGTGCGCACTCTCGGTCTCACCACTTGCGCTCGCGCAGCGCTTTGCAGAGGGCTGTGACGTCGCTTTCCGGCTGGTCCCAGGAGACCACGAAGCGGGTGTTGCCGGAGCTTTCGCTGCCCCAGGGGTGAAATTCAAAGCCCGCTTCGCGCAATTGCTGCTTACCCGTTGCGCCGAGCTTCAGGAATACCTCGTTGGCTTCTACCGGGTAGAGCAGCGCCGCGCCCGCTGCCGCGCCGATCTGGCGGGCGAGGCCGTTTGCGCGCGCCGCGTTCCGCCGCCACACGTCGTTGCGGACATACGCGAGCAGCTGCGCCGAGACGTAACACGACTTCGACATGAGGTGCCCCGCGCGCTTGCGACGAAGCTCGAAGTCGCGCACGAGGTCGCGATTGAAGAACACCACCGCCTCCGCGGCGAGCGCGCCGTTCTTCGTCGCCCCGAACGACAGCACATCGACCCCGGCGCGCCAGGTGATATCAGCGG
This sequence comes from Pseudomonadota bacterium, assembly GCA_040255575.1. Taxonomy (GTDB): domain Bacteria; phylum Pseudomonadota; class Gammaproteobacteria; order Steroidobacterales; family Steroidobacteraceae; genus JADGHX01. Next base: position 3,729 of record JBDZVF010000264.1, on the reverse strand, counting down.
GCGCGCAGCCCAGGAACTCAACGGCGTTCGCAAACCGCGCGCCATCCATGTGAACGTGAAGGCGATGCCCCTGCGCGAGCGATGACAGTGCGGCGATCTCATCCGGCCGATAGGACGTGCCGACTTCCGTCGCCTGAGTCAGCGAAACTGCGGCCGGCTGCATCGAATGCACGGACACGTGCAGATCATCGAGCAGCTGGCCCAACGTCTCGACGGTGAGCTTACCGTTGCTTCCAGGCGCCCCCACGACGCGCCCACCGCCCGAGTAAAACTCGGTCGCCCCGCACTCATCATTGAGGACGTGCGCCCCTTCGTGAGCGAACACCGTGCCATACGGCGGAATCAGCGTCGCCAGGCTCAGCGCATTAGCCGCCGTGCCGCTGACCACAACGAAGGCCCGCACCTTAGTTCCAAAGTAGGCTCCCAGCGCCTCATCGATGCGCTGGGTCCACTCATCCTCTCCGTAGGCCTTCGCCCGCCCGTGATTGACCTCGCCCAGCGCCGCGAGAATCTCCGGGCACGCGGTAGCAGTGTTGTCGCTGAAGAATCGCACTCGTTACTCCACGCGCCAACGGAAAGACCACGCGCCGAAGGCGAGAAAGGCGACCGCGGTAATAACGAGATAGAGCAGATCCGAGGCGATCGCGGTGATGCCGGCGCCGTCGAGCATGATCGCGCGAGCCGCGTCGAGCACGTGCGTGAGCGGGAAGATCTTTGCCACCCACTGAACCCAATCGGGCGAGCCTTCGAGCGAGAACCAGACGCCCGAGAGCAGCATCATCGGCCACGTCAGCAGGTTCAGGAGCCCGCTCACCAGCTCTTCGCTCGCGAAGCGGGCGGCAATCGTGAGGCCCAGCGCGATCATCGAGAGCGACCCCACGAAGAGCAGCAGGATCAGCAGCAGCGGATTTCCCATCGAATGAAAGCGGATCAGCGTGGCAATGCCGATGTAGAGCAGCACCGTCACGACCATCGTCAACACGAGTCGCGACAGCACCTGCGCCGTAAGGAACTCGAAAGCCGTGAGCGGCGTCGCGTTCAGCCGCTTGAGAAACCCGTTCTTGCGATAGCGAAGCACCACGTAGCCGACGCCAAAGATGCAGCTGAACATGAGGTTCATGCCGAGAATGCCGGGCAGCAGCCAGTTCACGTACGGCACGGCGTCCCCGGAGACCGGCTCCCGATGCGCGCTCGGGTCACTCTGCAGCAGCAGCTTTTCGATGATGTAGCCCTTCGGCGAGCTGGGGTTCACCCAGTACCGCACAGGGTGCTGCTTGAGATCGATGAGCAGATCGAGCGCATGCCGGGATACCTTGTGAACAGCATCCGTCGGGTCCTTCACCGCGACGAAGTCGACGTACCGTTCCGTGAGGAAGGGGTGCGCCTTCGTGTCCACCACCTGCGTCAGCACGCCGACCTTGAAGAGCGGCCGCTCCTTGCCGCCGAACACGAAGCTCATGCCGACGATCATCGCGATGGGCAGCACCAGCACGAAGATCATGGTGCTCCGGTCGCGGACGAACTCGAGGTTGCGTGCGTGGAAAACCGACAGTAGCCGCTGGATCATGCGCGCAGTTCCTTGCCGGTGAGCTCGAGGAAGAGGTCTTCGAGATTGGGCGGGCGGATGCGCAGGTCCTTCAGCGGAATGCGCGCATCCATCAGCTTGCGCAACGTGCCGTCCAGATCGTTGGTGGTGATCTCCACCCGGTCGCTCGCCTCGATCAGCTTCAGGGGCAGCTCGCGCGCAGTCGCGGGAAACTCCTGCCGCGGCAGTTCCAGCAGCACTTCGTCGAAGTGCTTGCGCAGCAGGTCGCGCGGCGTGCCCTGGGCGATCACGCGGCCTCGATCCATGATGGCGATCTCATCGCACAGCAGCTCCGCTTCTTCCATGTAGTGCGTCGTGAGGATGATCGTCTTGCTGCGCGCCTTGATCGATTGCACCAGCTCCCAGAAATTGCGCCGGGCCTGCGGGTCGAGCCCGGTCGTGGGCTCGTCCAGAAAAAGCAGCGAGGGATCGTTCACCAGCGCGATCGCGAGCAGCAGCCGCTGCTGCTGGCCGCCGGAAAGCTTGCGCGTGTCACGCTTCTCCAGCTTTTCCAGCGCGCACAGCCGGATGACCTCATCGACGTCCAGGCCGCGCGAGTACAGGCCGCGGAACATGTTGAGACTCTGCCGGACGGTCAGGAAATCCTGGAGGGCGGTCTTCTGGAAGAGAATTCCGGCTTCCTCCTTGAAGCGCCGACCGATAGGCTCGCCGCGATAGAGCACCTCGCCGGAGGTCGCGCCGAGAATGCCCTCCATGATCTCGATGCTGGTGGTCTTGCCCGCGCCGTTCGGCCCGAGGAGGCCGAAGCAGATGCCTTCGGGCACCGCGAGTGACACGCCGTTGACAGCGGTGACTGGCGTTGCGCCGGGGTAAGTCTTGACGAGATTGCGGACTTCGAGAATCGGTGGGCTCACGGGTTCGCCGATCTTTCGGGCCAGTGTGTGGGCCATTCGTTGGGGCCGTTCCTGGGGCCAGTCGTTTGGGAGAGTGCCGCGGCAGCGGCGCAGTGTATCATCGCGATCCTCGTGAGCTACCCGCACCTGTTCGCTCCGCTCGATCTCGGCTTCCTCACCCTGCGTAACCGGATCGTCATGGGCTCGATGCATACGGGCCTGGAAGATCGCGCGCGCGATTACCCGAAGCTTGCCGCCTATTTCGCCGAGCGCGCCCGCGGGGGCGTGGGCCTGATCGTCACCGGGGGCATCGCGCCGAATCGCGCCGGCTGGATCGCGCCCTTCGCCGCGAAGCTGAGCGTACGGCGCGAAGTGCCGCGCCACAGGCTTCTCACCGAAGCGGTGCACGCCGAAGGCGGGCACATCTGCATGCAGATTCTTCACGCGGGGCGGTACGGCTACCACCCGTTCATCGTGGCACCGTCGCGCATCAAGGCGCCGATCAATCGCTTCACCCCCTCAGAGCTCAAGCCCGCAGCGATCGAGGAGCAGATCGCGGCCTTCGCCCGCTCGGCGCAGCTCGCGCGCGAGGCGGGCTACGACGGCGTCGAGATCATGGGCTCGGAAGGCTACCTCCTGAACCAGTTCATCTCGCCGCACACGAACAAGCGGACCGATGACTGGGGCGGCTCCCGCGAGAATCGCTGCCGCTTCCCGCTTGAAATCGTGCGGCGGGTGAGGGCGGCGGTGGGGCCGGACTTCATCCTGATTTTCCGGCTGTCCGGCCTCGATCTCGTGGCCGGGGGCAACACCTTCGAGGATGCGGTGTGGCTCCTCGGCGAGCTGGAGCGGGCGGGCGTCACGCTCATCAACACGGGCATCGGCTGGCATGAAGCACGCGTTCCGACCATCGCGGGCATGGTGCCGCGCGCTGCGTTCTCGTGGGTCACGGCGCGCTTCAAGGCAAGTGCCAAAGTCCCTGTGATCGCCACCAATCGCATCAACGATCCCGCGGTGGCGGACGCGCTGTTGCGTGACGGAGCCGCCGATCTCGTCTCGATGGCACGACCGCTGCTGGCCGATGCGGAGTTCGCCAACAAGGCGGCGAGCGGGCGCGAAGCGCAGATCAACACGTGCATCGCCTGCAATCAGGCCTGCCTCGACCGGATCTTCGAGGGAAAGAACGCCACCTGCCTGGTCAACCCGCGCGCCGCGCGCGAGACGGAACTGGTGCTCGCCCCGGTGACGACCCCGCGGCGCATCTGCGTCGTCGGCGCGGGGCCGGCAGGG
>JBDZVF010000263.1:0-8736 GCA_040255575.1 Pseudomonadota bacterium | reverse complement strand
CTGAGGGGCTCTTGCGCCCCCGGGCGCCCTGCGGTTACCGTCCAAGTTATCGTTCACATGGGGATCCTTCGATGACCAAGAAATCGTTGCGCCAGGTGCTGCGTGAGGCGACGTCGTGTGTGGTGGCGCCGTGCGTGTACGACTGCGCGTCGGCGCGGGCAGTGGAGATGGTCGGCTTCCCCGCCATGATGTTGAGCGGCGGCGAAGTCTCCATCGCGATGAACGGCGTCATCGACTACGGCTTCACGAATCTCACCGATCTCGAGTGGATCACGAGCCGCATCAGCCAGACCTCGGGCATTCCGCTCGCCGCGGACATCGAGGATGGGTTCGGCGGTCCGCTCGCGGTGTATCGCGCCGCCAGGCGCATGGCGGCGGCCGGCGCGAAGGCGCTGCAGCTCGAGGACTCGGGCGACATGGAGGAGTCGACGCGGCTCCTGCCGCGCGAGCTGTACTACGAGAAGGTGCGCGCGGCGCTCGCGGCGCTCGAGGGCACCGACTGCATCCTGATCGCGCGCACGAACGCGGACCCGAAGACCGAGCTCGACGAAGGCATCGAACGTTGCCGCAAGGCAGTCGAGCTCGGCGCGGAGATGACCACCGTCGTGAAGCTCAGCAATCTCGAAGATGCCGCGTATGTTGCCAAGCGCGTTCCGGGCTGGAAAATGTATCCCGACGTTGCCGGCAGCAACGGCGTCCCGGAAGTCACCGTCGAGCAGATCTACCCGCTCGGCTACAACTTCCTGACGATGCACTACACACTGAAGGCCGCGATGGATGGCATGCTCGAGCACGGCAAGAAGAACTTCGCGCAGCAGGGCAGCCTCTACACCTGCGACAAGGTGGATGCGACCGGAGTGATGGGCATGAGCGCCACGCCGCTCTTCGATCCACAGAGCTACATGGAGCTGGAAGGGCGCTTCAGCGGGCGCAAGAAGGAGTACACCATCGTCGGCAACGCGGTCGAAGAGTTCCCCGAGGGCTTCGTGCGCACGCCGATCGACGACCGGCTCTGACGCCGGTCGATGCACGCGTCCGCGCTGCCGTCCGAAGCATCGGCTCCCTGGCCCAGCGCCTGGCGCGGATGGCTCGCGGTTTTATTACTCGCGCTCGCGTCGATCGTTTCGCAGTTCGACCGCACGGTCATCAACCTGATGGTCGGGCCGGTGAAAGAGGCCTTCGCGCTCGACGACACGCGATTCGGCATGTTGCAGGGAGTCGCGTTCGGCATCTTCTACGTGCTCGCCTGCATTCCGATCGGTCGGCTGGCAGACCGCTATGAGCGCCGGCTCATCATCGCTATAGCGGTCGCGTTCTGGAGCGTGTTCGCGATGGCCTCGGGTCTCGCGCGCAGCTACGCACAGCTGTTCCTCACGCGCATCGGCGTTGCGGTGGGCGAGGCGAGCTTGACGCCCGCCGGCTTCTCGATGCTGAGCGATCTGTTTCCGCCGGAGCGGCTCGGTCGTCCGATGGGCGCATTTCTCATGAGCTCGCCCGTCGGGCAGGGGCTCGCGTATATCGGCGGCGGAGCGCTGCTCCAGTGGCTCGCGACTTCGCCCGTGCTGGCGGCGGGCCCGCTCGCGTCGATGGCGCCGTGGCAGGCTGCGTTCGTCGTGGTCGGGTTTCCGGGATTGCTGCTCGCGCCGTTGTTGCTGTGGCTACGCGAGCCGCAGCGCCGTCGTTCGCAGGGCGAGGGGATAGCGGCGCGCCCGCTCTCCACCCGCGAGGTCGTCGCGGTACTGCGCGAACGACGTGCCGCACTGGTGCCGATGTTCGCGGGATTTGCGTTCGTGCCGCTCGTCTCTTACGCGTTCGCCATCTGGACGCCGGCGCTGTTCGAGCGCTCTTACGGATGGAATCCGGCGCAGATCGGGCTCTCGTTCGGGCTCGTCATCCTGGTGTTCGGGACCGCGGGCGCCTATTTCGGCGGCTACATGAACGATCTCATGGCGCGGCGTGGCTACCTCGATGCGCCCCTCAGGGTCGCTGCCTTTGGTTTCGTGGGCTGTGGTGTGTTCGGCGCGCTCGCACCGCTCATGCCCAGCCCGTCTGCCGCGCTGCTATTCCTCGCGCCGGCAGTATTCCTGAGCAGCCTGCCGTACGCCTGCGCCGGCACGGCATTGCAGTTGATCATTCCCAACCGTGCGCGCGCGCAGGCGTCCGCGCTCTACATCACGATGACCACGCTGATCGGTTTGGGAGTGGGGCCACTCGTCATTGGGCTCATGACGGATCACCTCTTCAGCGCGCCGGAGGATATCCGCTACTCGCTGTCCATCGTCGTGGGCGTCGCCGCGCCCGTCTTGTTCACGTTGCTGCTCGTCGCGTGCCGGCCGTACCGGGAACTGCGGCAACCGATGCGCGCTCGAGAACCTTGAGTTGCACATCGACGATGCGCGTCACGCTCGATTTTTCTTCCGACAACAGCTCCAGGATGATCTGACCGGTGCGCTGACCCAGCGCGCGGAAATCGACGTGGATCGTGGTGAGCGGCGGATTGATCTCCCGGCCGATCTCGAAATCGCCGAAGCCCATGATGGAAAGGTCCTCGGGGATGCGCACGCCGCGCCGGGCGCACTCCATGACGAAGCCGACCGCCGAGAGATCCGATACGGCGAACACGGCCTCGACCGCCGGTTTGCGCTCGAGCAGGATGCCCGCGACGGCAGTGCCGTGACTGTAGCTCACGGGTGCTTTGCCGTGCCGGACCGTGTAATCCGTCGACATGCCCGACAGGCGCAGCTCATCCTCGAACCCGCGGATGCGTTCCTCGCCGCGATGGTCGATCACGTCGCCCTCGTTCGCGCTCGCGACGGCCGCGATGCGCGTGAAGCCTTTCTCGATGAGATAGCGCGCGGCCGTGCGGCCGGCCTGATAGTTCGAGAAGCCGACGACATGATCGATCGGCCGGCTCGGCAGGTCCGCGATCTCGATGACGGGCACGTCCGCGCCGAGCAGCATCCGCGCCGACTCGCGCCGATGAACCGGACCGGTGACGACGATCGCCTCCGGCCGCCGTGCGAGCAGGTTGCGCAGCTGGCGCTCTTCTTCCGCGTTCGAGTAATCCGTATACGCGATGAGCAAGTCGTAATCGGCAACGCGCAGCGCATCCGTCAGGCCGTGGGCCACGGCGGAGAAGTTGGCGTTCGTGAGCGTCGGCAACATCAGGGCGATGAACCCCGTGCGACGCGTATGCAGGCTTCCGGCCGCGCGATCCGGGACGTAGCCGAGATCGCTGATGGCTTTGTTCACGCGATCCCGCGTGGCAGGCAGCACGGAGTCCGGCTTGCGCATCACGCGGGACACGGTCATGCGCGACACGCCGGCAAGCACGGAAACATCGCGGATCGTCGGGCGCTGGTTCGACGCGGCGGCAGGGCGGGGTGATCGGCCGGGGCGGGGTGGCCGCAGCGTGGCGAACTTGCTCGTGCGGGCAGCCTTCTTCTTCGTGGCTCGTTTCATGTGTCCCGTAATATAGCGTTCTGCGCGCTCACGCGGGGGTCTCGTTCAGCGCCAGGTGCAGCTTGATCACCTTGCTCCGATCGCCCGCGAGCTCGAGCGCCCGGGCCGCTTCCGTGATCGGATACGTCCCCGAAAGAATCGCGGTGACATCGATCTGCCCCGTGACGATGAGATGCACGGCGAGCCGGAACTCATCGTGCGCGCGAAATGAGCCGACGAGCTCGATTTCCCGGGACTGCAGCACGTTGACCGGCACGGGCGTGGCTCCGGCCGGCAGCATGCCCACCTGCACGATGCGGCCGCCTCGGCGAACGACTTTGAACAACGTATCGAGCGCCGCCGGCGCGCCTGAGGCTTCCAGGGCGACATCGAAATAGCCGCCCTCGAGCTGGAATTCACCGAGGTCCGCCGCATTCGTGGCGACGTTGATCGTGCGGGTCGCGCCCATGTGAGCGCGCGCGATGGCGAGCGGCGCGTCCTGAACATCCGTGCAGACCACTTCGGCGGCGCCGGCCAGGCGGGCGGATCGCGCGGTCAACAACCCGATCGGCCCAGAACCGCTGACGATCACGCGCTTGCCCAGCAGCGCGCCGGCACGGCGGGCCGCGTGCAAACCGACGGAGAGCGGCTCCGCGACGGACAGCTTCAACAGATCGGTGCCGGCAGGTACAGGAACTATCTGATCCTGCCGAAGCACGAGATGCTGCGCGAACCCTCCCTGGACATGCGGGAACCGGCCTGCGCTGCCGAGGAAGAACATATTCGTACAAAGGTTACTGCGCCCCGCGCGGCAGTAGTGGCAGGTGAGGCACGGACGGCTCGGGTCGAGCGCGGCCTTGGTGCCGGTCGCCAGGTCCTTCACGGCGGAGCCGACTTCGACGACGACACCCGACACCTCGTGCCCGAGCGTCAGCGGCTGACGGATGGCGAAGTCGCCCACCCCTCCGCGATGGAAATAGTGCAGGTCTGAGCCGCAGATGCCGCCGAACGCGACAGCGACGCGCACTTCGTCCGGCGCCAGCGGCCGCTCCGCGAGCTGCTCGACCCTGAGATCCCGTTTCCCGTGACACACCACCGCCAGCATCGTTCAAGCCTCCCGCTGAGAGATGTGCACGTTAACAAAAGACCCCCGGCCATGCATCTTTTGCAGGACGCAGTCTGGTAACGATGGGGTTTCAGGGCACGTTCGCTTGGGCGTGACCGGTGTCAGAATGATATCGATATCGAGCCGACCGCGACGTGCCGGCCCCAGCGGCCGGCACGCCGCTCGCCCGCGCTAGGGGTACATGTCCGTCTCAGCCGTATTCACATACTCGGCATAAACCGAAACCGTACCGCTCCCAGGTGAAACCGCGAGACCCCCGGGGTAGTAGTTCGGATCCTCGAAGTTCAACGAGCCCGGCCCGATGTCCGTGTACGCAACCGGCGCACCGGCCCAATTGATCGCGTCATTGCTCAGGTAGTAACGGGCAACACCTTGCGTGCCACCACTGAGCATCATGACGTGGAAGTGCCCATAGATCGAATCATTGGTGATATGCGTGTAAGGCACCGGGAACCGCACCCATCCCGGCGCCTGGCCGGCGGGGATCGTCACCTCATCGCTCATCACGACCCGGTCCGCGGTGTAGTGATCAGGGTTGGTTCCGAAGTACAGCCCGAGCCGCACTTTCTGTGATCCGGCCACACCCCCGTTGCCGTCCATGTAGGCCCACAACGCCGTGACCCAGGCCTCGCGGAACCAGTGATCGGGTGTCACATCCGAACCGCGAATGTAGTTCGCGGCGAGCGGGCCCGATGGAATGGTGCCCGGCGTGCTGCGACCCATCGTCTGATGAAGGGCGTTCTCGGGCGTGTAGGAAATGTTGGCGGTGATCGTCCCGTCACCGGGGCGTGCCGGCCCGAAGAAGGAGCTCGGTTCCGTGTCAGGATTCGCGTTGCCGCGCCAGTTGCCCGTTCCGCTCATGTAGTAACGAAGCACGCCGCCCGGGCTGCCGGTGTAAAGAACAATCCAATACCGCCCTGGCATCAGCAGTAACGGAATGGCACTGGCGCTGCTGACGTGGCCGCTAACCCAATGTCCCGCGCTGCCGGCCGGGCCCGGATCCACCTGCGTCTTCGTGACGAGCGCGCCGGGCTCGCCGTTCTGGTCGTCGTACAACGCGATCCACAACGGCTGCGATCCGCCCGCGCCGCCTTGCCCGTCGATGTAGGCATTCAACTGCCACACCGAGGCTTTCTCGGTCAGCGTGAAGCTCGAGCCGCGTTTCATGTTCGCGGCCATCGGCGAGGATACGCGCGTGCCGATGGCGGTGGCGCCGGCGGAGCGCAGGGGCGAATAGTCCGCACGGATCGAGATCGTTCCGTCGCCCGCGCCACCGGAGCCGAAAGTGTCCGCGGCGCCGCCGGCCCACTCATCGGCATTGCCGTACCAGTTGGCGGCACCATCGTAGTAATAGCGAACGATGCCCCCGAGATTGCCGCTATGGATCACGAGCCAGTACGAGCCCGGCTCCTGCAGCCATCTTCCGCGGATGGGAAGGCAGAACCAGTTTGGAGTCGGCAGGGATGGTTCGAGGAACTGCCCTTCTGTCTCGGTGACGAGCTGCCCCGGCACCCCGTTCTGATCTTGATACATCGCGTACCGAATCCACTGGCCATTGCCTGCGCCGCCGTTGGTGTCGAGGTAGGCGCAGATCTGCTGAAGCATGCCGGTTTCCGGCAGGACGAATTCAGAGCCTCGCTTGTAGTCGGCGCGCAATCCACTGGACGGGATCGTGCCTGCGGTCGTGCGTCCGAAGCTGGAGGCCGCCGCGTATGCCGGTGTCAGTGCCGTGAGCACTACCGCGCTGAAGAGGATCGTCAGGAGACGAATGACACGCTTCATGTTCGATTTCTCCCTGTCGTTGTTTCGAGTTTTCCCCGAAGCGCTGGGTAGCAGTCGCTATTCCCAAAAGGCGCGTCACGGGCGGGAGGGAGGAATGGGTTGTTCGTTCTGCGAGCTGCTTCACGCATCAAAGCGGGACGCGCTGAAGCTCCGGCTTACCTGGCACTGATCAAGCCATCGGCTAATGAAGCGGCGGCATCAACCAAACCATCGGCTAATGAAGCGGGCGGCATCGGCCAGACGCCATGCGCACGCATGGCATGCTGGCTATGCCGGTCGGTGCTGCGTGCCGCGGCCCGCAGTGATGGCCAGCAGGCGAGCCCGCTTGCGTACCTTCGCGGTGTGCCACACGCCTTTCGGCACCACCAGTAAACGGCCGGCAACGAGCTCGATTTCCTGGATGCCGTCAGCCAGCTCGAGAAGGAATTTCGCTTCGCCCTCGAGCATGAAAAGAATTTCGTCACCCGCCGGATGCATTTCCCAGTTCGTCCAGTCGGCCTCCATGTTGAATGCCGAAACAAGCCGGCCTTGCTCGCTGTCCATCAGCCTGCGGATGCCGGGATCGGCCGGATTACCCGATATCAGCTGCTCCCAGAAAGGCCTGCCCCCGGGCAGCGGAATCGCTGCTCCGTCCGCTTCCAGCAGCAGATAGTTCTCCGAGGGATCGATCGTATGCTCGGACATTTTCGGCCTCCCGCCTGAGTCATGACGCGACGTCTGACATCATCGCAAATATTCGTTACGTGCGTGGCTCGTCAGTCCGCCCTCGGCCCCGCGAGGTCCGTACGTTGCCGCCGCGCGTAACGCGACACCGGCACGCGAAAAGAATTTTCAGCGGTGGGGTATCCATCTCGTCCCGCCGCGCTCTCTATCTCCAGAGGCTCGGCAATCGACGGTGGTCTGGGGGGCAGACACCGCGATCAGGCTTGCCGAAATCAGTACACGATGAAGATCAGTCTGCTGGCCGCGGGTGCGGCACTGGCATTGGCCGCGTTCGCTCCGAAGAATATCGCCGCACAGGCGCTGCCGCTGAAAGAGACCGTGGCGGGTCCGTGCGACAGACCCTGTCTCATCGACATCGCCGACAAGTACCTGGAAGCGATGATCGCGAAGGATCCGTCGCGCCTGCTCTGGGCCACGCGTGCGAAGTACACCGAGAACGGCATGATCCTGCGTGTCGGGGATGCGCTCTGGGCCACTGCGACCGGCCTCGGCAAGTATCGCGAGCATTTCGTCGATGTTCAGGGTGGGCAGGTGGGCTGGATGGGCGTGGTGCTGGAGAACGGCAGCCCTGTGCTGCTTGGCCTGCGCCTCAAAGTGGCGAACCACCGTATTCTCGAGGTGGAGCACATCGTCTCGCGCGGCCGTGAAGGCGCGGAGATGCTCGAGAAGCAGGGCGCGCCACCGGCGATTTTCAGCCAACCGCTCACGCCAGCGGAGCGTGTGTCACGCGAGCAGCTCATCGCCGCGGCAAATGCTTATTTCGATGGCATCGAACAGAGCAGCGGCAGCGTCGTGCCGTTCGCGGACTCGTGCGTGCGCGTCGAGAACGGGAGGCAAACCGCGCCGATAGTGCCTTCCGCTGCGCAGTCCGGTGCCAACTCGGGCACGTTCAGTCGCATGGCGGGGCTCACCTGCAGCCAGCAGCTCGATACCGGCGCCTTCAGTTACATCACCGAAGTGCGCGATCGCCGTTTCGAAGTGGTCGATGAAGAGAACGGTAACGTCCTCGCGTTCGCCATCTTCGCACATCCGGGGAACGTCCTCTTTGCACAGATGCCCGGCAAGCCGCGCGTGCAGATGCATCCGGCGGCGCTCAAGCCGTTCGATACGCAGATCGCAGAGGTGTTCAAGATCAAGAGCGGCCGTATTCACCAGATCGAGGCGGTGATCAATACGGCGGCGTATGGCATTCCTTCCGGATGGGAGAAATGAAGGTGCCACGCGGGGTTTTCAGCGCGGCCCTGCTGGGCTGCGCGCTTGCGTGGCAGGCCAGCGCTGTTACACCCGCGGCGCCAGGGCGTGCGCCGGGCGAGTCATCGGCCTGCGCACGCGAGTGCCTCAATGGATTTGTCGACCGCTATCTCGCCGCGCTCGTGGCTCGCGACCCAAACCGCGCACCCTTCGCGCGGAACGCGCGGTTCACCGAGAACGGCGTGGAGCTGATGCTCGGCGACGCGTCGTGGGGAACCGTGTCGCACCTCGGCAAGTATCGCCTCTACATCCCGGACACCGAGAAAGGCGAGGTTGCCTACATCGGCACGGTGTTCGAGAACCGCACGCGTCCCGTCATCCTCGCGCTTCGACTGAAGGTGGAGCAGGGGCGCATCACGGAGGCGGAGCATGTGATCAGCCGCGCGCAGGCCGCCGCGAAGTCCCTGGACGAG
>JBDZVF010000262.1:6055-8739 GCA_040255575.1 Pseudomonadota bacterium | reverse complement strand
GCTCCGCTCGTGCGATCGACCGGGCCACCCATCAGTGCACCGCCCGGGTCGCGGCGATCCACTCCCGCGTTCGTGCGATCGGATCATCATGCCTGACGATGTCCGTCACGACCGCCGCGATGTCAGCCCCCGCGGCGAACACCTGCGGCAGGCGCTCAACCGTCAGCCCAACAATCGCCACGAGCGGAATCTCACCGACGAGCTGTTTCCACTCCGTCACGCGGAACAGGCCTTGCGGCGACCACTTCATCTTCTTCAGCAGCGTGGGATAGATCGGCCCGAGTGCGATGTACGCCGGCTCGGTCGAGAGCGCACGCTCCAGCTCGGCGTAGTCGTGACTGCTGACACCCAGCCGGATCCCGGCGTCTCGAATCGCTTCGAGATCCGCGTCGTCGAGGTCCTCTTGTCCGAGATGCACGAAGTCGCATGCCTCTTCGATGGCCAACTGCCAATGGTCGTTTACGACGAGCTGCGCGGCGGCGCTTTCACAGGCCACTCGCGCCTGGCGGATGTGGGTACGCACGACATCGAGAGGCTGATCCTTCATGCGCAGCTGAATGAACCGGGCGCCCACGCGCACGAGCCGCTCGACCCACACCGCGCTGTCCACAATCGGATAGAAGCGATCGAGAGGCAGCTTCACGTGAGAAAGGCCTTGCCGATGACCGGTGTCGACGGCGCTGCCATCTCGCGTGTTTCCATTGGCCCCGCGTTGTACGCCAGCATGCCGGCCTCGACGGCAGCAGAGAACGCTTCGGCCATGCCCACTGGATCGCGCGCCCTGGCGATTGCCGTGTTGATCAGCACCGCGTCGAAGCCCAGTTCCATCGCCTGCGCCGCGTGCGACGGCACGCCGATGCCAGCGTCGATGACGAGCGGAATGCCGGGAAAGTGCGCGCGCAGCGCTTTCAGCCCGAAAAGATTGTGGAGCCCGCGCCCGGAGCCGATGGGCGAGCCCCACGGCATGAGCACCTGACATCCCGCATCCATCAGCTTCCCTGCGACGACGAGGTCTTCCGTCGTGTAGGGGAAGACCTCGAAGCCTTCAGCGATGAGGATGCGAGCAGCTTCCACGAGGCCGAACACATCCGGCTGCAGCGTGTCGTCCTCCCCGATCACTTCGAGCTTCAGCCACTTTGTTCCGAACACGTCGCGGGCCATGTGCGCCGTGGTCACCGCTTCCTTCACGGAGCGGCAGCCCGCCGTGTTGGGCAGCACGCGCACGCCGAGCTCGCGGATGATCGACCAGAATGCCTGCCCCGCCCGGTCGGCCCCCGATTCCCGCCGCAACGAGACGGTTGCGACTTCCGCGCCGGATACGCGAACGGCCTGCGACAGGATCGCTGGCGACGGAAATCTCGCCGTCCCGACCATCAATCTCGAGCTGAGCTCGACTCCGTAGAACCGTCTCATTCAACCTCCCTGCATTGGGGCGAGCACTTCGATGCGGTCACCTTCCGAGAGCGTGACCTTGCCGCGAGCGGCTGACGCGACGAACTCCCCGTTGAGCGCTGTTGCCACCACAGCCCCACCCAAGCCGAGTTGCTCGAGAGCACCCGCCAGGGACGCAGCGGCCGGCACGTCATGCACGTCGCCGTTCACGATGATCTTCATCCATTACCTCCGGGAAGCAGGCCTCTTGCAGCAGCACGTCAGCCGCCATGCGCGCCATGGCCGGTGCGAGCAGAAAACCATGACGGAAGAAGCCATTCAGATGCAGCACGCCGTCACGCCACCGAATGCGCGGCAGATTGTCGATGAACGCGGGGCGCACGCCGGTACCGATTTCCACCACTTCCGCTTCGCCGAACATCGGGTTCAATGCATAGACGGCGGTCAGCAGCTCGAGCACCGAGCGAACAGAGACCCGGCCGGCATCGTCGCTCTCCAACATGGTTGCGCCGACCATGAAGAGCCCGTCCGCTCGCGGAACGACGTAGAGCGGCAGACGTGCATGAAGCACGCGCACCGGGCGCCCAAGCGACAGTTCCCGATTGCGGATCAGGATCATCTCGCCTTTCACGCCGCGCAGATCGCTGTGTTCGCCGCGGGCGGCGAGGCCCGTGCAGTTCACGACGACGTGGCCCGCCAGCTGCAACTCGCGAATGCGCGCCGGAGTCACGTCCACTCCGAACTGCACTCGCGCGCCGAGCTGGTTTCGCAGGGCCGCCAACGCGGCGCGTGGATCAACATGGGCTTCTGTCGGGAAGTACAGCGCCTGACTGAAGCGTTCCGCAAGGTCCGGCTCGAGCTCGGAGATGCGCTCCCGACCGATTCTCTCGAATTGATCCGTGCGCGCGGCGAACTCGTTCAGCTCGGCCACGTCACGTCCGTGCGCGAGCACCAGCGTGCCGCAACGGGCGGTGCCGGGGAACTTGTCCGCCCACCATCCGATGGCCTCCTGACCCAGCTGCGCGATGAGTGGCTCGGCGCTCTCGCGCTCGCACCAGGGCGCGAGCATGCCGCCGGCCTGCCAGGAGCAGGCGCGCTCGCCGAGCAATTCGCCACGCTCGAAGACTTGCAACTCCGCACCGCGCGCCGCGAGCTCGACGGCGCACGTGAGCCCGGCCACTCCGGCGCCGATGACCGCCACTTTCATGTGGACGACCTCGCGCGCGCGGGTGCGGGCACGTAGATCTCGCCGTGCTCGCGGAATTTCTCGGACATGGCCTGCATGCCCTGCT
>JBDZVF010000262.1:3837-5955 GCA_040255575.1 Pseudomonadota bacterium | reverse complement strand
CCCGCGTCACGCCCTGCTCCCGCGTCACGCCCTGCTCCCGCGTCACGCCCTGCTCCCGCGTCACGCCCTGCTCGCGGGCTTCCGCGCGCACTTCGTGCGAGATGCGCATCGAGCAGAACTTCGGGCCGCACATCGAGCAGAAATGCGCCGTCTTGTGTGCGTCCCGGGGCAGAGTTTGATCGTGGAACGAGCGCGCCGTGTCCGGGTCCAGCGAGAGATTGAACTGGTCTTCCCACCGAAAATCGAAACGCGCGCGAGAGACCGCATCGTCACGGCTGCGCGCAGCCGGGTGGCCCTTCGCCAGATCTGCCGCGTGGGCAGCGATCTTGTAGGTGATCACACCGGTCTTCACGTCGTTGCGATCGGGCAGCCCCAGATGCTCTTTCGGCGTGACATAGCAAAGCATTGCCGTTCCGAACCAGCCGATCATCGCCGCGCCGATGGCCGACGTGATGTGGTCGTAACCGGGCGCGATGTCGGTAGTCAGCGGCCCGAGCGTGTAGAACGGCGCTTCCGCGCAGTGCTCGAGCTGCTTGTCCATGTTCTCCTTGATCTTGTGCATCGGGACGTGGCCCGGGCCTTCGATCATCACCTGGCAGTCCCTGGCCCACGCGATCTTCGTCAGCTCACCGAGTGTCTGCAGCTCCGCGAATTGGGCGGCGTCATTCGCATCGGCGATCGATCCCGGTCGCAGGCCATCGCCAAGGGAAAAGCTCACGTCATACGCGCGGCAGATATCGCAGATCTCGTCGAAGTGCTCGTAGAGGAAGCTTTCGCGATGATGCGCGAGGCACCACTTCGCCATGATCGAGCCGCCGCGCGAAACAATGCCGGTGACGCGCGACGCAGTGAGCGGAATGTGCTGCAGCCTCACGCCGGCATGGATCGTGAAGTAGTCGACGCCCTGCTCCGCCTGCTCGATGAGCGTGTCGCGGAACACTTCCCAGCTCAGGTTCTCCGCGATGCCGTCCACTCTTTCGAGCGCCTGATAGATCGGCACGGTGCCGATGGGCACCGGCGCATTGCGCAGGATCCACTCGCGGATCTCATGGATGTTCCTGCCGGTGGAGAGATCCATCACCGTGTCCGCGCCCCAGCGGATCGCCCACACCATCTTGTCCACTTCCTCGGCCATCGATGACGTCACCGCGGAGTTGCCGATGTTCGCGTTGATCTTCACCAGGAAGTTGCGGCCGATGATCATCGGCTCGGACTCGGGATGATTGATGTTCGCGGGGAGGATGGCGCGACCGGCTGCGATTTCCGCGCGCACGAACTCCGGCGTGACAAAGTCGGGGATTCTGGCGTCCCACGGTTGGCCGTCGCGTGGCTCTTGCTCCGCATGACGCTGGCGGCCCAAGTTCTCGCGGATCGCAACGAACTCCATCTCTGGCGTGATGATGCCGGCGCGTGCGTAGGCGAGTTGCGTGACCGCCTTGCCGGCGCGTGCACGCGAGCTCACGCCGCGCCGCTCGGTATCGCCCCGTGCTTCGATCCACGGCTGCCGCAGGCGGGGCAAGCCGCGTGCGATGTCGATCTTCGCCGCCGGATCGGTGTAGGGGCCCGAGGAGTCATACACCGTAATACCGGGCTCGCCCGCGGTCGGATGCACGGCGATGTGGCGCATCGGCACGCGCACGTCAGGGTGAATTTCACCGGGCACGTAGATCTTGCGAGAAGCAGGGAGCGCGTCGGTGGTTACGCGAAGTGGAACGGCAGCATTCATCGATCCTCCAGTGGCCCCAACGTGTGGGGACGCCATGAAAGATCCGGGAAATGCGGTTGGGGGAAGAAGTGGCGGGATGGATTCGTGCGGATGCGACCTTCCGCACGAGGCGCCACTTGCGAACTTTCCCTACGCCAGCATTAACTGGATCAGGTTCGAAGGGTCGCCATGCCGCGCTCGATGCGCTCCGATGGCCTCTCAGCCCCCTTTGGGCGGGGCTCCCCTAGTTTTATTGGAGAAAAGTCGCCTGCGGCGCTTTTCTCGGAACATCAGCTTCGGTTTCGGCGGCAAAAAGCGTGGTTTTTGCCGCCTGCGTTGTCGCATCGCTACGCCCGGGCGGCGCTTTTCTCGGAACATCAGCTTCGGTTTCGGCGGCAAAAAGCGTGGTTTTT
>JBDZVF010000262.1:0-3737 GCA_040255575.1 Pseudomonadota bacterium | reverse complement strand
GGCGGCAAAAAGCGTGGTTTTTGCCGCCTGCCTCGTCGCGTCGCTACGCCCGGGCCGGCGCTTTTCTCGGAACATCAGCTTCGGTTTCGGCGGCAAAAAGCGTGGTTTTTGCCGCCTGCCTCGTCGCGTCGCTACGCCCGGGCGTTCGGCTTCAGCGCATCGCCGGGCGAAAGTAGCTGCTTCTCGCTGGGGCGGTCAATAGTTCTTCAGCCGCGTGCCTTCTTCTCGGCCGCTAGATCTGCCTGCATGCGTTTGTAATCCAACTTTTGGATCTTGAGGATGCGGCAGCTCTCGCCGCGCACACGAATGGAGTCGAAGCCGCTCGACACCACGTTCGGGAAGCGCTCCGTCACGCCGATGGCTGCGCCCGCGAACGGCAGGTTCATGCAAGGCGGCGCTACCGTGAGCATGTACGCGTCGTTCACGTTGGTGGTCACGATCACGTGCTCGTTATCGACGGGCACCCAACCATCGTTATGCGAGTAGCGGCTGTACTGAGAGACCGTTTCGCCGAGATACGGCTGATAACGCGCAAGGTTTTCCTTCTGCTGCTGCTCGGCCATCCGCGCGCTCGCGCAGGCAGTGAGCAAGGTCACGGCCAACACACTCACAACAGTCATGGCTTTCATAATGGCATCCACCAATTCGAAAACAGCTGTGCCGTATTGACTCACATGGGCCTGTCCGGTTCCACCTGCCGCGGCCTTTGACTAACCCTTACGAACGTGAGCGTGCGTTCAGACGCACATGAGCACTACAACCACGCCTACGCCCGAACTCAACGTAACACCACTAATCGACATCCTGCTGGTGCTGCTGACGATGCTCATTCTGTCGGTTCCGATCCTCACCCACGCCGTGAAGCTCGATCTGCCCGCCCGCGGCGGTCCGGCGAACCCGCGCGCCGCCGTCGAAATCGACATCGACTTCGACGGCCGGGTGTTCTGGAACGGCACGGCCGTCGCGAACGATGTGCAGCTCGAGCGCTGGCTCCGAGGGGTCGCCCGCCAGACGCCTCAGCCCGACCTGAAGATCCTGCCGGACAGGCATGGCCGTTACGGTCGCGTGGCGGAGGTTATGGCGGCCGCGCAGCGTTCCGGGGTGGACCACATCGCGCTCGCGCCCACGGCGCAGTAAGGCACACGCGCGGTTTTGCCGGAGCGGTCGCTCAGCTTCACAAATAGCAGGTATATCCGGCAGCCATGGGATTGTCGGGTACAATCCGTGCCCCGCCTTTCCCGAGACCCCCCTCCAGTGACCGTTGAATCCCAGGCCCCCGGCTTTCGCGAGCTCGGGCTGAGCGAGCCTGTTCTTCAGGCTTTGGCCGCCGTTGGCTATGAATCCCCCTCGCCCATCCAGGCGCGAACCATTCCCGTCCTCCTGTCCGGGGCCGATGTGCTCGGGCAGGCCCAGACCGGCACCGGCAAGACCGCGGCCTTCGCGTTGCCCGTGCTCCAGCAGATCGAGCTTGCGAGGACTGAGCCTCAGGCGCTCGTCCTCGTGCCGACGCGCGAGCTTGCGATCCAGGTGTCGGAGGCATTCGGCAAGTACGCGGCGCAGCTTCCGGGCTTTCACGTGCTGCCCATCTATGGCGGCCAGAGTTACACGCCTCAGCTGAAGGGGCTCAAGCGCGGCGCGCACGTGATCGTGGGCACGCCCGGGCGCGTGATGGATCACATCAAGAGCCACGCGCTCGACCTTTCGAGCCTGCGCTATCTCGTGCTCGATGAGGGTGACGAGATGCTGCAGATGGGTTTCGTCGACGACATCGAATGGATCCTCGAGCAGACTCCTGAGGGCCGGCAGATCGCGCTCTTCTCGGCCACCATGCCGCCGGCCATCCGGCGCATCGCGCAGAAACACATGCGCGAGCCGCAGCAGATCACCATTCAGAACAAGGCGAGCACCGCGCCGAAGATTCGCCAGCGCTGCTGGCTCGTGAGCGGCATGCACAAGCTCGACGCGCTCACGCGTCTTCTCGAAGTAGAGCGCTTCGATGCGATGCTGGTATTCGTGCGCACGAAGCTCGAGACCAACGATCTCGCGGAACGGCTCGAAGCCCGCGGCTTCAGTGCCGCCGCGCTGAACGGCGACATTCCACAGCAGCAGCGCGAGCGCACGATCGCGCGGCTCAAGAATGGCCAGCTCGATATCGTCGTCGCGACGGACGTTGCGGCGCGCGGGCTCGACGTGGAGCGCATCTCGCACGTGGTGAACTACGACATTCCGTATGACTCGGAAACGTATGTTCATCGGATCGGACGCACCGGCCGCGCAGGGCGCAGTGGCGAAGCCATTCTGTTCGTCGCGCCGCGTGAGCGGAACATGCTGAGAATCATCGAGCGCGTGACGAAACAGCGCATCGAGCCGATGGCGCTGCCCACTGTCGAGGACGTGAACGAACAGCGCGTGCTCAAGTTCAAGGAGCGCATCACCGAGGCGCTGCCGAGCGAGGAAGCCATGGCGTTCCGGCCGCTGCTGGAAAAGATGGAGATCGAGCAGAACATCCCCGCGATCGAGATCGCCGCCGCGCTGGCCGCGCTGCTGCAAGGGTCAACGCCGTTCCTGCTGCCGCAGAAGGCGGAAGTGCGCGAGGGGCGCGGCACACGAAGCTGGAATCCCGAAGCGGCGCCCAAGCGCGAGCGCGCCTCGGCGCGCGGGACTGCTCGCAACGAAGCCTCGCGGCAGCCAACGCGCGAGGAAGCTTCCATCCATGCAGCTGCGCATAGCGAAGCGTCGAGCCGTTCGGCTCCACATGACCAAGCGTCGAGCCATGCTGCTACACATGGCGAAGCGTCGAGCCATTCGGTGGCTCAGAGCGAAGTGTCGAGCCATGCCGGGACACACGGCCAAACGTCGAGCAATGTGGCTGCTCAGGGTGAAGTGTCGAGCCATGAGCCGGCAGCGCCGGGCCACGATCTCGTGGCGGCACACACGAGCGAGGCGCAGCCTGATAGCGTGGAAGCTGCCCGCCACACCAAAGGCGAACGCCACCACACCGACGGCGAACAACGCCACGACGAGGGTGAACAAGGCCACGACGAGGGTGAACAACACCATGACACGGCAGCTCGCGACGATCGTCCGCCGCGCAAGCGACGCGACAAGCGCTTGCACGAAGACGGCCCGCCGATGGAAACCTTCCGCATCGAAGTTGGCCACGCCCAGGGCGTGCTTCCGGGCAACATCGTCGGTGCCATCGCCAACGAGGCGGGGCTCGATGGCAAGTTCATCGGCCACATCGACATTCGTGAAGATCACAGCTTCGTCGATCTGCCGGAAGGCATGCCGAAGGAAATCTTCCGCGAGCTGAAGAAGGTGAAGATACGCGGCGCCGAACTGCGCATCACGCGCGTGGACGGCAAACCGCCCCGCCCCGAAGTCGAAGGTCGCCCTGCAAGACGTCCCCGCAGCGATTTCGGTGATCGCCCTACACGGCGCCCTCGCGCCGACTTTAGTGACCGCCCCGCTCGACGCCCACGCACCGACTTCGGCGACCGCCCCGCACGGGCGCCTCGCGCCGACTTCGGTGATCGCCCCGCACGGGCGCCCCGCGCCGACTTCGGCGACCGCCCCGCACGGGCGCCCCGCGCCGACTTCGGCGACCGCCCCGCACGGGCGCCTCGCACCGACTTCGGCGACAGCGCCGCGCGGCGGCCTCGCACTCACTTCGGGGACAGCTCTCCCCAAGGCCCCCGCCCCGCGGCCGGCGAGCGCCCCGCTCGCGGCCCGAGGCC
>JBDZVF010000261.1:0-8773 GCA_040255575.1 Pseudomonadota bacterium | reverse complement strand
GGCTGAACTCACCGCCCGGCGCGCAGGAGATTCACGTCAAAGGCGAGCCGAAGCATTTCTTCGTGCCCCCTTACGTGGGTCCCCGAGGGTGGCTGGGCGTGCACCTCAACAAGGGCCTCTCCTGGAAACGCATCGCCGTGCTGGTGCGCGAGGCGTACGAGAAGGTGGCGCACCCGAAGCTGCGCGCGGCGATCGGTCCCACCATCGAGATCACGCCGCCGAATGTGAAGCTCACTGCCGAGCAGATCGACCCGATGAAGTCGGCTCACGCGCAGCGCGTGCAAAAAACGATGAGCAAAATTTGCCTGGGATGGCCAGAAACTTCACAAGGCATGCAGTTCGGCTACCCGGTCTGGAAAGCCGGCAAGAAATCCTTCGCGCTGCTGTACTTGCGGGGCGAGGCGCTCAAGGCAGGCTTCTGGACGGGCGTGGACCGCCAGGGTCTGCTCACCGCGGCTGACGAGCGCTTCACCATTCCCATGTACATGGGACACAACGGGTGGATCGAGCTCGACGTCACGCGCTCCGCGAACGAGGCGGAGCTGCGCAATCTGGCGCGCGACAGCTACCACCACTTTGCCAACCAGCGGATGCTCCGGCAGCTCGAGCAACCGCGCACGAAGAGGACATCATGACGATCAAGCGATTCGAAACCGGCCCGCGCATGAGCCAGGCGGTGGTCCACAACGGCACCGTCTATGTGGCCGGCCAGGTGGCGCGGGGCGCCACGGTCAAAGAGCAGACAACTGCGGTGCTGAAGCAGATCGATTCGCTGCTCGCCGCGGCGGGCACCGACAAGACGAAGCTGCTTTCCGCGACGATCTGGCTGGTCGACATGGGCACGTTCGCGGAGATGAACTCGGTGTGGGATCCGTGGGTTTCGCCCGGCAACACGCCGGCGCGCGCGTGCGTGGAGTCGAAGCTCGCCGCGCCGGAGTTCCTGGTGGAGATCGCGGTCATCTGCGCTCTCTGAAGCGGTGGGTCGTCGGCGCGGTGTGAGCCGGCGATCCCGCCCATCGAGGCACGAACGAAAAAGCCCGCCATACGGCGGGCTTTTTCATCTGCCATTGCGATCGCCGCGTGACGGCGACCGCGCCGTCTCAGCTGCGACGGCGCCGACGCAGCGCTGCCGCCGCGACGATGCCGAACCCGAGCAGGCCGAGCGTCGCCGGCTCCGGAACCGAATGCACGTTGCCCGGCGGGTTGGTCGGATGACCCGGAAGATCCCCACCGATCGGCGTCCCGGAAGAATCGCCTGGATCCCCGCCCGGCGCACCCGGATCGCCCGGCGTGCCCGGGCCACCCGGTGTACCGGCGCCGCCGCCCGGTGCGCCAGCATGATCGCCGTCGTTCGGGCCGCCGTTCGGATGATCGTTCTTGGGTTGATCGTTGTTCGGCTGATCCTCGTTCGGGCTCGACGGATCGGCGGAACCCTGCGAATCCTCGTTCTGCTGCTGAGCCGGTGGATTCGTGTTCGCAGGCGTGTCCTCGTGAGGCCCGCCCGCCGGCGCATCGCCCGGTTTCGGATTGGCCGTGCCAGGCTGGTCACCCGTTCCGCCAGTCGAAGTCGAAGGGCCCTGCTCCTGCGGTGTTTCGCTGGACGGGTTGTTTGAGCCCGACGTGCCTTTGGTGTGTGTGTCCGCGCCAGCGCCGCCGCCGCCACCACCACCACCCGCGCCGTAGAAGCCGCCGAAGCCGCCAAGCCCACCGAAGCCGCCGCCATAGCGCGCGCCGCCCCAGTCATCACCGGTCTTCCACGTGCCGCCACC
Source organism: Pseudomonadota bacterium (assembly GCA_040255575.1). Taxonomy (GTDB): domain Bacteria; phylum Pseudomonadota; class Gammaproteobacteria; order Steroidobacterales; family Steroidobacteraceae; genus JADGHX01. The sequence goes on along the minus strand of JBDZVF010000261.1, from coordinate 7,004 downwards.
GCCACCCGCGGGCCCGAGCCCCGCAAAGGTGTCCGCGCCAATGTGCGTGGCATGCTCGATCTCGGCGGGCGTCAGCTCGTCTGACTCCGTGCCGGATGCGCCCGGCTCGCGCTGGGACACGGGCACCTCCGCGAAGGAGGAGTCGATGTTCGGTGACTGGGTGAGACTTGCGGCCGCATCCATCCACTTGAATACGGCGCCGTCATGTCCGATCTGATGGTTCTGTCGATAGCCCGCGTCCGCTTTCAGCGGTGATGGACGCAGGTGTTCAGGCACATCATCCGTGCCGTTCGCTCGTGTCGCTGTGTAGCCGGCGAACGCGAGACCGAGCGCAGCCGCAATCATCGTGGCTGCAACGATCCTCTTCCTGGACATCGACGTATTCCTTTTGCTTGTTCTGCTTGAGACGACATTAGCAATGCATGTGCCGCGCCAATCCCGCAATCAACTGACGAGCTTGTTTTTTTCGGGATGCACGACCTTATGACAACCTCGGGCTGTAAGTTTCCTCGTCGCGCGCTCGTGGATTGCAATGACACCGCGAAGGCAACGCCGCTACGGCGCGTGCAGGGCGCGTGGTTGCGACGAACGTCGCAGAGCGTGCGAGACATTCGTCGGCGTCCATCCGCGGTTGTATGAGGTCCCGCTCCGGTGCTGTCGGGATTTATTACAGCGACGAAAAACGCGGCTGCTACGCGGGCTTCAGCCCCGACGTTCTCGTGAAAGTGTGAACGGGTTCGCGCTTCGTGCAGGCGTTCGCTCGGCCGCGATCACTTGCACGCCGCGCGCCAGCGAAGCAAGTGCTTGAAGCAAAGCCACTATCCGCAAGCGGGCCGCGCGCGGAGGCGAGTGAACGTAAGAATTTCCGTCAGTGGAGTGAGATCAGGTTCACAACTTGATCTCGCGCAGAATTCAACGCGCGCTCGAATCGCTGAAGCGATACGAGGCCATCGACACGCCCCAGACGCGCTCGCGGAAATCGAGCGCGCCAGGACTGTCGCCGGCGGCGCCCGCAGCGACCATCAGCGGGATGAGGTGCTCTTCGCGCGGGTGCGCGAGTCGCGCGGCCGGTGCCGAATCCCACCGCGCGAGGTGTTGCGCGCGCGAAGCAGGATCGGGGTCGGTCACGGCCTGCGTCAGCCAAGCTTCGAACTGATCGGAGACCGGCCCCGCCGTCGACGCCGTGCGAAGCGCGCGCAGATTGTGATAGCTCAAGCCGCTGCCCATGACGAGCACGCCTTCTTCGCGCAACGGCGCAAGCGCCGCGCCCATGCGCAAATGCTCTGTCGCGGACAGATTCGCGCGCAAGGAAAGTGACACAACCGGGATGCGCGCTTGCGGATACATCACCGCGAGCGGCACGAACGTGCCGTGGTCAAAGCCGCGCTCCGCATCTTCATTGACAGTGATGCCCGCGTCCCTCAGCAGCTGCGACACGCGCGCGGCGACCGCGCGTGAGCCGGGCGCCGAATACTTGATGCGATACGTGTGCTCCGGAAATCCGTAGTAGTCATAGACCATCGGCGGATGTTCGGAGGTCGCGACGGTGAACTCGGGTTCTTCCCAATGCCCGCTAACGGACACAATGGCCACCGGCTGCGACGGCAGCGTGGCGGGCAGCTTTTGCAAATATTCGAAGGTTCCGGCGAAGTCTTCGAGGCGGTCCTGCATGAAGGGCCAGGGTCCGCCACCATGGGAGATGAACAGGGTCGGGAGTCTCATACCTCAATCGTAGCGGCTGCGCCGCGAATCGCCATCTCAGGCGCGTCCGTCACGTTTCCAAACCAACGTCCGGTTATTCGCCGGCATCGCGTGATCCGCAATGAGCTTCAGTCCAATGGATTCAGCCAGCGCGTTCACCGCCTCGAAGTCGCGTATTCCGCTCGCGGGTGAGCGCTGCTTCAGCCACACATCGAACTGCGCGTTGCTGTCGCTCGAAAAGTTGCCGGCGTAGTTGAACGGCCCGTAGATCGCGAGCACGGCGTCACGCGCCATGACGCCATCAAGCCCGGCGAACAGCTTCTCTACATCCGCCCAGCTCATGATGTGCAGGGTGTTCGCTGAAAACACCGCGTCGTAGGTGCCTTTCGGCCACGGTCCGGCCGCTGCGAGCGCGATCGGCGGCGGCAGATTGGGGAGCGCCGCTTCATCCAGCCACTGCCGGATGCCGGGCAGGTTCTCGGGCAGATCCGCCGTCTGCCAGGTCAACCAGGGCATGGCTTCGGCAAAGAACACCGCGTGCTGCCCCGTGCCGCTCCCTACCTCAAGCACCTGTTTCCGATCGGAAAAGCACGTCTTCAGCACTTCCAGGATGGGCCCGCGGTTGCGCTCACAGGCCGGGGCATAGGGTTTCGCCGGGGATCTCATGAGCCGATTTTAGGCCGCTTCGCGCTACTCCCCGTAAGGCCCCGGTCGGACCCCTTTTGGCGCCTCCCCCCGTGCGCAGCAAAGGGGTCCGACTCGCCGGGCCAACCATCCGATCACAGCTTTGCGGGAGAGATTCAATGTTCACGCGCTTCGCCCTCGTTTCAGCCCTCTGCCTCGTCGCGTTCGCCGCCCGAGCGCAAGGCGCGGGAGTGCCGGTGCCGACGGTGGAGTATTCCGCCGATCGCGTGATGGAAACCGAAGCGGGCACGTTCGAAGGCAAGGTGTATGCGGCCAGGGACAAGGAGCGCTCCGAAACAGGGATGCAGGGCATGACGAGCGTGATGATCCTCCGTCGCGACAAGCAGGTCGGCTACATGCTGATGCCCACGCAGAAGATGTATTCGCAGATGGACTTCGCCAAGGCGCAGCAGCAGAGCGGCGCGCAGCCGGCGGATCAGGTGGACATCACCGAAGTCGGCAGCGACACCATCGAAGGCCAGCCGACCACCAAGTACAAGCTGATCATGAAGGACGGCAGCGCCGGCGGCTTCATGTGGTTCACCAAGGAAGGAATCATGATGAAGATGGACGCCGTCGTGAAAAACGGCCGCGACAAGAGCCGCATGACCATCACGCTCCGGAACGTGAAGATCGGCGACCAGGACGCTTCGCTCTTCGAAGTGCCTGCGGATTACAGCGCGATGCCGTCGTTGGGTGGCGCCATGGGCGGATTCGGGGGCGCCGCGCGCGGCGCGTTCGGTCGCTGATCCTGCGCGCATTCGGTGAGGAAGCTCGATCATGAAGCACAAGATCACTGCGGCAGCGCTGCTCGCCGGCGCGCTGCTTTCCGCGGGCACCGCTTTCGCCGACTACCCCGGCCCCTTCCTTCGTGACGTGAAGCGGGCCTATGAGAATGCGAAGAGCGCCGACAGCAACGGCAAGAAAGAACAAGCGCTGTTCCTCTATCACAGCGCCCAGGGCAGTGTGTGTGAGGGCGCAAATCCTTACGAGGCAGACGCTGCGAAGCGCGCCGCGCCCCTGGCACTCGAGCTCGGCGCAGCCGCGGAGAGGCGGGGCGAGTTCGACAAGGCGCGCCAGCTGTACGAAGCGGGTGGGCAGTTCGCTGCCGCGGATCGATCTTTCATGCAAACGCTTCGGGCAAAACCGTATGAACCCGGTTCCTACGCGGGCGCGAAGGGGCACTTCAGGACGCGCAGCGAGCAGTGGTTCATCGATAACAATGCCGCCTTGCTGAAGGCGGCGGGTCCTTACAAGCCTGACCCGAAGCTCATTGCAGAAGTGGAAGCGATGCCGGCGAAAGGCATCGAGCATCACTTCAAGGTCGAAGCGGCCCACTTCAACGAGGATTTCCTGCGCGATTACGTTCAGCTCGCGCAGACACAGCCGGACGATGCAACCGATGCCGCCGCGCTCCAGCGCATGATCAGCACGCAGCAGGCCTTCATCAACAAGTGGAAGCGCGATGACTATCTGAAGACGTCGCGGGACGCGCTGGACACGTTGCGCTCATGGGCCAATGTGGTCGAAGACAAGGTGCTCTCCGCCGAGGTGAATGCGAAGGTTGCGCAGATTTCCGAGCAGCACGCCGACACGCTTCGGCAGAAGTATTTCGGCTCGCCGCAGTTGCTGAGGGAGTCGATGGACTACTACCGGCTGCCGGTGTCGGACAGCTCGACGGTGGAGCACAAGATCGCGGCCGTACGCACGCAGGCGTTGAAGCTGGCGGACGAGGCGAACGCGAAGAATCGGTATGAGCTTGCCGGGTCCTACTACGACGTGGCCGATGCGCGAGACAAGGCGGAAGCCGTGCGCGAGCGCGGACGGCAGCTCGCGATGAAGAAAATGCAGCCGCAGATCGACCAGATGCGCAAGCAGGCCGACGCACTCGCCAGGGAGTACAGCGACCCCGCGAAAGTCGCCGAGATGCAGAAGCAAGCAGAGGCGACGCGCAAGGCCATACAGGCGCAGCAGGCCGGGGCCAAGGCGAACAACCAGAAAGCCGCGGCAGATCTGGAGAAGGAGCTCGGGCTGTAAGAGCGGATCCCGCGGCGAGGCACGGCGAGCCCTGAGGGGCGCCGAAAGCGGCGAGCCGTGCGGGGCGGCGAAAGCGGCGAGGTGGGGCGGCGTACCAGGAACCGCGGCAAGGAGGTCCGGCTCCCCAGCCGCCCGGCGATTGAGGGCTTCTTACCCCACCCGCACCAGCTGCCCGAGCCGCCCAATGGCCCGGTCCAGCTCCGCCGTCCACGGATGCCCGGAGTTCAACCGCAAACAATTCCGGAACTCCCGCCGCGGCGAAAATATCGGCCCCGGCGCAACACTGATCCCCTGCTCCAGCGCCAGGCGATGCACCTCCAGCGCATCCACTCCGCGCGGCAGCTCCACCCACACGAAATACCCGCCTTCAGGCCGCGTCACCCGATACCCATTCGGGAAATGCTTCTGCAACGACCCAAGCAGCGCCGACTGTTGCGCGGCGAGCGTCGCGCGCAGCTTCGCCAGATGTGCGTCATAACCTTCCTGCCGCAAGTACGAAGCAATGCCATCCTGAATCGGCAGACTCGTGGAGATTGAAGTCGCGAGCTTCCGCTTCTGCACGTCACTCGCGAAGCGGCCGGCGGCGACCCAGCCGAGCCGATAGCCCGGCGCGAGGCACTTCGAGAACGACCCGCAATGGAGCACGCCGCCCTTCGACGCGAACGCCTTCGCCGGCCGCGGCCGCTCGTCGCCGAAATAAAGCTCGGCGTACACGTCATCCTCGATCAGCGGCACGCCGCGCTGCTCGAGCAGCTTCACGAGCTCGCGCTTCTTGGCTTCCGGCATCGTGGCGCCAAGCGGATTCTGGAAGGTCGTCATCAGCCAGCAGGCGCGGATGCCGTGCCGGTCGATCGCCTGCGCCAGTGCGCCGAGATCCACGCCATCGCGCGGGTTAGTCGGAATCTCCACGGCTTTGAGACCGAGCATCTCCACCGCCTGCAGGCACGCATAGAACGCCGGTGCCTCGATGGCGATCGCATCGCCGGGCCGGGTCAGCACCCGCAGTGAAAGGTTAAGCGCTTCGAGCGCGCCACCCGTAATCACGATCTCTTCAGCCGACACATTGGTGCCGAACTTGAGATAACGACGCGCGATCTGCCTGCGCAGGTCCATGCTACCGGGCGGCAGACTTTCGACCGTGCTCCACGGGTCCATGTGGCGCGCGGCGCTTCCGAGATGGCGCGCGAGCTTTGGCCACGGAAAGAGGGTGGGACTCGGGAACGCCGAGCCGAGCGGAATCACATCCTTGTGCCGGGCGGCTTCGAGAATCTGGAACACGAGCTCGCTCACCTCGACGCGCGTCGTGCGCGGGGCGGAGCGCGCCTTGCGCGGCTCAGCGATGCGACGCTCGCGGGACTCGCTGACGTAGTACCCCGACCGGGGCCGCGTCTCGATGAGCCCGCGCGATTCGAGCAGCTGATACGCGCGCATCGCCGTGGCGGGGCTCACGCGGCGTTCACGAACCACCTCGCGCACGGAAGGAACACGCTCCCCCGCGCGCAGCGTTCCGTCCTGAATCAGGCCGGAGAGGTGGCTTGCGAGCTCCTCGTAGAGTTTCACGGCCGCGCGAGCCGCTCGACTGTCAGCCGAGGCTGTGGGGTTCGACCCACCCGAGCTTCCACGCCACCATCAGGCCGATGAAGAGCGCGACGGAAATGGAGATGCGCACCGTGAGCGCCTTGAGCACGCGACCGGAGTTCTGCGGCCCCGTCGCCATGGCGAACAAGGCGTGCCCCAGGCTCACGACAATCGCCAGAAGGGCAATGACCAACAGCGCTTTCATCTCACTTCTCCCCGATTTCGACCAGGCCGGCGGCCTGACGTTGGCGGGCAGCTTCTTCGCGCTTCTCACGCCGCACGGTCATCACCACCGTGGCCATGGCCACGCCGATGACGGAAATGAGCGCAATCATGAGGAACGCGAGGCCGCCGGCCAGGCGGAACGCCTCGTAGATCCCGAACCCCAGGCCGATGGGCGTGGTGACGAGCAACATGGGTTTGGCGATTCGCATGGGGGGGGGAGTGTAGGGCTCGACTGCTATGCGTAACAGATGCAGTAAGGGGCGAAAAAAACCATAACAGTTGGCAGCGGACCGGCTTGCCGAAAACCCGCGGCTCTGGCTCAGTAGTGAGGCGGTTTTTCCTCTTCCAGGGTATAGGGCCGGCCGCTCTCGGCCTGGGCCGCATCCAGCCGCGAGCTGAGAATCGACAGGCGCGCTCTGAGCTCGTCGATTTCCTGCTTCTGGCGATACACGACGTCGCTCAGCTCTGCGTTGGCGCTTTCCAGGAAAGCGATCTTCGTTTCGATGCGTTCGAGTGCTTCGGGTGTCATGGGACGTGAGGCTATCATTTGTCCATGGGTTACGAGTTCAATCCTCAGTCGCAGCGCTTCGACGTTCCGAACCCGCATCGCGTGGAGAACCTGTTCCTCGGGGTGGGCGCGGCACTGCTGATTGCCAGCGGCTTCGCGAGCCTCTTCATCGCGCGCGCCCGCATGCCCGAGGCCACGCACATCGCAGGGTGGGTGGCGCTCGCCGCGTCTGTGCACACGCTGTTCGCGGGCTTCACGCTCGTGACCTGGA
>JBDZVF010000729.1:0-1729 GCA_040255575.1 Pseudomonadota bacterium | reverse complement strand
GGCCCGGTGAGCCGGGCCTGGCCCGCTGGATGTGCGCCTTCGACACCCAGCCGGAACACGTGGACGCGTTCGTAGCCGCGCTGGGCGAGGAACTCGCCCGGTAGGCACGTAAGCATGCTTCGCGGGACCACTGGGCTGCCCGCGCGAACAGTGTGCGGCAATCGGAAGCTGGCCGCGGCAAATCGACGGGCCGGCTCGGCCGCAGCCACACCCTGCTCATACACCGATCCCCCAACATTCAGGCTGACGCCGGCCTCCGCCAGCTCATTAACGACCCGCAGCGTCTCACGAACATTTTTCTTTCGCCTATCGTGTGCGCGACAAGCTCGTCACCGGGCCGCAGAGCCGTGGGCACGGTGGTCAGCCCGGCGTGGGTCACGGCCCTACCGGTGAGTCCTGGGTCGATATAGATGTTCTTGGCATCGACGCCGAGTTTCGCGAGCTTCACCTGATGCACGGCGACGTCCTAGCCGACTGTCAAGTAACAGTGATAACCCAGCTTGACCACTTCCGGTCCTCCGCGTCCGTTTAGGCAACGGTCTGCGCACTTTCATGGCGACACCCTATACGGACACTCATAGCGGCAGGTCGCGAGGGATGTCAGTTTCAGAAGTCGGCTGCACTATTTGCAGAAGTCCTGTGCACTTGACCGCTGCGCGCATCGCCGAGCTACACGCGGGCCCGAATCCGTGAACCCTCGTCCGCGCTCCGATCCGCGAGCGCGCAGCTGCACATCTGACCCAGTACAGTAGACAGATGTTCGGCTCTCGTTACGGCAGTCAATCGGCCCCACCCGATGCGTTCGTTCTCGCGACTCCCGACGAGAGTGCGCCGGGATCGTCGGTCGGCGACACTGGCGCTCGAACTCAAAAAAGCTATCAGCGCCGAGCAGCAATCACGCTGTTAGTGGTCTGTGCATTTGCACTCGGTATCGTGGTGGGCCGGACCGTGCCAAGCAAATCATCAGCTGGCAACCCGATCGCAGCGACGAACGCGACGAATGCAGCTCGCAGCACAACGGTCGGTCAGTTGACACCCTCCGCATCGGGCGCTGGAACTCCCGAGCAGGACGCATCAACCGGCGAAATGCTAATCCCGGGTGGCGGAATGTATTCCAACGCCAGCGACGGACAGGTAACCGTATCAATCCGGATTATGAGTACCGTCGACGCCACGCTTACCATGGAAGGCCCCATGCGGCTGACCGGATCGAACGGCGCGACACTGCCAAACAGCAACGGATTCCTAGTCGCTGGATGGGACTATCGGCCTGACAATACGCCACCGCCGCCATTACGTACCATCGCTCCCCATCAACACGTGGCAATCGTCTTCACTGCTGGCCTCGACTGTGGCAGTGAAGAATCCAGACTTGCTTGGGCGCGTCTATCGCCGACGGTCGTCATATCATTCGCAGGGTTCAGCCACCCGTGGGCGCGGCCCGTGGCCGAACTCGTTACGGCGGCTCCCGACGGGTTCGTAAAACGACTGTGCGGCCTCTGAGACCGGAGTCGAACGTCTGCACGCAAGCAGATCAGGTGCGAGACCTACAACGACGCTCTTTTCTACCGCGAGATACTGCAGGCGTTAGTGAGTTGTCACACCTACGGCACAGTCCGGGGAGGTTTGGGTGGACTCGGAGCAACAGGATCCGTATAGCCAACACCGTATGGCGCAGTGGGCGGAGTTAAGACGCAGCCTCGTATTACTCCACGCCCAATGGCCCGCC
>JBDZVF010000260.1:0-8882 GCA_040255575.1 Pseudomonadota bacterium | reverse complement strand
TCGAACGGCATCGAGCCCGGCACGCGCCCGCCGACGTCGGCGTGATGGGCGCGGCCCGCCGCGAACCCCAGCAGCAGCCCGTCCTCGGCCAGGACCGGCGTCTCCGTGCTGCGCGCCCGATCGGTCATCCCGGTGAGCATGAAGAATGCGCAGGTCGTCAGCACCGTGACGATCAGATAGAAGAGCGTCGGCGCGGTGATCGCCTGGATGCGAAGGCCCAGGCTCGCGAGCAGAATCCCCATGGAGATGAGCAGCGTGTACGCGACCGATCGCGCCAGGTGCTTCGCCGCGAGCATGCCGACCGTGGCGGAGATGAGCGTCGCGAGGCCAATGTAGAAGAGCGCGGCGCCCAGCGTCTCGTACTCCTGCATCAGCGTGCTGATGCGCAGCACGGCGTAGAAGCCCACTTTCGTCATCATCGCGAACGAGGCCGCGACGGGCGCCAACGCCACCGAATAGGCCCCGGGCAACCAGAAATTGAGCGGCCAGCTGCCCGCCTTGATGAGGAACGCGATGCCGAGGATCGCGGCGCCCGCGTCGAGAAACGCGCGATCTTCCGCGGCGAGCGCGGCCGCGCGCCCCGCAAGGTCCGCCATGTTGAGTGTGCCCGTGATGCCATAGATCAGCGCCACGCCGATGAGGAAGAGCACCGAGGCGATCAGGTTGACTGCGATGTAGTGCAGGGAGAGCTTCACCCGCAGCGCGCCCCCGCCGCGCAGGAGCAGCCCGTAGGAAGCGGCGAGCAGCACCTCGAAGAAGACGAAGAGGTTGAACAGGTCGCCGGTGAGGAAGGCGCCGTTCAGACCCATCATCAGGAACTGGAACAGCGAGTGGAACGGCTGCCCCGGCCGGTCCCAGCGCGCCACGGAGTAGACGAGCGTGGTGAGTGAGACCACCGCACCCAGCGTCAACATGATGGCCGATAGCCGATCGACCACGAGCACGATGCCGAACGGCGCGGGCCAGCCGCCAATGGCGTAGACGCCGATCCCTTCCGGCCAGATGTAGGGCGCGGCGTCGCTCGTGAGATAGAGCAGCACCATGGCCACGGCCAGCTGGATCGAAGCCGAGCTCACCGCGAGCGTCACACGCGCCGTGCGCCGCGCTTCCGCGAGAAAGAACAACACCGCGCCCGTGACGAGCGGGACGACGACGGGCAGGACAACGAGATGTCGCAGGATCGCGTTCAAGCGCCGGGCTCCCGGCCATCAACGTGGTCGGTCCCGGTCAATCCGCGCAGGGCGAGCAGCACAACCAGAAACAGCGCCGTGGTGGCAAAGCCGATCACGATCGCGGTCAACACCAGCGCCTGGGGCACCGGGTCGGGGTAGAGCGCCGGATCCACGGGGCCTGCGCTCGGGTCGATGATCGGCGCCCGATGCAGCGCGAGCCGGCCCATGCCGAAGATGAAGAGGTTCGTGGCATAGGACAGGAGCGTGAGGCCCATGAGCACCTGGAAAGTACGCGGACGCAGGATGAGCCACACGCCCGCGCTCGCGAGCACCCCGATCGCGAGGGCATAGATGATCTCCATCAGCTCGCCTCCGCGGTCACGCCGTTTTCCTCGAGCTCATGCTCCACCGGCGTGACGGTCTTGCGCGAACGCCGCAGCGACTGATGGGCGAGGGCCACGAGAATGAGCAGCGTCGCGCCGACCACGAGCAGGAACACGCCGAAGTCGAACAGCAACACGGTCGAGAGGTGGATCTCACCCAGCAGCGGCACAGCCAGGTCCAGGGTGAGTGCGCTCAGGAACGGGAGCGACAGCCACCATGCGCTGAGCCCCGCCGCGGCCGCGGCGAGGAGCCCGAGGCCGATCCAGTTGAGCGGATGAACCCGAAGCCGGGACTCGACCCAGATGGTGCCGGCCACCATGTACTGCGCGATGATCGCGCTCGCCATGATGAGGCCGCCGACGAAGCCGCCGCCGGGGGCATGATGCCCCCGCAGGAGAAAGTACACCGACACCGCGCCTGCGAACGGTAGCAGCAGCTTCACGAGGACCGCGGAGATTCTGAGATCCCCCGCGGGCAACGGGTCGTTCACGTGCGCGAGCGCCTGCTCCTCGGCGAGTTGTGACCTCGGCGTCTTTGGCAGCTCCATGCTCTCGGGCGCCGGCCGGAACCGGCGCAGCAGCGCGTATACGATGATCGCCACGATGCCGACCACCGTGATCTCGCCCAGGGTGTCGAAGCCGCGGAAGTCGACCAGCATGACGTTCACGACGTTGCGTCCGCCTGCCTGCTCCAACGCATTCCTGAGGAAGAAGGGCGCGAGCTCCCCGGTCGACACCCGCGTCAGCACGCCGAACGCGAGCGCCGCGACGCCAGCGCCCGCGGCCACGGCGAGCACGAGGTCCCGAACGCGACGTGCCTGCGCGCGCGTCGTCTCGCGTTCCGGGTCGCGCATGTCCAGTCGTTTTGGCAACCATCGCAGCCCGAGCAGGATGAGCACCAGAGTCACCACCTCCACCGTGATCTGGGTGAGGGCAAGATCCGGTGCAGAGAACCACGCGAACGTGAGGCAGGTGACGAGGCCGACCCCGCCCACCAGGATGAGTGCCACGAGTCGATGGAACTTGGCCTGCAGTGCCGCGCCGACTGCGCACGCCGCGCCTGCCGTCCACAGGCACGCAAACAAGGGATCGAGCGGCGTCACGCCGTGCTCGCCGCTCGACCAGCCGAAATTGTGCATCGGCAGGAAGCCGGCGATGACCGCCGTGCACAGGATGAGGAACAGCTGCGGTTGCAGCCGCTGCGGAAAGAGCAGCCGCGTGATGCGGCCCGCTCCGCGAAGGAGCGCGACATTGATGACGTCGAAGGCCCGCGCCGCGTTCAACCGCGACAGCAGTGGCGTCGGCTTCATCGTGAGGCCGCGACTGGCGAGGGCGGCATAGAACGCGATGCCGCCCACGAGCGCGATGACGCTCATGAGGAGCGGAGCGGTGAAGCCGTGCCACACCGCGAGCTGATATTCGGGCAATAGCGGGCCGAGGATGGAGCGGGCGGAGATCGCGAGGATCGGCCCGACGGTTTGCGCCGGCACGATGCCGACCAGCAGGCACGCGACGACGAGCACCGCGCTCGGGAACAGCATGCCTCGCGTCGGCTCCCTCGGGGTGCGCGGCAGATCCTTCGCGAGCGGACCGAAGAACACGCGGCGAATGAACCGCCACGAATAGGCGACGCTGAATACACCGGCGACCGTTGCGACCACCGGGAGCGTCAGCCGCAAGCCGCTCGCGTTCCCGGCAACGATCGATTCGGCGAAGAACATCTCCTTTGACAGGAAGCCGTTCAGGAGCGGCACCCCGGCCATCGCGCCGGCGGCGACGGTCGCGACGGTCGCGGTAATGGGCATGAGGTGGGCGAGGCCGCTCAGTCGCTTGATGTCGCGGGTGCCGGTTTCGTGATCCACGATGCCGGCCGCCATGAAGAGCGACGCCTTGAAGGTGGCGTGGTTCATCATGTGGAACACGGCCGCGATCAGCGCAAGCTCGCTGCTCATGCCGAGAAGGAGCGTGATCAATCCAAGGTGACTGATGGTCGAATAGGCCAGCACCCCTTTCAGGTCCCGCTGGAAGGTGGCGGAGAAGGCGCCGATGAGTAGCGTGGCGCCGCCCGCGCCCGATATCACCCAGAACCACAGGTCCGTGCCTTCCAGCGCGGGCCATAGCCGGGCCAGCAGGAACACGCCGGCCTTCACCATCGTGGCCGAGTGCAGGTACGCGGATACGGGCGTGGGCGCCGCCATGGCCTGGGGCAACCAGAAGTGGAAGGGAAATTGCGCGCTCTTCGTGAATACGCCGAGAACAATGAGCAGCAGCATCGGCGCATACCAGGGGTGGGCCCGAATGGCATCGCCCGAGGCGAGCACCGCGTCGAGGTCGTAGCTGCCGACCATCGCGCCCAGCAGCAGCACGCCAAGCAGCAGGCAGAAGCCGCCAGCCACCGTGACGATCAGTGCCATGCGGGCACCGCGCCGCGCGTCTTCGCGGTGGTACCAGTAGGCGATGAGCATGAAGGACGTGAGGCTCGTCAGCTCCCAGAACACGACGAGCTGGATGAGGTTGCCCGAGAGCACCACGCCGAGCATCGCGCCCATGAAGGCCATGAGAAAGGAAAAGAAGCGCGGCACCGGATCCGCGGAGGACATGTAGTAGCGCGCATAGAGCACGACCAGCAGGCCCATGAACGAGACCAGCATGGCGAACATCCAGGCGTAACCGTCGAGCCGGAAGTTCAGTTCCAGCCCGAACTGGGGCATCCAGGGCACGATGAGCCGCACGACTTCGCCGCCGGCGACCGCTCGGTACGACTCGGCGAGGAGCACCACGCACGCGAGCGAGGTGACGCCTGCAAGCCACGCCGCCGCGTTACGCGCGTGCGTAGGCAGGAACGCCGCGCACAAACTGGCGACGAACGGCAATAGAATGACGAGCCCGAGCAAGAAGATCCTCCCGAAAACGCGAGCACGGCGGCACGCATGGTGCGCCTGCGGCGCGGGGTAAGCATAAGGCAACTCGCGGCCCTCAGGAGGCGCGCGATTGCCATCGACCTCATCGCAGGCGCTGCATGGCTGCCGGCGAAAGCTCGCAACGCGCACTGCGCGCGAGCAGGACGCGGGCCGCGAGGGCGGCCGATACTTCCATAAATTCTAAAAGAGTGCGCAGTTAATTCTAATTGATCGAAGCACCCTTCGACCCCACCATCCGTTCAATCCGAGGCTGTTGCCTCAACCCGATTGCTATGCGAAGCCGGCCCCCCGTGGCCGGCTTCGTCGAAAGGAGAGAACGATGCGAGATCGTCAGATTGTGATCACGAAATCCGACGCCGCAAGCCTTCGCGGGCTGCTCGCGGCGCGCATGCGCACGGAGCGCGACCAGGATCACCTCGAGGAGCTCGGGGCGGAGCTCGAGCGCGCGCTCGTGGCCGAGCGCGACCAGGTGCCTCGCGATGTGATCACCATGCACACGCGCGTTCACGTGCTCGACCTGAAGAGCAACGAGCGCCGTGAGCTCGTGCTCGTGTTCCCGTCGGAGTCCGACCCCGTGGCCGGGCGCATCTCGGTGCTCGCCCCGCTGGGCACAGCCCTGCTGGGTTACCGCGAAGGCGACGAAGTCGAGTGGACCATGCCCGGCGGGCAGCGACGCCTGCGCATCGAGAAGGTGTGGCAGCCGGACGATGTGGAGCCGGCGGCCGGCGCCGCCGTGAGCTGACCGACGACGGTGGATGCTGGAGGTGATGATGAAGCTACTCTGTGCGACGGATCTGTTGCCCAAGAGCGAAGCGGCGATCGAGCGCGCGGGTCTGATTGCAGACCAGCTGCTCGCCGATCTCACGCTGTTGCACGTCGTGGCGCCCGGCGAATCCGAACGGGCCTTCGAGCAGACGCTGCAGATCGCGCTCGCACAGACCCGCGCACGGGCGCAGCCGCCGCTGTGGCGTGCGCAAACGGCGCCCGAGGTGCTCGTTCGCCCGGGTAGCGCCGCGCGAGTCATCCTGGACACGGTGGCGCAGTCGAAGCCGCGGCTCCTCGTGATGGGCCCGCATCGCAAGCGCCCGGTGCGGGACGCGTTCGAAGGCACGATCGCCGAGAAAGTGCTGACGAGCCGGGCGTGTCCGCTCCTCATCGCGCGCAACGAGCCGCGCGGGCCGTATCGGCGCGTCGTGATCGCGCTCGATCTGTCGGATGCCTCGGCCGGGGCCATCCGGGCCGCCGAGTCGCTGGTGATCGCCCCGGAGGTGGACGCGACGATCGTGCACGCGCACGAGCCGCCGTATCAGGGGATGCTTCATTACGCGGACGTCGGGGTCGACACGGCCTCACGTTACGCGAACAGCTGGAAGCGCGAGGCGAAGAGCGCCGTCCGCGATCTCCTCAAGTACGAGAGCACGGACTTCTCGCGCTACGACATTCTCATCGAGCAGCAGCCTGCGGCAGTGGGCATCCTGCGTTCGATCGAGCGTTACCAGCCGGATCTGCTGGTGATGGGCACGCGCGGAGGCGGCCGCCTGCACAGGGCGCTCGTCGGCAGCGTTGCCAATCGGGTTTTGCACGAGGTCTCGTGCGATGCGCTCATCGTGCCGGAAGGCTCTTTCGGCATGGTTCAGAGCAGAACTGTTCTTGGCAGGCGAGTGCCGGCCGCCGTTGCTGGGAGGATGGCGAAATCGTGAAATCCGCTGCTTTGGAGAAGGCGCTGCGGCAGGGGCCGCGGAGCGTGGATCAGTGTGACAGGGCTCAGCTGCGGGGCGTCGTCCGGCGTCACGCGGGCTGGCACCTGATCGTGGATCTGTATGGCGCCTCGGCGCTCGATGACATGCCCGCCATCGAGCGATGCCTGCGCCGCTGTGTCGAAGAGGCGGGCGCGACGTTGCTTCATCTGCACCTGCACCCCTTCGAGACCAACGGTGGGGTGAGCGGCGTCGCCGTGCTCGCGGAGAGCCATATTTCCATTCACACGTGGCCGGAGCATGGTTACGCCGCGGTGGATGTGTTCATGTGCGGCAAGGCTCGGCCGCAGGTCTGTGTCGAGGTCATGCGCGAAGCGTTCGCTCCGGAGCGCTGCGTGGTCCAGGAGATTCCAAGAGGTAGTCTTGAATGAACACGGTGAGCACGGAAGGACAGTTCACTGAGAACGTTGCGCCGGGTGTCCGCGTTACGTTCCAGGCGGAGCGGCTGCGCTACCAGGTGAAGAGCTCCATGCACGAGAAGGTCGTCATCGACAACCCGCAGTTCGGGCGCATGATGATGATCGACGGAGCCGTGCAGCTCAGCAGCGCCGATGCGTTCGTGTACCACGAGATGATGGGCCACGTGCCGCTGCTCGCGCACGGCCGCGCCGAGCGCGTGCTGATCGTGGGCGGCGGGGATTGCGGGCTCGCGGCGGAGGTGCTCCAGCACCGCGGCGTGCGGCAGGTGGTGCAGATCGAGATCGACCCGCAGGTCGTGAAGCTCGCGCGCCGCTACTTCGCGGAGGTGAATGCTTCCGTGTTCAACGACCGGCGCTTCCGGCTCATCATCGACGATGGCGCCGAGTTCGTCGCGCGCACCGATGAGCGCTTCGATGTCATCCTGGTGGATTCGACAGATCCGGGCGGGGTGAGCCTTCCCTTGTTCACCGAGACGTTCTACCGGAACACGCAGCGCTGCTTGCGGCCCGGCGGCGTCGTGGTCACGCAGGCCGGCGTGCCGTTCCTGCAGGCGCAGGCGTTTCGGGGTTCGATGGAGCGACTGGCGTCGGTGTTTCCGCTGGTGTCGTGCTACCTCGTTCCGATTCCGTGCATCTTTGGCGGGCCGCTGGCATTTGGCTGGGCCAGCAGCACGCTCAGTCACGATAGCCCGACGCTGGATGTGCTCACCGAGCGGCAGGCGGCTTCGGGGATCGAGACGCGCTACTACACGCCGGAGCTCCACAAGGCGAGCTTCGCGTTGCCCCGGTGTGTGCGGGATGTGGTGGATGAGGCGACCGGAACCGGCGAGCCCCCGGCGCGAAGCGCGCGCAAGATCGCCGCGGGCCGACCCCGGGTTGCCGGGTCCGCCCCCTGAACGTCGAACGGGCCGCGGCCGCGGCGGCCGTGATCGCGCCGGCCGCACCGGGGCTGCGGTCCGTTCGGTTTACACCGCTTTGACTTCGACGGTGATGCCGTCGATGTCCTTGAAGCGCAGGACGTCGGGCTCATCCTCTGAGGGCAGCACTTGCGCGCCGAGCTTCGTGAGCTGCTCGCTCACCGCGGCGCGGTCGAACGGCGCCACCTTGATGCCGAAGTGCGCGATGCGCGGCTTGTCGCCGAACTGATATTTCGTCTGCTCGAGGACGAGCCTCGTGTCGCCGATCGGGAACCAGACGCGGCCCGTCTTGCGGTCGCGCACGTCCTTCTTGCCGTAGAGCACGCGATAGAACTGCAGCGCCTTGTCCATATTCGACACCTTCAGCAGCGCGTGATCCACGCCTTTGGGCGTGAGCAGGCCCTTGTGCCACTCGACGAGATTGGAGGGCACGGCCGCGGTGACCAGCGTATCCGGCGCGGGCAGGAACTGAAGCTCGATGCCGTCGGGATCGGAAAAGATGCCGCCCACCCGGCCCCGGCCCGCGGACGCGAAGTCGCCGAACCCCGCACGCTCGTAGATTTGCGTGAGCTGCTGCGTGATTGCGGCTGCATTTTCCCGATAGTTGAAGACGGACGTGCAGAAATGACCGATGTAGGTACCGCGTCCGCGTGAGTCGCCGACGGCGATATAGCCTACCTGCCGATTCTCGGGCAGGTCTCCGAGCAGCACGAAGTAGCGCTGGCCGCCTTGGAAGGGCTGCGCGTGCAGGCTCGTCTTGAACACGCTCATGTAGAAGCGGGCCGTGTTCTCCACGTTCGGCACCATCACGTCCAGGTGATCCAGCTTGGGCGTATTCAGCGGCAACAGGCTCTTGCCCGGCTCGGCGGCAAACACCGCCGCGGACCCGAGCATCGGCAGGGAGGCCGCCATGCCGAGGGTCCCGATGAATTGACGACGCGAAAAATCGCTCACGCTAACCACCTTTCATCTTGATGTCTGGCCAGGGTTTGCTGCTGCCGGAGTCCGGCGGCTGCCGGCCGGCAGTGTGCCCTGGCGTCGGAGCGAGCCTACACAAACTTACGCCGCGCTCGGGTTTGATTGTTGCCGTCTGGCGGGCACGCTGCGTATTACTCATGGGCTGCGTGGGGACCGCGCAGGGGGAAGGGGACTATGCAAACGCCATTGCCACCGGAGCGTGAACGGCTCGCGTGGGACGTCGTGATCGTGGGCGCGGGTCCCGCGGGGTTGAGCGCCGCGCTGATTCTGGGGCGCTGTCGTCGACGGGTGCTGATCTGCGATCGCGGGACGCCACGCAGTCGCGCTTCGCACGC
>JBDZVF010000259.1:0-8886 GCA_040255575.1 Pseudomonadota bacterium | reverse complement strand
GCCGCTTGGGTTGGCGGGCGCGGTGGCAGACGAAGTTGTGCTGGCCCCGGTCCGTGCCGGTGAAGGCACGGGCACCGTGCCGCGCGGGCCAGCGGTCTGGGCTGGCGCGGGCGTGGCGCGGGGGCGCGCATTGTTCGCATTGCCGGAAGCGGCGGCGCCGCTGGCCGCGGCGTTGCCGGACCCCGCCGCTGCCCCGGCTGCGCCAGCGGGCGCTGCAGGTTTCGGCGGCGTCGGTTGCGGAGTCACGTTCGGGTCACCCTTCTTCAGGTCTCGACCAGTGTCGGGCGCTGGCGCGGCCGGATGCGTCTCGCGAAACCACACGAGCATCACTTCACGAGTGCGATCGATGTTGGCCAGCGGCTCCGCCGTCACCTGCTGCAACGGCTGCACAGCCGCGCGATTGAGCGCCGCCACCTTCCCAACCGGATAGCCCTGCGGAAACACGCCGCCCATGCCAGACGTGCGGAGCACATCCCCCACCTGGATGTCGGCATTGGCCGGGAGGTAAGGCAAGCCGAGCGCCCCATCATCCCGCCCTTCGGCGATGGTGCGCAGGCCGGTGCGCTCGATCTCCACCGGAATCTGGTGCTCGGGATCGGTGATCAGGATGACTTCCGCGCTCCAGGGCCCCACGTGCGTCGTCTGGCCCAGAATGCCGTGGTCATCCAGCACGGCCTGACCCTTGAACACACCGTTGGTGGTGCCCCGATTGATGATCACGCGGGGTCGCAGATTGTCGACGTCACGAACGACTTCGGCGACCAGCCACTTCTCGGCCACCGGCGGCAGTGCCGCCTGCAGCCCGCGAAGCGTCGCGTTCTCCTGCGACATCGCTTCGTACCGCATGGTTCGCAATTCGAGATCGCGCAGCCGCGTGCGCAGCTCGGTGTTCTCCTGACGCAGCCGTTCGCGCGTGCGCGCGCTTTCGCGAACCCAGCTCCACGCGGTGCCGGGCGAGCTCACGGCGAGCTGCAGGGGATACATCGCGGTCTGCAGGCCGAAGCGCACCTGCTCCATCCAGCCTTCGCGCCGGTCGAGGAACATGAGCACGATCGCCAGAACCGCATAACCGACGAAGCGCAGCCCCGGCGTGGGGCCGCGTCCGGGCAGTGACTGTGTGGCGACACCGAAGGCCATCGGTTCGGCTCGCGGGCCAGACTCCTGCGGTTATTCGAGGCCGAAGTGGCCGGGGCCCAGTTCGTCCATCAGTTCGAGAATGCGGCCACCGCCCCGCGCGACGCAGGTGAGCGGATCGTCCGCGACGACGACCGGCAGACCGGTCTCTTCCGTCAGCAGCTTGTCGATGTCCCGGAGCAGCGCGCCACCGCCGGTGAGCACGATGCCGCGTTCGGCCACGTCCGCACCGAGCTCGGGCGGCGTTTGTTCGAGGGCCTGCTTGACTGCGCTGACGATGCTCTGCAGGGGCTCCTGCAGCGCCTCGAGGATCTCGTTGCTGTTGAGCGTGAAGCTGCGGGGCACACCTTCCGACAGGTTGCGACCCTTCACCGACAGCTCACGCACCTGCTGGCCGGGGTAGGCCGAGCCGATCTCGATCTTGATGCGCTCGGCCGTCGCTTCGCCGATGAGGATGCCGTAGTTGCGGCGGACGTAGTTCATGATGGCTTCGTCGAAGCGGTCACCGCCGATGCGGGCGGAGTTCGCATAGACGATGCCGTTCAGCGAAAGAACCGCGACCTCGGACGTGCCGCCACCGATATCGAGCACCATGGAGCCGCGCGCCTCGTGCACCGGCAGCCCGGCGCCGACCGCCGCGGCCATGGGCTCGCTCACGATGGCGACATTGCGGGCGCCCGCGCCTTCGGCGGACTCACGGATGGCACGACGCTCGACCTGCGTCGAGCCGAACGGCACGCACACCAGCACCCGGGGCGACGGCTTGAGCATGCGATTGCCGTGCACCTTGTTGATGAAGTACTGGAGCATCTTCTCGGTGTAGGTGAAGTCGGCGATCACGCCATCCTTCATCGGCCGCACCGCGTTGATGTGCCCGGGCGTGCGGCCAAGCATATTCTTGGCTTCCGAGCCCACGGCGACGATGATCTTGCCACCGCGCGAAGGTTCATCCTGGACAGCGACGACCGAAGGCTCGTTGAGCACGATGCCCTTGTCGCGAACGTAGATGAGGGTGTTGGCGGTGCCGAGGTCGATCGACAAATCGCTGGAAAAATAGCCGCGCAGACGTTTGAACATGAAGCGCCTGAAGAGACCTGCAGGAAAGGGAGCCTAAGGGGATAAGAAGCGAGCACCAAAATGCGCGCGTAACATAACAACCGATGCGACAATGAGCAAGGCAAGCTGTATGATTTTGTGCTGCTTTTCTCGCTAGATTTCGCACTGCTTCACCAGACCTGATACGCAGATCACACACATGGCCCTCACTCGCGCCGACATCGAGAACATCGCGCACCTCGCGCGACTCCAGTTGAATGAGACGGAGATCCCGGTTTATCAGCAAAGCCTGTCGAGCATCCTCGACTTCGTGGGTCAGCTGAACGGAGCGGATACCCAGGGAGTCGAGCCGATGGCGCACCCGCTCGCCGGTCTCGCGCAACGCCTGCGCGCGGACGTGGTCACCGAGCAGGACCAGCACGAGCGCTACCAGGCGAATGCGCCGAAGGTGGAAGCCGGACTCTATTTAGTACCCAAGGTCATCGAGTAATGAGCACGAGCGTGCATTCCAGGACCGTCGCGGAGCTCGCGGCCGGCCTGAAGAAAAAGGAGTTCTCGAGCGTCGAGCTCGCAAAGCTGTACCTCGAGCGGGTGGAGGCGAGCCAGCCGGTGCTCAACGCCTTCGTGTCGGTGACCCGCGACGCAGCGCTCGCCGCGGCGGCGCAAGCCGACCGTCAACTGGCAGCGGGCGAGGGCGGGCCACTCACGGGCGTGCCCATCGCGCACAAGGACATCTTCTGCACCGATGGCGTCCGCACCACCTGCGGCTCGCGCATGCTCGACAACTTCATCGCGCCTTACGATGCGACGGTCGTCACGAAACTGAAAGACGCCGGCGCCGTGATGATCGGCAAGACGAACATGGATGAGTTCGCGATGGGCTCGTCGAACGAGACCAGCTACTACGGCCCGGTGCGCAATCCCTGGGATACGAACATGGTCCCGGGTGGCTCCTCTGGCGGTTCGGCGGCGGCGGTGGGTGCTCGCCTCGTGCCCGCCGCGACGGCGACCGATACCGGTGGCTCCATTCGCCAGCCCGCTGCGCTGTGCGGTGTCACGGGACTCAAGCCGACGTACGGTCGCGTGTCCCGGTACGGCATGATCGCGTTCGCGTCGAGCCTGGATCAGGGCGGTGTCATCGCCGCGAGTGCCGAAGATGCGGCGCTCGTGCTGGGCGCCATGGCCGGTTTCGACCCGAAGGACTCGACGAGCGTCGACCGCCCGGTGCCCGACTATGCCGCCGCGTTGAATCAGCCCATGAAAGGGCTGCGCATCGGGCTCCTGAAAGAGTTCTTCGAGAGGGGCCTCGAGGCACAGGTGGAGCAGCGCATCCGCGATGCGCTCTCGGTCTATCAGAAGCTCGGTGCGGAGCTGAAGGATGTCAGCCTGCCCTGCCTGCCGCTTTCGGTTCCTACGTACTACGTCGTCGCGCCGGCCGAGTGCTCCTCGAACCTCGCGCGTTTCGATGGCGTGCGTTTCGGCCATCGCTGCGAAGACCCGAAGGACCTGACGGACCTCTATTGCCGCTCGCGCGGCGAGGGGTTCGGTCCGGAGGTCAAGCGACGCATCATGACGGGCACCTATGTGCTCTCCGCCGGGTACTACGACGCCTACTACCTGAAGGCGCAGAAGGTGCGGCAGCTCATCAACCGGGATTTCGAGCGCGCATTCGGCGAGGTGGATGTGCTGATCGGGCCGACCACCCCGACGCCGGCGTTCGCTCTGGGGTCGAAGATATCCGACCCCATCACCATGTACCTGAACGACATTTACACGATCGGCGCGAATCTCGCCGGGTTGCCGGCCCTGTCGATCCCGTGCGGGTTCGTGGGCCAGCTGCCGGTGGGCCTGCAGATCGTCGGGCCGCATTTCGGTGAGGAGAAGATCCTGAGCGTGGCGCATGCCTTCCAGAAAGAGACGGACTGGCATCGCCGGCTGCCGGAGAAGTATTCATGAGCGCTTCCGCCCATTCTGATTGGGAGACCGTGATCGGGCTGGAGATCCACGCCCAGCTCTCCACGAAATCCAAGATCTTTTCCTCGTCGGCCACCGCGTACGGCGCGGCACCCAATGCGCAGGCGAACCTCGTCGACCTCGGCTATCCGGGCGTGCTGCCGGTGCTCAATGCCCGGGCGGTGGAATATGCGGTGAAGTTCGGTCTTGCGATCGGCGCCGCGGTTTCGCGGCACTCGGTGTTCGCGCGCAAGAACTACTTTTACCCGGACCTTCCGAAGGGCTATCAGATCAGCCAGTACGAGCTGCCGATCGTGGCGAAGGGCCAGCTCGAAATCGTGCTGGACGATGGCTCGAAGAAGGTGGTCGGCATCACGCGCGCGCATCTGGAAGAGGATGCGGGCAAGTCGCTGCACGAAGGGTTGCCGGGTGTCACCGGCATCGACCTCAACCGTGCCGGCACGCCGCTGATCGAGATCGTCTCGGAGCCCGACCTGCGCTCCGCCAAGGAGGCGGTCGCGTATATGAAGAAGGTGCACACGCTCGTGCGCTACCTCGATATCTGCGACGGCAACATGCAGGAAGGCTCCTTCCGCTGTGATGCGAACGTGTCGGTGCGCAAGAAGGGCGCGGAGAAGTTCGGCACGCGCGCCGAGATCAAGAACCTGAACTCGTTCCGCTTCGTCGAGAAGGCCATCAACTACGAAGTCGAGCGGCAGATCGATCTTCTCGAATCCGGCGGCAAGGTCGTGCAGGAGACGCGCCTTTACGACCCGGACAAGGGCGAGACTCGTTCGATGCGCAGCAAGGAGGAGGCGAACGACTATCGCTACTTCCCCGACCCGGACCTGCTGCCCGTGGTGCTGGATGATGCGTACATCCACGGCATTCGCGAGAAGCTGCCGGAGCTGCCGGATCAGAAGGCGGCGCGGTTCTCTTCTTCCTATGGGCTTTCCGAGTATGACGCGGGGGTGCTCACGGCGAGCCGCGAGCTCGCGGCCTACTACGAGGATGTGCTGGCTGCCACGCCGAAGGGGGATCCGAAGCTGGCGGCGAACTGGGTGATGGGGGAACTGGCGGCGGCGCTCAACAAGGAGGGGCTGGAGATCGGCAACAGCCGCATTCCGGCGCGCGCGCTCGCGGCGCTGCTCGTGCGCATTCAGGACAACACCATCTCGGGAAAGATTGCCAAGGAAGTGTTCGAGGGCATGTGGTCGTCGGGCAAGGGGGCTGATGCCATCATCGAAGAGAAGGGATTGCGGCAGATTACGGATACGGCTGCGATCGAGAAGGCCATTGATGAGGTGATGGCCCGCAATCCGGGGCAGCTGGCCGAGTATCGCGGCGGGAAGGACAAGCTGTTTGGGTTCTTTGTGGGGCAGGTGATGAAGGCTACGGGGGGGAAGGCCAATCCTGCTCAGCTGAATGAGTTGTTGAAGAAGAAGCTGGCGCCGTAGGACGTAGGCGGTGAGAGGGTCTCGCTGGAAGCGGGATCCGCTCGGAGGCTGGAAGCGGGCTCGTCGGCTCGTAGAAGTCGGGTCGTAGAAGAAGAGGGCGCGCGGCGGCGTCGGCGCTTTCGCGGCTGGCATGAACGAGGTGGGGCTGGCGCGGGCGGCGTCTCACGCGAAGGGGACCCCGGCGGGGGATGCTCAAGGCTCCATGCTCGCTCTTCGAATGTTCCCGACATTCGAAGCCCCCGCCGGGGTCCCCTTCGCGTGAGCCACCGCCTTGAGGTGGGTGGCGTTCATGCAGCTGGAGGTGGGTGGAAGCCGGATTGCGGTTCATGTGCGTTGGAAAGGCGGTGCCGCGGAGAGCGCTTGGCTCGAGGCCTGGCGCAATGAGGCGCGGGTCCTCCTGTGTCTTCTGGTTGGTTGAGTATTCAGTTGAGGGGCCCCATCCTGCGGGGCATGAATTCAATCAACACCGCGATCAACGCCGCTCCCAATGAGGTGCGGCGATTCATCCTGGAAAATCAGCCGGTTAGGGGCTATTGGGTGGATCTGGACAGCGCCTGGCAGGCGCTGCGCGCGCACCAGCACTACACCCCGGCCGTGCAGAACCTTCTGGGCGAGGCCGTCAGCGCGTCTGTGCTGCTGGCGGCTACCCTCAAGTTCCAAGGCACGCTGACTCTCCAGCTCGAAGGCAAGGGCGACGTGCGCCTGCTCGTCGCGCAGTGCTCGAACGACTTCAAGGTTCGGGCCGTCGCACGGCTCAGCGAGGACGCGGCCGCTGCGAGTGAGAGCGTGGCCGGGGCGGTGAACGGGGCATCCGGCGAGGATGCGCCCGCGGCCGTCGAAGGCAGTGCGTCTGGTGAGGGCGCGTCGGCCGTTCCACGAGGCACTGCGTCTGGTGGCGTTGGTGCGTCGACCGGGCCCGGCGGCAGTGCGCCTCCTGTTGGCACATCGGTCAATGCCGCGTCGGCCAATGCGAAGCGGGTCGAGGCGCGGGAGTTCGCCGGGATCTTCGATCTGGGCGCGCGCGCTGACGGAATGGATGCGTTCGCCATTCTTCCGAAGGTGGCTGATGCCCTGTCGGCTGCGTCGTTTCGTCAGCTCGTGGGTGAGAACGGGCGGGTGATTGTCACGATTGAGGGTGGCGACAACGGCATGCGTTACCAGGGCATCGTCCCCCTGGACGGTGATTCGCTGGCCGAGTGTCTGGAGTCCTACTTCGCCTCGTCTGAGCAGCTTCCCACTCGGCTGCGACTGGCCGCCAACGGCGATCGCACGGTCGGGCTCCTGCTTCAGAAGCTGCCCGAACCAGGCGGCGTCGACATGGAGGAGGGCTCGCCCTCGGCAGTGGCCTGGCGGGATGCGGAGCGCGGCATCGCTGCGATCCGGGCTGCGGATCTGGTCGGTGCATCGCTTCAGCCGCTGCTGGAGGAGCGCTTCGGTCAGCGCGACGTGCGGGTGTTCAAGGGCGCGTCGGTGGAGTTCTCCTGCCGCTGCAGTCAGGCCCGGGTGGCCGGTCTGCTCCGGTCGCTGGGCGTGGAAGAAGTACGGGATGTGCTCCGGGAGCAGGGCGCCGTCGAAGTGACGTGCGAGTTCTGCCAGCGCCCCTACAAGTTCGACGCCTTCGCGGTGGAGCAGCTTTTTGCCCCGGGCGCGACGCCAGACATCGGTCAGTCGGTCCATTAGTTCAATACTGCATCAATAGCCCGTAGAACCGCCGCCGAGCGCCCGAAAGGACGCTCGGCGGTTTGCTTTCAGGCCCGCAGAATTCGTTTGCCCCTCCGGGGAACCCGCTGATAGCCTGCGCACTTAAATATTTCTACAACTCTTTAAGTTAAGCGCGAATGGCTAACGGGTCTCACAACGCTGCCGATCTGGTCGCCTGGCTCAAGGCTGTCGGGGAGTCCAGCAGGTTGCGACTGCTCGTGCTCTGCGCCGACCGGGATCTCAGCGTTTCGGATCTCGCGCAGGCCGTAGCGCAGAGCGAGCCCCGCGTATCGCGCCATCTCAAGATCCTGTGCGAGGCCGGGCTGGTCGTTCGCCTTCGGCAAGGCCAATGGGTGCACTACCGGCTCACCGACTCCGAGCAGGCGGTCGCGTTCGTGCAGGGCCTGCTCACGCAGCTCAACAAGGCCGACCCCGTGCTGGCGCGGGATCGCAGCCGCCTTCTCGCCGCTGCCTCAACGGCCCCGACCGCGCGGGTCGCTGCTTCCGAATCGAGACTCGGCCGCGCGCTGCGCGCCTTCATGGAGGCGAACGGTCCGCTCGAGTCCTCGCATTCCGCGTTGATGGTCGGCGTGGATCACCTCGAGTTACTCGAGGCCACGGCGCGCAGCGTGCGCGCGTGCGCTGCCATTGCTCACTCCCGTCGCAGTGCGCAGGCCGCGCGGGCCTATGCCGAACGCGAAGGCTTCGGCTGCCGCGTGCTCCTCGCCTCGAATAGCGACACGCTCAGCGATCGGGACACTGAGTCCGCCGGTGGACCGTTCGACGTCGTGGTGCTCGATCGCTTCACGACGAGCGCCGTCCCGCTCTCCACGACACTGGCCGTCGCGAGGCGCGCACTGGCGGCCGGTGGAAAGCTCTGGCTGTTCGAGCGCTACGAAGCGCTCGAAGGCTCTCGTGACCGCGTCGTCGAGCACCCGATTGCCCGCATCCGCCGCGTGCTCGGTGAAGCGGGCCTCACCTGCGAACGATTGAGTCCAATCGAAGCCGACGGCGAGCACATGCTGGCCGCCGTCGCATCACCTGCTGTTCACAGAACGTCCACGACGGGCGTTGCGTAAGAAACCGGCGCTTCATCGACCCAGGCGCCATTCACCCACGAAGAAGACTGCAGTGAGTAATGAACATGCCAATCAGCGTCTCATTCGAGTTCTTTCCGCCGGGCGACGCGGAAATGGAAGCCACGTTGTGGAAGACCGTGCAGCGGCTCGAGCCGCTGGCGCCGCGCTTCGTTTCCGTGACCTATGGCGCGGATGGGTCGACCCGCGAGCGCACGCACAGCCTCGTCACGCGCATTCAGCGCGACACGCCGCTGACCGGCGCGCCTCATCTCACGTGCATCGGCGCCTCGCGCGGTGAAATCCTGGACATCGCACGTCGTTACTGGGATCAGGGCGTTCGCCACGTCGTCGCCTTGCGCGGCGACCCGATCAAAGGCGAGTCGATGTACGTGCCGCATCCGGACGGCTTTGCGTACGCGTCGGATCTCGTCGCCGGCCTGAAGTCGGTTGCGGATTTCGATATCTCCGTCGCCGCTTATCCGGAGACACATCCGGAAGCGCCTTCG
>JBDZVF010000258.1:0-8906 GCA_040255575.1 Pseudomonadota bacterium | reverse complement strand
TTGCGCGAGCTCGAGTGGCACGTGCCGCGAATCGGCGATGAAGAGCTCGCCGCGCGTGTTGAGAAGGCCGCTCTCACGCCAGCGCGCAGCGGCCACCTGCTCGATGACGACCACCGCGAGACCATGCGGCCACGCCCGCTGCACCGTCACCGAATCCACCCACGGGATCTGCTCGATCGCATGGCGCACGCTGTTGAGATCCACGCTCACGAGGCCGACGTTGCGCACCTGCTGTTTCACCGCGCGCTCCACGTCCGCCGCGGGTACGCGGGCGAAGCGCCCTGAGACCTGCACCTTGTCGATCGGCTGATCGAGCGACAACAAAACCACGCCGGCCGCGGCGCTCACGCCCGCAAGGCTCACGAGCGTCATGCCGATGCGACGCCAGTTGAGCTTCGGCACCTTCGCCCGGAGCGCGGAGCCGCCCCGGTCGCTGTGCTTGCGACGATTCCTGGGCTTGCCGATCACTTCGCCGCTCCTTTGCCGATGCGAGTGAAGCTCGTCTCGAGCACACGCCAGACGAGCTGGTCGAAATCGAGCCCCGCGGCCCGCGCCGCCATCGGCACGAGGCTGTGATCCGTCATCCCCGGGATCGTGTTGAACTCGAGCAGCAGCGGGCGGCCCGCCGCGTCCATCATGAAATCCACGCGGCCCCAGCCTTCGGCGCCCGCGGCATCGAACGCGGCGAGCGCGAGGTTCGCGAGATGCTGCTCCGCCGGGCTCGAGAGGCCCGACGGGCAGTGGTACTTCGTGTCGTCCCGGAAGTACTTCGCCTCGTAGTCATAGAAGGCGCGCGGCGTTTCGATGCGGATCGAGGGCAGCGCGCGCCCCTGGAGGATCGCCACGGTGTATTCGTTGCCGACGATCCAGCTTTCCGCGAAGACCACGTTGTCCGTGCTGGCGGCAGCCGCGTACGCGGCGGGCAGGTCCGCGGCCTTTTCCACCTTCGTCATGCCCACACTCGAGCCTTGCGTCGCCGGCTTCACGATCATCGGGAAGCCGAGCTTCTCCGCGGCGTGATCGAAATCGACGGGGCCCTTCAGCACGACGAACGGCGCGGTGGCCACACCGGAGGCCTGCGCGAGGCGCTTGGTACGCAGCTTGTCCATGCCGATGGCAGAGCCCATCACACCGCTGCCGGTGTAGGGCACACCGAGGTACTCGAGCGCACCCTGCAAGGTGCCGTCTTCACCGCCGGGACCGTGAAGCGCGATCCACACCCGGTCGAAACCTTCTTCGAGCAGCAGGCTGAGCGACTTGTCGCGGGGATCGAACGGATGCGCATCGACCTGGCAGCGCGCGAGCGCGGCGAGCACGGCGTTGCCGGAGAGCAGCGAGATCTCGCGCTCCGAGGAGTCCCCGCCGAAGAGCACGGCGACGCGGCCGAAGGCTTTCGGATCGGTTACGTGCCGGGCGGCTTTCGGGTCGTGCTGGAGGCGCATCAGCTCTGCTTCCCCACGATTCGCACTTCGGGCTTCAGGCGCACGCCGTGCCGGCTCTCGACGGCTGCCTGCACGTGCGAGATGAGCGCCTCGATGTCCGCGGCCTTCGCATTCCCGTGGTTGATGATGAAATTGGCGTGCTTCTCCGACACGGACGCGTCGCCGATGCGAAAGCCCTTGAGACCCGACGCTTCGATGAGCTGGGCTGCGTGACCTTGCGGCGGATTGGTGAATGTCGAGCCGCCGCTCCACTCGCCGATCGGCTGAGTCGCCTTGCGCCTGGCGAGGAGCTCACGCACCTGCGCTTCGTTCTGGCCAGGCTTGTGCTCAAAGCGCAACTGCGACGCGAGAAACCATTCGTCCGCCACAGGCGACTCGACGTGACGATATGTCGCCTTGTATTCGCTGGCTTGGCGTGTGTGCTGGCGGCCATGTCGGTCGATGGTTTCGACTTCCAGGACGTGATTCCACGTCTCGCCGCCGAACGCGCCGGCGTTCATCGCGAGCGCGCCGCCCATCGTTCCCGGAATGCCGGCGAAGAACTCCGCAGGCCCCAGGCCCCACTTGATGCACTGTCTGGCGATGCGCGCGCAGGGCACGCCCGCTTCGGCATACACCGTGGTTTCGCTCCGGCGCTCGAGGCGATCGAGCGTGCCGTGTGTGGAGATGACGACGCCTTCGAGCCCGCCGTCCCGAACCAGCAGATTGCTGCCGAGGCCGACCCAGTACACCGGCACGTCCGCGTGCAACTGGCGCAGGAACGACGCGAGCTCCTCGCGATCCCTCGGGTTGAAGTACACCTCGGCCGGACCACCCACGTGCCACGACGTGTGCTTGCTCATTGGCTCGTCACGTCGAATGCGGGGCATGAACTCTGGGGCGACGGCCACGGTCACTTCGCCTCCTTGCGTGTGAGCTGCGCCGGCAGTGCGTGCGAGACGGCACTGATGTGCCCCGCGCCCATGGTGACGATTACGTCGCCGTCGCGGATCACGTCGACGAGAGCCTCCGCGAGATCCTCAGCCTTCTCGACGAACACGGGCTCCACCTGGCCCCGGCTGCGAACCGCACGGCAAATCGCGCGGCCATCGGCGCCGGCGATGGGCGCTTCGCCCGCCGCGTAAACCTCGGTGACGAGCAGCGCGTCGGCGGCCGAGAGCACCTTGCCGAAATCATCGATGAGATCGCGCGTGCGCGTGTATCGGTGTGGCTGGAACGCGAGCACGATGCGACGGTCGGCGTAACCCTGGCGAAGCGCCTGCAGGGTCGCGGCCACTTCCGTCGGGTGATGACCGTAGTCATCGACAATGGTGACCTTGCCGGCCGGCGTGTCGACATCCGCGATGTGCTGCAGCCGGCGATCGATGCCCTGGAAGCCCGCCAGCGCGCGACCGATCGCCTTCTCGTCGATGCCCAGCTCCAGACCCACGGCGATTGCCGCAAGCGAGTTGAGCACGTTGTGCATGCCGGGCAGGTTCACCGTCACATTGATGGGCGGACCGACCTTGCGCGTCACCTGGAAGTCGGTCTGGAGCCCCCGCGGCCTCACGTTCACGGCACGCAGGTCCACATCCTTCGAGAGGCCATACGTCACGAACGGCCGACCGATGCGCTCGAGGATGCTGCGCACGTTGTCGTCGTCGCTGCACATGATGGCGAGGCCGTAGAACGGCAGGTTGTGGAGAAAGTCCACGAAGCTCTGCTTCAGGCGCTCGAAATCGCCCTCGTGCGTGACCAGGTGATCGTTGTCGATGTTGGTGACGATCGCGATGAGCGGCTGCAGGTGCGTGAACGACGCATCGCTCTCGTCCGCCTCGGCCACGAGGTAGTGGCCGGCGCCGAGGCGCGCATTGCTGTCCGCGCTCTTGAGGCGACCGCCGATCACGAAGGTCGGATCTTCGCCGCCTTCGGCGAGGATGCTGGCGACGAGACTCGTCGTCGTCGTCTTGCCGTGCGTGCCCGCGACCGCGATCGAATAGCGGAAGCGCATCAGTTCGCCCAGCATTTCCGCGCGCGGCACGATCGGGATGCGACCTTCCCTCGCCGCGACGACCTCCGGGTTGTCCTGCGCGACGGCGCTCGACACCACGACGACATCCGCGCCCTTCACGTTCTGCGAGGCGTGGCGGAACGAGATGGTCGCGCCCAGCTTCGCGAGGCGCGTGGTCACATTGTTCGGCTTGAGATCGGAGCCCT
Organism: Pseudomonadota bacterium; assembly: GCA_040255575.1. Classification (GTDB taxonomy): domain Bacteria; phylum Pseudomonadota; class Gammaproteobacteria; order Steroidobacterales; family Steroidobacteraceae; genus JADGHX01. The sequence goes on along the minus strand of JBDZVF010000258.1, from coordinate 5,268 downwards.
GCACACGATAGCCGAGGCTGATGAGCACCTCGGCGATGCCGCCCATGCCACTGCCGCCGATGCCCACGAAGTGGATCGTGTTGATCCGCCGCATCCGGTCCGTGCCGACGGAGCTCATGCCGCGCTCCTTGCATGCTGAACACAGGATTGAAAGAGGTCTTCCGCGGCGTGCGGCTTCGCGAGCAGACGCGCGCGCTCCGCCATCGCAAGCAACTTGCCGCGGCCTTCGCACAAGCGCTGCAGCTCGGTGGCGAGACGCTCCGGCGTTACGTCGCGGTCATGAATCAGCACGGCCGCGTTTTCCTGCACGAGGAACTGCGCGTTGTGGGTCTGGTGATCGTCGACGGCAGCAGGGAATGGCACGAGAATCGCTCCCACGCCCGCCGCGGCCAGCTCGGAAATCGTGAGCGCACCAGCGCGGCAGATCACGAGATCCGCCCAGGCATAGGCTTCGGCCATATCTTCGATGAACGGGCGCACGTCCGCGCGCACGTTCGCATCCGCGTAGTTCTTCTTCGCGTTCTCGATCCACTTCTCGCCGGCCTGATGGCGCACGTCGAGATCGATGGTCCCAGCCAGACGCGCGACGGCGAACGGCACCGTGGCGTTCAGCTTCATGGCGCCGAGGCTGCCGCCGATGACGAGCAGGCGGATGGGCCCGGTGCGCTGTGCGAAGCGCTGCGCGGGCGCGGGGATCGCAAAGATTTCCGCCCGCACCGGATTGCCGATGGTGCGCGCCTTCGTGCCGGCGTCGAAGCTGTTCGGGAACGCTTCCAGCACTTCACGAGCGAGCGGCGCGAGCCGGCGGTTGGTGAACCCGGCGATGGCGTTCTGCTCGTGAATGATGAGCGGCGCCCGCGTGAGCCACGCGGCCACCCCGCCCGGGCCGGTCACGAAGCCGCCGAGCCCGACGACGACCATCGGTCGATGCCGGCGCATGACGCGCAACGCCTGATACAGCGCATGCGCGAGGCGAAACGGCGCGGCGAGCAGCGTGGCGATGCCCTTGCCGCGCAGGCCACCGACCGAGAGCCACTCGATCGGGAAGTTGTTCTGCGGAACGACGCGTGCTTCGAGGCCACGCCGCGTGCCGAGCCACACCACCTGGTATGACCGGGCGCGAAGCAGGCGTGCGAGCGCGAGGGCCGGGAAAACATGCCCGCCCGTGCCGCCAGCCATGATGAGCACCGGTCGCGTCACTCGTCGTCTTCCTCGTCGTCTTTGGCGCGAGCGGGTGTCCGTCGAACCGAGGCGGAGCCCCGCCCTTCCGACATCGCCTCGTGATACACGCGCAACAGGATCCCCACCCACGCGATCGTGACGATGAGACTGGAACGCCCGTAGCTCATCAGCGGCAGCGTCAGCCCCTTCGTCGGCAGCGCGCCCATGTTCACGCCAATATTGATAAACGCCTGCAGCCCGAGCCACAGCCCGAACCCGACCGCGAGATACGACGCGAACTGCAGCCCCACGTTTTGCGCGAGACGCGCGATATGGAAGCTGCGCCACACGAGCGCGATGAAGAGCCCCAGCGTCAACACCACGCCGACGAGACCGAGCTCTTCGGCCAGAACGGCGAACAGGAAGTCGGTGTGAGCTTCCGGCAGATAGAAAAGTTTCTGCACGCTGCCACCGAGCCCGACGCCAAACCATTCGCCGCGACCGATCGCGATGAGCGACTGCGCGAGCTGGAAGCCGCTGTTCTCGTAGTGGGCCCACGGATCCAGGAAGGACTTCATGCGCGCCACGCGGTACGGCGACGCGAGGGCGAGCGCGCCGAAGCCTGCGCCCGCAACGATGATCATCCCCACGGTCCATCGCAGCTGCGCACCCGCCACGAACAGCAGGCCAAAGCCGGTCGCGAACAGCACCGTAGCCGCCCCGAAGTCGGGCTCCGCAAGCAGCAACACGCCCACGAGACAGAGCAAGCCGAGCGGCTTCGCCAGCCCCTTCAGGCTGGTGCGCAACTCTTCTGACCGTCTCACCGCGTAACTCGCCACGTAGATGAGCACAAACACGCGAGTGAGCTCGGAAACCTGGAAGTTGAGGAAGCCGAGACGAACCCAGCGGCGGCTGCCGTTCACCGAATGCCCGAGCCCCGGAATGAACACCATCATCAGCAGCAGGAACGCGGCGATGAGCAGCGGTGTGGAGATGCGCTCCAGCAGCCGCGTCGGCAGGCAGAAGACCAATGCCGCCGTCGCGCAGCCGACGATCGACAGAATGAGCTGCCGCTCGAGATAGTAGAAGACGTCGCCCGTCTCCTTGCTGGCAATCGAGATGGATGCGGAAGTCACCATCACCAGCCCGAGCAGCAGGATGGCGGAGACGAGCCCCACGGTCACCCAGTCGAGGTGAACCGTGACGCCGCCGCGCCGGCCTGTGCGCGCGTATGACATTGGCGTGGCGCCCGCACCCATTGCCGTGCTCATGCTGCCAGCTCCTTCACGGCCTGGGCGAACACGGCGCCCCGGTGCGTGTAATCACGGAACATGTCGAGGCTTGCGCATGCGGGCGAGAGCAGCACCGTGTCACCGGGCTTCGCGGTGCGAGCCGCGGCGCGCACGGCCTCTTCGAGTGTGGTGACGCGTTCGAGTGTGCACACGCCCTGGAGCGCGGCTTCGATTGCCGGCGCATCGCGACCGATGAGCACTGTGTGACGCACCTTGCCGCGGAACGCATCCGCGAGCGGAGCGAAGTCCTGGTTCTTGCCGTCGCCGCCCGCGATCATGACGAGCGGGCCGCTCATCCCCGCGACAGCCGCGAGTGTCGCGCCGACGTTCGTACCCTTCGAGTCGTTCACGTACGTCACGCCATTCACGTCGGCGACCCACTGGGAACGGTGCGGCAGGCCCGGGAAGCTGCGCAGCTCTTCGAGCATCGTGGCGAGCGGCAGGGCCAGCGCTTCACCGAGTGCCAGCGCGGCGAGCGCGTTCGCGGCGTTGTGAAGGCCCGTGATCTTCATGTCCGACACGGGCATCAGCAATTCGCCGCGACGGGTGAGCCACCACTTCCCATCGCGCCCGGTCACCACCGCGTATTCCGCGCCGACCGTGGAGCGCAACGAAAAGCCCAGCGTCTGCTGGCCTGGGCGCGCCATCGCGACGACGAGCGGATCGTCGAGATTGATCACGGCCGTGTCACAGCGGGCGAAGATGCGCGCCTTGGCGCCCGCATAGTCCTGCAGCGTCGCGTAGCGATCCAGGTGATCCGGCGTCACGTTCAGCACCGTGGCGGCCTTGAGATCCAGCGACACGGTGGACTCGAGCTGATAGCTCGAAAGTTCCAGCACGTAGAGATCGGTCTTCTTCGCATCGCCCTCGGCAGCCGAGAGCAGGTCGAGCGCGGGCTCCCCGAGATTGCCGCCGACGCGCACATTCAGCCCGGCGCGGCTCACCATGCGGCCGATCAGCGTCGTCACGGTGCTCTTGCCGTTCGTGCCCGAGATGCCCACGACGGGCGCATCGACGGCGCGCGCGAAGAGCTCGATGTCGCCCACGACGTCGAGGCCGCGGCGGCGCGCCTCCACGAAGAACGGCGCTGTCAGCGACACCCCGGGCGAAACGACGACACACAGCGCCTCATCCAGCAGCTTCACATCGAGCCCGCCCACCCGCACGGTCACGGACGGATCGAGCTCGCGCAGCCTCGTGAGCTCCGGCGGGTTCTCGCGCGTATCGGTCACGGCGATCTTCCAGCCGTGGCCGAGCAGATAGCGCGCGCAGGAGAAGCCGGTCTTGCCGAGACCGACGATCACTGCGGAGTTGGCGTGCGTGCTGCTCATCGGAGTTTCAGTGTGGCGAGGCCAACGAGCACGAGAATGAGAGAGATGATCCAGAACCGGACGATCACCTTCGGCTCCGCCCAGCCCTTCAGCTCGAAATGATGATGCAGGGGCGCCATGCGGAAGATGCGGCGGCCGGTGAGCTTGAAGGAGGCCACCTGCAGGATCACCGACACCGTCTCGAGCACGAAGATGCCGCCCATCACGAGTGTGACCACTTCCTGCCGCACGATGACGGCCATGATGCCGATGGCCGCACCCAGCGCGAGCGCGCCGATGTCGCCCATGAACACCTGCGCGGGATAGGAGTTGAACCACAGGAAGCCGAGCCCCGAGCCCGCGATGGCCGCGCAGAACACGATCAGCTCGCCACCGTGGGGAATCGACGGGATCTGCAGGTATTCCGAGATCACGGCGTTTCCGCTCGTGAACGCGAAGAGACCCAGCGCGGCCGCCACCAGCGTCACCGGCATGATCGCAAGCCCATCGAGCCCGTCGGTGAGATTCACCGCGTTGCTCATGCCGACGATCATGAAATAGGTGATCAGGATGAAGGCCCACTGCGGCAGCGGCGCCGCAAAGGTTTTCACGAACGGCAGGAAGAGCGTCGTTTCCGCGGGGGTCGATGCGGTCCAGTAGAGCACCGCCGCGGCGGCAAGCCCCGCAATGGACTGATAGAAGTATTTCCAGCGCGCGATGAGGCCGCGCGAGTTGCCGACGACGAGCTTCAGGTAATCGTCATAGAACCCGATGAGCGCGAACGCGATCATCACCCCGAGCACCACCCACACGAAGCGGTTGGCGAGATTCGCCCACAGCAGGGTCGAGAACACGATGGACACGAGAATGAGCGCGCCGCCCATGGTCGGCGTGCCCGCCTTCGGCAGATGGCTCTTCGGGCCATCTTGGCGAACCTGCTGGCCGATCTGGTAGCGCGACAGCGACGCGATCATCTTCGGGCCGAAGAGCAGCGAGAAGCCGAGCGCGGTGAGCGTCGCGAGAATCGCGCGAAACGTCGAGTACGAGAAGACGTTGAAGCCTGTGTACCAGGAGGTGAGTTGTTGTGTGAGCCAGTACAGCACGCCTTAACCTTCTTTCTTCAGCGGCACGCCGCCCAGCGCCTCGATGACCTTCTCGAGGCGGTTGGAACGCGAACCCTTCACGAGCAATCGCACGTCGGGTGCGAGCACGGCGTCGACGGCCTGCGACAACGCCGCCGTATCCGCAAACCACTCCGCGTCGGCGCCGAAGCTCTTCACGGTGAGCTGCGCGTCCTGGCCGACTGCGAACAACCGCTCGACGCCGTGCGCGCGCGCGAACGTGCCGATCTCCGTGTGCGCATCGGCGGAGAACTCACCGAGCTCGCCCATCTGCCCGAACACCAGCCACTTGCGGCCGCCTTCGAGCTGCGAGAGCACCTCGATGCCCGCATGCACCGAGCTCGGATTGGCGTTGTAGGAGTCGTAGATCAGCACCGCGCCCTG
>JBDZVF010000257.1:0-8913 GCA_040255575.1 Pseudomonadota bacterium | reverse complement strand
ATGCGGGCAGTCGTCAGCGACGAAGCCTTGAGGAAGGCGGCCACATCGGTCACGTAATAATTGAGTCGCACGACGTTCGCGAACGTCATGCCGGCCTGCCTGAGAACGGTCTCGAGATTGTCCATCGCCTGCGAGAGCTGCTTCTCCATGTCCCGCGCGTGGAGCGGATTGCCGTTGCCGTCGACGGACGTCTGGCCGGCGCAGAAGAGCACGCGCCCGCCTCCGCTCACCTCAACCGCTTGCGAGTAGCCGAGTGCGTCCTGCCAAGTCCAGGGATTGACTGTTTTGATTTGCACTGAGGGATCTCCAGCCATTTCTCGCGCCTCTTGTACACCGCCTGACCCATGGAGTGCACGCACGAAAACCCGCCGTGACTGCGGAGAAGCCGGATCTCCCGGCAGCGGCGGGCCCCTTGCACTTGCGGCAAGGGGCCCGCCTCTCACACTCAGAACTGCACTTGCGCGCTCACGAAGAACTGACGCCCGATGAAGTCATACAGCGGCGGCGTCGCGGAGTTCGCACCTCCGAAGTTTCCTCCCGGCAGCAGGAACTGCGGCAGATTCGGGTCCGCATTGCGCTCGATGAGCGGCGGCGCCTTGTCGAACAGGTTGTCGACGCCGAAACGCACCAGCGCCTGCTGGGTGATCGCGAAGCTGCCACTCAAGCCGAAGAGGTCGTAGCTCCCCGCTCCGGTGAGCGTCGTGGCGTGGTTGGTCGGGTAGCTGGCCGACTTGATGCTCGGCAGATGCTGCCACCACAACTGCGCCGTCCATTGCCCGAGGGTGTACCCGAAGGCGTTGTACATCTTCCACTCGAACGCACCCGCGTTCAGCTGGTTCTGCTGCGGACCCAGGGAGCCTGCGTAGTCGATGAGAGGGTCGTTCGGCAGTTCCTTCGACTTGAGATCGATCAGGTACCCGATCACGGAGTTGAGACTGAACCGGCCCGGGCCGAGATCGAAGGCCCAGTCGATCGTGGCATCCACGCCGGAAGTCTCGAACGCACCGTTGTTCAGGTACGTGAGCAGGATGTTGCCGAGCGCGCCGTCGTTGGCCACGCGGTTGATCACCTGACAGAAGGGCGAATTGACGTCGAACGTCGGATTGAACGTTGGGTCGAAGCACTGGCGCTGCGCGACGTCCACCGACTGCGGACCGATCGCATCGTCCACCTTGATGTTGTAGTAATCGAGGGACAAGCGCAGGTTGCGCGTCAGATCGCTCTCGAAGGGCGAGCTGATCACCGTGCCGATCGTGTACGTCTTCGCCGTCTCCGGCTGCAGGTTCGGGTTACCGCGCACCGAGGGGAACGCGAACGCAGGACCCACACCCTGCGAGAACTGCGGGTTGGCGTAGAACGTGTTTGCAGTGCCCGGCGCGGATTTGTCCATCAACGCCCGACACAGCGCGAGCGCCTGCGCCCCGTTCGCGTTCGCCGGGTTGGCGGAAAACGGCGAGGAATTCGCAAGCGAGCACAGGTCGCCCGACTGGCCGGTCTGGAATGTCTGCGACGGCGCGAGATAGAGCTCACCCACGTTCGGCGAGCGCTCGGCGCGGTTGAAGCCGCCGCGGAAGCGCAGCCAATCGGTCGCACGCCAGTCCACCAGGGACTTCCAGGTAAAGCTCTTGCCGGTCACGTTGTAGTCGGAATGACGCGCACCGAGCTCGAGCTCCAGACTCTTGATCGCCGGCAGATCCTTCAGCACCGGCACGAGGAACTCGATGTAGGCCTCCTTCACATCGAGCGAGCCCCGCGAGTTGCCGCTCGGATAGATGCCGATCGCCTGGTCGTTGAACTCCGAGCCCTGGGTCGTCAGCGTGTCGTTGAGGAACTCGTATTCCGACTTGCGATACGTGGCACCGACGGCCGCGCGCAGTTCGCCCGCCGGCAGGTCAACCACCTTGCCCTGCGTGGTCGCCTCCCAGATGGTCTGCTTCAGGTTCGCGCGCGTCTTCAGGTCCGAGGAGATCGCGTCGATGCAGTCCTGCGTGATCGGAATTTCCTTGTGGAACGGATCGAAGCCGCTGGTGCAGGTGGCGAAGTTCGCGCCGAACCCGCCGAAGGCCGGATTGCTGAAGCCGGCGGCGAGCGAATCGAAGCCCTTGCCCCAGTTCGGCGAGGAGATCACCGCGCGGAAGCGCGTGAGCGAGGCGACCCCCGTCGTGAGCGCGGTGGTTTCGGATTCACCCGTCGAGCCATAGGCTTCCCACGTCCAGTCCGTGCCTGGGATGAGGCCCTTCAGGCCCACTTGCGTCTGGTACGTGAGCACGGTCGCGCGCAGGTCGCGATTCGCGTAGTTGAGGTAGTACGTGAGGCGCCAGTCCCCGGTGGGATCGGGGCGGCTCGCGAGAATCTGCCCGAGCTCCGTCGGCACCTCACGGCCGTCCACCGGAATGAACGCGGCCCAGCCGTTCACCGAGGGCGAGGGCTGTTGCACCGTCTTCGTTTCCACACGACTGAAGAGACCCTGCGCGAAGACACCAAGCCAGTCGTTGATGTTGTACTCGGCGTTGGTGAAGAAATTCCTGCGCTCCAGGGGCAGCACCAGCAACGCATCCTGGAAGTTCTGGTTCAGGTTGCCGTCGCGGGTCAGCTTCCACTTGGTGCCGGTCAGGTCTTCGGTGAAGCGATACGCGCCGGCCGGCGCGAAGCTCTGGAAGAAACCGGTGACCGCCGTGCCGTTCGGGTTGAAGTAGAAGCGCGTCGCGGCGGGCACGGCGCCGGGCGCCGCCTGGTTGAAGATCGCATCGATCGTCGCCTGCGAGGGCAGGTTTCCGCCGACGGAATCGTAGCCGGAGAAGTCCGGGAAGAACTCGTCGCCGCCGATCGTCGGGTCCTTCATCTGGTCGCGGAACCAGGGGCGATCCACGCGCCGCGAGCCTTCGCGCTTGTTCAACGCGAATGCGAAGGTGACGTTGCCCTTATCCTCGTTCAGGTTGACGCCCATGATGCCGCCGACCTGGTATTCGAAGCCGTCGTTGCGCGAAGACTGGCCGGCCTGCGCATCGAGCTGCAGACCCTGGAATCGGCGCTTCATGATGAAGTTGACGACGCCACCCACGGCATCCGCGCCGTAGGTCGCCGAAGCGCCGCCAGTGATCGTCTCGACGCGATCGATCGCGATGGAGGGAATGGTGCTGATGTCGACGACCTGGGAGGCGTTGCCCGGCGTCGCGCGGCGGCCATCGAGCAGCACGAGGTTGCGGTTGGCACCGAGGCCGCGCAGCGAGATGGTCGCGGCGCCCGGCGTGTTGGTCGGCGTCGGCTGAATGTCACCGCCCATCGTCGGCGTCTGCACGGTATGGAATTGAGGCAGCTTGGCGAGATCCGTCTCGATGGCCGCGGTGCTCGAGTTCTTCAGGAACTGATCGTCGACGGTGACGATGGGGCTGTTGGCTTCGTAGTCGCGCCGCTGAATGTGCGAGCCCGTGATCACGACGGTCTCGATCTCGCCGGCGTCCGTGGCCGGAGCCTGCTGCGCCTGCGCGATGCTGGCCGCGGATGCGATGACGCCCAGTCCCCCTGAGCAGAAAAAGACTGAGCGAATGAATCTGGATCTCTTCGATGACATTGCGTGCTCCCCTCTGACCTTGTGGAAACCCATGGACGCCGCGGGGACAAGGAACGGACGTCCTCGTCCCACCACCCATCACGCTCGAAACCGGAAAAAATCGCCGACCTGTTCGACCGAAAGGCCTGTTGCTTTGAAGCCGTTCGATCGACGACTCAAGGGAAAGGTTTGTGCTTGTCAGCTCGTAATTACCCTATTTTGCGCACGGCATGACTGTCAACCGCAGTGTGTCTCGGCCAAACAACAAATTGCTCTTGCAACAGGATTGCGCAGCTCAGAAGCGAAAGACCGTGGAACGGCAGAACTCATTTCAGTTCAGATCACGCTCATAGCGTCGGCACGGGCTGCGCGCGGGCGCGGGTGCGCGCGGGGATGTCGGTCCGGGCTTCGGCATTGCGCAGGATCGGGCGAATGCAAAGCATGCTCAGCAACTTCGCAAAGCATGCTCATTAAATGCCGTATGTCATTGTATCCGCTTGCCGTTTAGCCCTTCCCTGAGCGACGATAGCGCCCCCGATTCACTCGTATCTGAACCAGGGAGAACACCAAGAATGAAAACGCTCGCTCACCGTCTTTCCGTGAGCGCTGCCGCGGCTGCCGTCACGGCAGTGCTCGTGGCCGCGCCGGTCGCCGACGCGCGGGATACTCATCAGAAGCTGCCGCTCGCCTCGGCTCTCGAGAAGGCACAGGCCTCCGGGAAGCTCGCCCCCGGCGTGCAGCTCTTCTTCGGCACGCAGAAGTACCCGACCCCGGTCTCGAAACTGGGTGAGACCCGCACCAACAAGAAGACCAACTTCTTCAACAAGACGGATGTGGAAGGCTGCGAGTGGGCCTTTCTCTCCGCGATGATTGCGCTCACGCAATACGCGCAGCGGGTCGGGGGGAATGCGGTGGTCAACATCCGCAGCAACTACAAGAACGTGCCGTTCTCGAGCGAGACGGAATACGAATGCGGCGCCGGCAACGTGACGGGGGGTACCGCCTTCATCGGCGACGTGGTGAAGCTGCCGTAAGTCATGCGGGAGAGGCGGCTCGGGCCGCCTCTCCCGGTTGTCCCACCTCAACCGGCGACGTCACGCCCAAGAGCATGTCGGCCGCCTTCTCGCCGATCATGATGGCCGGCACGTTCGTGTTGCCGGACGGATCGTCGGGCATCACCGATGCGTCCGCGACGCGCAGATTCTCGATTCCGTGCACGCGCAACTGCGCATCGACCACCGCCCCCGGATCGCCCGCGACTCCCATGCGACACGTCCCGAGCGGGTGATGCCGATGCTCCGCGTTCTGGCGCAGGTTGGCCACGATTTGCGCATCGCTGCGCACGTTCTCTCCAGGCAGCAGCTCACGCGAGATGAGCTCGCGCAGTGGCGTTTGGTTATAGAGATCGCGGCACAACTTCAGCGCTTGCACCATCCTCTCGACATCCGCTGGCTCGGTGAGCATGTTGAAGCGGAATCGTGGAGTCTCAAAGGGATCGGCTGAACGCAGCCGCACCCAGCCGCGCGACTGCGGATGCAGAACACCGACACGTGCCGTGACCGCATACACGGGCGGCGCGGTGAGCATCGGAAACCACAGCCGCGCATGCTGATGTACGGCCACGACGATGATCTGGATATCCGGCCGGTCGAGATCCGCTCTGGATCGCAGGATCAGGTTGCCCACCGAGCCGGCCGTCGTGAAGGGGCCATCTCCCCGCAGGTACCAGCGCAGGACTGCGCGCGTTGCGCGATCGAAGCGCAGATGCTTCGTGAAACCGCCCTTCTCCCGCAGCTCATAGATGTTGAGCAGGTTGGGATGCTCGATCAGGTTCTCACCGACGCCCGGCAGGTCATGCAGCACCTTCACGCCAGCCGCTTCGAGATGCGCCGCCGGCCCGATGCCTGAAAGCTGGAGCAGCTGCGGTGAGTTGTACGCACCCCCGCACAGGACGACTTCGCGCCCGACGCGCACTCTCACGACCTGCCCGTTGCGCACATACTCGACACCTGTGGCTCGCGCGCCTTCGAGCGACACGCGCGTAACGTGCGCACCGGTGAGCACGGTGAGATTCGGCCGGCCCATCGCCGGCTCAAGGTACGAGCGGGAGGTGCTGGAGCGCCGCCCCTTGCTCACCGTCAGCTCGATGCGGCTCAGCCCTTCCTGCTGCTCGGCGTGGTGATCGTCGACGAGCGGCAGGCCCATGTTGATCACCGCTTGCTGCAGCGGCTGGAACAGCGATTCCGGATAGTCGACCAGCGTGTTGCCGATCGGGCCGCTCGCGCCGTGAAAGCGATTCTCCCCGCGCCAGCTCGTCTCCAGTCGCCGGAAGTACGGCAACACGCTCTCATAGTCCCAGCCTTCGAGACCGCGCGCGTGCCAGGCGTCGAAGTCGCGCGGATTGCCGCGCACGTTGATCATGGCGTTGATGGAGGAGCAGCCGCCCAGCATCTTGCCGCGCCAGGCGGCAAGCCGGCGCTGATCCAGCCCCGGTTCCGGCTCGGACTCGAGGGGCCAGACATACGCCCGATCCATCGCCACGCGCGGAAAGGCGATGGGCATGAGGCCGAACGGGTGGTCGTCCCTGCGGCCGGCTTCGAGCAGCAGCACCGAGACATCGGGCCGCTCGGTGAGGCGCGCGGCCACGGCCGCGCCGGCGGAGCCGGCGCCGATGACCACGAAGTCGAACTCCCCCGAGATTTTCTTCATGTCGCAATCCTAGGGGGCCGGGTGGGTGCGAGGAAGCGCCAGGCGTCGAAGGCTGCAGGATCGCGAAAATGCTTTCGCCCAATGGACACGCTCCATGAGGGCCCGCTTGCCGACCGGCTTCCCTGAGACAGTGCAACCCGGCCGCCCGGCGAGTGCGGTCTTTTCCGCGCTCTAGAAAATCTTCCCGGGGTTCAGGATGCCGTTGGGATCCATCGTCTGCTTGATCGCGCGCATGAGCGCGAGCTCTTCCGGGCTGCGCGAGTAGTGCAGATACTTCCGTTTCAGTGATCCGATGCCGTGCTCGGCGGAAACGGATCCCCTGCGCCGCGCGGCAATCGCATACACCACGTCCTCTATATCCGTTTCCGGCACGGAGTGCCCTTGCATGGAGACGGCCAGATGCAGGTTCCCATCCGCCACGTGCCCGAAGTAAACCGTCTTCAGCTGCGGCCAGCGCTCGAGCAGCCCCGCTTCGATCTCCGTCACCAGCTCGCCGATCTCGCCTGTGGGCGCGCTCACATCGAAGCTCAGGTTCGGCCAGTGCGACGTGCGCCGCCATTCGCCAGGAGAATCGCGCACCGCCCATAGCTGCCCCGACTCCCGGCTCGATTGCGCGATGATCGCGTTGCTCACGATGCCGGCCTCGAGCGCATCGCTGATCACGTTTTCGTATCGCGCCTGATCGGCCTCCGCGTCCTGCCCCATGGTCTCGACGAGCACATATGCGCCGGCGCCGAACGGCAGCGGCGGCTCATGGCCGAGGCCTTCCGTTCCAAGGCGGTAGAAATCCGGCCACATGACTTCGAATGCGGTGAGCTGGGGGCCGAAGCCCGCGCGCACCCGGCTTAGCAGCTGGAGCACGCCCTCGTAGCTATCCACCGAACAGATGCCGGTGCAGACGCTGCGTGGCTTCGGAAAGAGACGGAGCACGACTGCCGTGATGATGCCCAGCGTGCCTTCCGCGCCGATGAACAGCTGCCGCACGTCGTAGCCCGTGTTGTTCTTGATGACCTTGCGAAGCGAGTCGATCACTGTGCCATCCGCGAGCACCGCTTCGTTGCCCAGCACGAGGTCACGCGCCATCCCGAAGCGCAGCACCCGATTGCCGCCGGCGTTGGTCGAGACGTTGCCGCCGATCTGGCAGGAGCCCCGCCCGCCCAGATCGAGCGGGAAGAACAGATCCGCCGCATCCGCCGCTTTCTGCACGGCTTCCATGACCACACCGGCTTCCACGGTGATGGTCGAGGCAGCGACATCCAGCTCGCGGATCGCGCGCATCCGCTCGAGTGAAATGACGACGCAGGGCCCGACCGGGACGGCGCCGCCGGCGAGACCCGTCATGCCACCCTGAGGCTGAACCGCGATACGTCGCTCATTGCAGAACTTCAGGATCGCGGCAACCTGCTGTGTGTTCCGCGGGTACGCAAGCGCGAGAATGCCGACGTTCGGATCCCCCTGAACGCCGTAATCCCGCGTGTGCCGCGCGAGGCTCTGCGCATCCGGCTCGGCAACGATATCGCTGCCGACTCGTTGCGCGAGCTCGTTCAGGATTGCATTGGGCAAGGCGGCTTTTCTCTAGGTGGGCTTTTCGCCCGCGACGGTCGTACGGTACAGCTCGCGCCGGTGACCTTGATAGTCGTTGTACGCCTGATGCACGCAGAGGCGGTTGTCCCAGAGCACCAGCATATCCGGCTCCCAGCGCAGGCGGCAGCCGAACGCGGGCTGCGTGATGTGCTCGCCGAGATAGCGAAGGATAGGAGCGGCCTCCTCCTCCTCCATGCCCTCGATGTTGATCGCGTAGGAGGTGTCCACGTACAGCGCTTTCTCCCCGGTCTCAGGATGAGTGCGCACCAGCGGATGAGCGTTGCCGCGAATCTTGCGAAGCAGATCCTCCGGCAGGCGCTCGGCGTTGCGCGTGGAGGCCAGCCGGCCGATCGGGCTGTCGCTTTCAACGACGGCTTCCTGCGCGGACTTGAGCACGTCACGCATCGAGAAGCGAACCTTCAGGTTCTGGATTATTTCGCGATACGTGTCGCTCAGCATGTTGTAGGCGAGCGCGGAGTTCGCCCAGGTGGTGTCCCCGCCAAAAGGCGGCACTTCGATCGATCGCAGGATGGTGATGGCCGGCGGCTCCGGCAGAAACGGCGAGTCCGTGTGCCAGCCCTCGCCGAACACCATCTTCGACGGATCGTTCGCCTCCTTGATGAGCGGATGCACGTTGCGATGGCCCGGCACGCCGCTCGTATACGCATCTTCCGCGAACGAGCCGAAGTGCCGGCTAAAGGCCTCGTGATCGGCGTGCGTCAGCTTCTGGCCGCGGAAGTAGATCATCTTGTGCCGAAACAGCGCGTGGCGGATTTCCTGCACCTGCGTATCCGACAGCTTCCTGACATCGACGCCGGAAATTTCCGCGCCCATCGCGGCCGCGAGCGGCTTCGCCGTGATGCTGCGGTACTGGGCCGCGTTGTTATCGAACTTGCCTGTGGGATGAAGTCGCATGAGGGCACCACCGCATGGGGTTCATGCAACAATGTTGCATGAGTTCAGTATAGCTTCAGCCATGATAGGTTTGCGGCCGAAACAGCGTCAAGGCGCGGTGGCCTCGAGCACCTGATCCACGAGCTCGGCCTTTTTCCGGTGCGGCCGGTCGGTTT
>JBDZVF010000256.1:0-8916 GCA_040255575.1 Pseudomonadota bacterium | reverse complement strand
GCTGCTGCCTGCCGAACCAGTCAGAGCCACCATCGAGAGCCCAATCCGCAACTCCGCGTGCCGAACGCCGCTCGAACGCGGGGGCCACCAGGCGAGCTTTGTGGAGCGCGGCATCCAAGCTAACCGGAAATCGCGCTCGCGGAAGCCGGCGAGAGGTGACGACGCGCCGGTCCCCACCTGATTTGTCGCGCACAGCCCTGACTCCGGAGCAGCCTCAACAATGGAATGCTTCAGCAAGCAGCACTTACGAACGCACATCAGGAGCGCACGACTGAGAAGAAATGCACGCGCTACCGCACGCGAGCAGCGATATGAACGAGCTGAAAACAACAACAATCCGCACGCCGATACCTATGGACTATATCCATCGATGCGCAGATACTCCGCGCCCCAAGATTGGAGCGGAGGTCCTCCATGCAAACTCAGATCGGACGAGTTGAATCACGCACCGGCCATTCGGTTCTACGTGATCCGTCCGGCGCGATGAAGGTGACCCTGCATGCTTTTCCTGACATCGGCCTCATCATCAAGGCGCCGCTGGGATACAGAGTTCCCTTGGAGCGCCCGCGACCGGAACCGCTGCAAGCGATTCTGACTTGGTTGAACAGCGACTGACTCCAAACAGACGAGCATCCATGAGCGAGGTCAGCAATCAGATGCCTATAATTGCCCCACATGATGGTCGAGGGCAGTCGATGGCACGCAGATCCGCTCAGGACGTCCGGGAGGCGCCGGTATACACAGCGTCCGAAGCTGCGCGTTATCTGCAGCTGCCGCCTTCCACTGTGCGCGCTTGGGCGTTCGGCCAGCGCTACGCCAAAGGGAACGCGGCGGGCGCGTTTCAACCGGTGATCAGACCTGCGAGCCGTGACATGCGACGGCTCTCGTTTCTGAACCTGATCGAGCTACTGGTGCTGGCCGCCATAAGACGCAAGCACGCCGTATCCCTTCCACAAGTGCGGCGTGCGCTTCGCTTCCTCGAACGCAAGTTCCCGAGCCCACACCCATTGGCAGATCACCAGTTCCAGACCAACGGCGCCGAACTCTTCATCGAGAAATTCGGCGAGATCCTCAACGTGTCCCGCGATGGCCAAGTGGAAATGCGAGAGCTACTTGATGCCTACCTGCGCTGCGTGGAGCGCGACGATCGCGGCGTTCCGATAAAGCTCTACCTGCCTGCGCTGAAGCCTTCCTCAGTGGAACGCGGAGTGATTGTCATTGATCCGCGCATCAGCTTCGGGCGCCCTGTGCTGGATGGCACGGGGATTAGAACAGAGATCATCGTCGACCGCTTCCGAGCGGGCGAACCGATCGACTCGCTGGCCCAGGACTACGGACGGTCGCGTGAAGAAATCGAAGCAGTCGTCCGCAGCGAGCTCACGGCGGCGGCTTGAGGCCGTCACGTTCTTCATAGACCGGAGCCTCGGCTCTCACCTGCTGTCTGCCGCGCTGCGATCTGCAGGAGGGCGCGTCGAGATCCACGACGATCACTTCCCTCAGGACACGCCCGGCTCGGAATGGCTCGCGGAAGTCGGGAAAAGGGGTTGGGTCGTCCTTTCAAAGGACGTGCGCATTCGGCGGGACAAGCTGGAACGGGCCGTGCTCCTCGAAGCCGGCGTCAAAGCCTTCCTACTGACTCAGCAATGCCTGACCGGCGAACACATGGCGTCCATATTCGTCCGGGCCATGCCTGAGATGATTCGCCGTGCAAGCCGCGCGCGGCAGGGATTCATCTGTACGATTTCGCGGAGCGGGCAAATGGCGATGTTGTGATGAGTATTTTTGCGCTGCTTGCCTCGTCTTGCGAGCGGGCATACGCAGCGGCTGCCGATTGATCGAAAGTAGAGACAATTAGAATGGCCAAGAAACTCTACGACCCGTTCGTCGAATCTATCGACAATGGTTCGCGAACTCTGGCGATTGCAGAAAACTCGCGAGCACACGCCGCCAGGCTATCCACTCGTGCCCGCCCGTCGTTCGAAACACGTGCGAGGGAGGCAGCGCGTCGGCCAGCAGCGAATCCGCGCGGCTCAGACGATCGGACGTGCCGTAACCCAGGAAGATGGCTGGCGCCGCCTCGCGCCCCTGCGTTGTAGCCTGCAGCCAGCGCCATAGTTCGCGTTGATAGTTATCGCGACTTATCACGTCCACGCGTGGCGGTGCTTGCCATTGCTGGAGTCCGCCTGCTGCGGCGATCTCCTCGATCAGAGGCCGGTCGCCGAGGAACGGGGCGATGGCGAGTACACCGGTCACTTGGTCGGAGTGCGCGCGCGAATCGAGTAGCGAGCCCAGTCCACCCATGGATGCGCCCACGAGCCAGATCTCCTCGTAGCCGCGCGCCCTTGCGGGAACCATGACGTCGGTCTCGAGCCGATCGAGCAGAGTTCCCTTCATGTAGTAGCCGATCGTCGCATCAGTCGCGCGGACATCGATCGACAGGTTACTGTCCTGCAGATCCTCCACGAAACCCTGGTCGCGGAAGCGCTCTGCGTGATCGCCTGCCCCGGGGAGCAGGACGAACAGGCATTTCGCTGGCTGCTGCGGGTTTGCGTACTCGACAGTGCGCAGCGGCGTGGGGGCTGGCATCAGGGCGACGCAGCCGGCCAGCAAGGCTCCAACTATGCCGATACACGCCGTGCGAGCACGGCTGCGCACACAGGGTTCAGACACTATGGCTGCTTCCTGGAACGGAGTTGCTGACTCGAGAATCCTACTCCTCGAGCATCTTCGGTGTCGTCGCACGTTGCCGAAGAGACATGGTCGATCTCGCGTTTCAGATGCGGTCGCGTGAAACACCGACCGCTACTAGCCGTCTTCCGAGCAGCACTGCATCTCTCGTCAGAAGAAACTCGCAGCGAGTTTCGCATGCAATGGACGCAGAAATCTTTCGCTGACGAGGCTGATTTTGCGCGAACAAATTCCTGTGGACGATATCCATCTGCGCACCGATACTCCGTGCCCTTAAACGCAAAGCGCTCCAGGACAAGCAGATCGCGATGGCGCTCTGCGTCACGGCGCGAGAATGATCTGGACAAACATCGTTTCCGAAGATCGGCATGTCAGACGCTCCAGTGACATCAATCGTGCAGATAGACGCATGGCGCGAATCCGCTTCCGAAAGCCAGCAGCTGGAGTTCAAGGAGCGCGCTCGCAATTCGAAATGTCGAGATTGCGGGAATACTGCGTCGCGTTGGCGAACGAAGGCGGTGGCCTTCGGGAGCTCATCGCAAACGCGCTCATTCATCAGGATCTGGATGTATCCGGCGCCATGGTGATGGTGGAGATCTACACGGACCGCATCGAGATCTCCAACCCCGGCCAACCGGGCGTTCAGCCCGAACGGTTCATCGACGAGTATCGATGCCGGAACGAACCGCTGGCCGACCTGATGCGGCGGTTCGGCATTTGCGAGGAGAAAGGCAGCGGCATCGACAAAGTGGTGCAAGCCGTCGAAGAGCAGCACATGCCCGCGCCGGAGTTTCGCGTCGACAGCGTTCGCACAACCTGCGTGTTGCATGGGGCTCGTGCCTTCGCGGATATGAGCAGGGATGACCGGGTGCGAGCGTGCTATCAGCACTGCTGCCTGCGGTATGTCAGCAATGAACCGATGACGAACCGGAGTTTGCGGGAGCGGTTTGGGTTGGCCGATCACCAGAGCGCGGTGGCATCCCACATCGTCACTGCAACTCAAGCGGCCGCCCTGATCAAACCGGACGGCGCACTAACGAGCTCGAAGAGGTATGCGCGGTACGTGCCGTTCTGGGCATGAGCGGCATTTTATTGCAAACCCGGAAATGCGGGTCCTCGCGCTACAAGCCTCTGAAAGCCACGAACATTTTCATTTTAGGCCATTCCCGCAAGCCTTCGGCATCGACGCCCATTCCGATTGCCCAGGCAAGAGCGCTGGAGAACTACGCCAGCGCCCTGCGCAACCGCGGCGCCGCGAAAGCGATAAACGACCGCAACTTGAGCGGCAGCAGCCTCTGCCCAAGGTGAACGAGGTTGACCGGTAGAGGCGCAGGCTCCAGCTTCCGCAGTACACGCTTGAGATCGCCGCGTTCGAAGGCGGCGGAGGCCTGATACGACAGCACCCGCGCGAGACCCACGCCGGCGATCGCCGCATCGATCGCCGCTTCCGCCGTATTCACGGCGAGGCGCACCCGAACGGCTGCCGGCAGATCGGGGCCGAGGCCAGCCGCGCTGGCCAGGCTACCGAGCGCGACAAACGGCATGTTCGCAAGATCCTGCGCGGAGCGCGGGCTTCCATGTGTGGCGAGGAATCTGGGACTGCCGCAGATCACATACGTTACCGAGCCGACGCGAGTAGCAACGAGCGTGCTGTCGGGAAGCGGCCCGATGCGCACCGCGAGATCGATCTGATCGTCGAGCAGCGCTGCATTGCGATCGGACAGCACCAGCCGCACATCGATCTCCGGGAACTGCGCGAGGAAGTCACACACGATCGGCAGCACATGCAGCCGGCCGAAAACGATGGGCGCCGTCAGCACGAGCTCGCCGCGCGGCGCCGTGTATTCGCCGGCCGCCGTGCGCTCGGCATTCCCCACGTCTTCCAGGATGCGTTTGCACGCGGTGAGATAGCTGCCCCCAGCGTCGGTCAGCGAGAGTTTGCGCGTCGAACGCACGAGCAGACGCACGTTCAGGTGCTCCTCGAGCTCGGCCACTTTGCGGCTGACGGTGGGCAAGGGCACGCGCAGCTTGCGGGCCGCGGCTGAAAAACCGCCGCTTTCCACGACGGCGACGAAAATCGACATGGCGTCCAGTCGGTCCACGATCTTCTCGCGTTTCGAGAGAGTGATTTCCGAAAGTACCGGATTATTCCGCGAGCCGGAAGCGCCTACATTGGGTTCATGGCATACGGATTCCTCGATATCGCGATGACCCCGAGCGTCCGCGCCGCGCAGGCGGCGAACGGAAGCGCGAAGGTGTACGCCAATTTCCGCGGTCACCGGGAGTTCGACGAGTTCACCGATGCGGAAGCGGAGTTCATCGCGGCCCGCGACAGCTTCTACATGGCGACGGTCTCGGAAACGGGCTGGCCTTACGTGCAGCATCGCGGTGGCCCGCCGGGGTTCCTGCGAATGCTGGACAAGAAGACGCTGGCTTGCGCGGACTTCAGGGGCAACCGGCAGTACATCAGCGTTGGGAATCTCGCCGCTAACGATCGGGCGTGCCTGTTTCTGATGGATTACCCGCAGCGGCGGCGGCTCAAGATCTACGTGCGCGTGGAGCTGGTCGCGCTGAGTGCGCGGCCGGAGCTGTTCGAGAAGCTGGTTACGCCGGGGTACGCAGCGAAGGTCGAGCGTGCACTGGTGTTCCACCTCCAGGCGTTCGATTGGAACTGCTCACAGCACATCACGCCGCGGTTCACCGAGAAGGAGCTGGAGCAGGTGGTCGCGAGCACGCGAGCGCGAATCGAAGCGCTTGAGGTAGAAAACCGGCAGCTCGCAGAGCGCCTGCGGCGCGCCGAAACGGAAGCACTGTAGTGCGCGCCGAGAGTTGTACAGCAGCGGCATCCGTCGCCATACTGGAGCGACTTGCCCTCAGTCTCGAGCGGCGTCCCGTTCAGGTAGAACGCGCGCGTCTTGCTGGGCCATCGAGACGGGTACGTGCTGACCTGATCCGTGAACGGTGGCAGCGCATTGATTCATCGGCACCGCATCCAGTCACCCCCCTACTTCGTTACACGAGGGCTCTTCCATGTTTCCACGCATATTCCGACTGACCTCAGTCGCCCCGCTCCTGTTCGCCGTCCCGTACAACTCCGCGTCTGCGGTGGCGGCGGCGCCCGCACCCGAGGTGCGTTTCAACACGGTCAGCGTCGATGGCATCAAGATCTTCTACCGCGAAGCGGGGCCTGCGAACGGGCCCACGGTGCTTCTGCTGCACGGATTTCCGACGTCCTCTCACATGTACCGCGGATTGATTCCGCTTCTCGCGGACAAGTACCACGTGATCGCGCCGGACCTGACTGGCTTCGGGTTCTCCGACGTTCCCGCTCGCGACAAGTATCGCTACACCTTCGACAACCTCGCGAAGACGATGGACGCGTTCACGCAGGCGCTGCAGTTGAAGCGATATGCGATTCAGGTTTTCGACTACGGCGCGCCGGTGGGCTTCAGGTTGGCGGCGGCGCATCCGGAGCGCATCACGGCGATCATCACGCAGAATGGCAATGCGTATGAAGAAGGGCTGGGCACGGTCTGGAGCCCGATCCAGAAGTATTGGCAGGAGCCGAATGCGCAGAACCGGGCCGCGTTGCGCCAGTTCCTGACGCTGGATGGAACGAAGTATCAGTACTTGCACGGTTCCCTCGCGGAGAAAGTCGCGCCCGAGGCGTATCAGCTCGACTACGCGCTGCTGTCACGCCCCGGCGTCGAGGACATCCAGCTCGATCTGTTTCTCGACTACGCGAGCAATGTGAAGCGGTATCCGGCATTTCAGGAGTATTTCCGGAAGGCGAAGCCGCCGGTGCTGGCGGTGTGGGGGAAGAATGATCCGTTCTTCGTGCCGCCCGGGGCCGAGGCGTTTCGGCGGGATAATCCCAATGCGGAAGTGCACCTGTACGATACCGGGCACTTTGCGCTCGAGACGCATGGGAATGAAATTGGGGCGGAGATTCGGCGGTTTCTGGATCGGCATGTAGGGAAGTAGATTGCGGCAGCGCCGGAGTGGCTTTCACTCCGGCGCAGGCGGGTGCGCGAGGGCGCGTGCATAGAAGTTCGAGAACTCGCGGATCAGGGTCTCGTAGTGATCCATGGGCGGGAACTCCTCGTAGCTGCGAACCGCAGACGTACTTGCCCAGGGAAGCTTCGTTCGCGTCCAGGTCTCCATGAAGGGACGAAACCATGACGTGTCGTCCAACAGCGTGGCGCGCACGTTCACGAACTCGGGCATGGCCTTGGTGAACATCCAGGTCATGCAGCTGGGGCAGAAGAAGTGCTGTTGCTCGGGATTGCGAAGACCACCGATTACTGGGGTGCCGCGGACTACCTCGAATCCCGCGCTGGGTATCGCGACGCTGAGGGAGTAGGCGCTCGAGCTCATGCGCTGGCAGCCTCTGCAATGGCAGGCGGCGGTCATGAGAGGGGGAGCGGTGATGCGGAGCTCGATCTGGTCGCAACGGCAGCGGGCTGAGGCGGGGAGAACCAGGCCGGTCATCTGCTGATCCTTGGGTGGTTGCTGTGATGCGGACTCGAGTATCGATCGCCCGCTGCTCGTGGTTCAAGGTTGGACGGACGGGTGCGGGCAGGGACGACCGAGCGACTCAGCGAGCAACTCAAACGCGCCGTGAGAAGTTTCTTCTGTTTTGACTGCAGTTCGTACTTTCGTGCCGCGATTTCCTCCTTCCCATGTAGCTCGATTTTGGTATCGTGAATATCTCCCCCCGTTTTCAAGGAAGACCTATGCACACTCAGATAGCTCCTGCCGCGTTTGAGAAGAGCGATGACGATGCAACGGACGATTTCGTCGGCGCAAGCATCATGATCGATTATGAGAGGGATCTCGCGATGACGGAACCCGATCAACCCGACGGCCGCATCGTGTTCGATTCCGATGACTACGAAACAGACGAGGAAGCCGACGCGGCCCTCGAAGCATTCTTCGACCAGATCATCGAGGGTCGCTATGAGAAGAACATCTAAGCCGCGGATCGTCTTCACGGTGCTCGCGACACGTGACATCGATCGCTGTCGTCTGTTCCTGGAGCGCAAAGGCGTGAGTCACCCGGAACGCCATATCCGAGCAATATATGCAGCAGCACGGATGCTTCGAGATTCACCAAAACTCTATCCGGTGGAAGAAATCCACGCCGTTAGTGGCCTGGAGTTCCGTCGAAAGAACGTTGGGCAGTTCGCGCTCCTTTATGCGTTCCTCGACCCCAGCCCGTTGCACCCCAGGGGCCTCGTCAGCATCAGAAGGGTTCGGCATGGAGCTGAAGAGGATGTGATGCTACGTGTGGAAGAACGTCGAAGGGAGGGCGTAGGGGTGACCCGTGGGTTGAGCACACGACACGATGTCTCGCATTGGCGGTACTGAGTGTAGGCATACGGCGGCAACCATTCGCTGGCGCGCTTGAGCGCGCGCCAGCGCCTGCCGGTACGGACAGCAGCTCTCAGAGCCGAGGGCATCCCTTGGCAGTTCTGCCGGAAAAATTGAATTGCGTTCCAATACTCTCAACGAAAACGGGCGCTTCATAAGCAGAGATGCGATGCTCGCGAGCGATCTCTTTCACATCTGAGCTGATTCGTGGCATCACGGACATCGCCGCTTAAAGAAAAACCTCTACGTCTCCCAGGCGAATCGGTCCAGGACCAGCTCGAAAAGCTCGCCTGGGACACGGTTGCCGGCTACTTTCTTGTAGCCGCGATGGCCACCTTCCTCGCCTTCATGGAATGGATGGCGGTGCTCAACAACTGGCCACGTCAGCCTTGGATCTTTACGGGGCTTGCAGCAGTCGCAATCTGCTTCGCGGTTCCGAAGATCGGCATCGCGATCAGGCGAGCGCGGCGCCTGAAGCTCGGCCGAGATGGCGAACGTGCGGTCGGACAGTTTCTCGAAGCCCTTCGCGCGAAGGGAGCGCAGGTTTTCCACGATGTTCCTGCGCAGGGCTTCAATCTCGATCATGTGATCATCAGCCCCCGCGGGATCTTTGTTATCGAGACCAAGACTTTCAGCAAGCCTCGCGTGGGCAGGCCGACGATCAGCTTTGATGAAGCTGGCGGCGTACGCGTGGCGGGAAGGACACCAGATCGGGACGCGATCGCCCAAGCCCAGTCGGCGGCGTCCTGGTTGCGTACCCTCCTGCTCAAATCTACTGGCAAAGAATTCTTCGTGCGCAGCTCCGTAGTATTCCCGGGCTGGTTCGTTGAACCGATGAGCAGGGAGTGGAAAAGC
>JBDZVF010000255.1:0-8960 GCA_040255575.1 Pseudomonadota bacterium | reverse complement strand
TCCGGAATCATTCGGGCGGACGAAACGTCTCGACTTCGCCATCTCGATACGGTGCAGACGGATCAGTGGAGCGTGTCTTCAGCGCTCAACCCGCATCGTCCATTGCACGTCATCAGCCTGGGAGACGAGCACGACACCGTACTCTATGTTTCCTCGAGCACCGGCCAGGTCGTGCGCGATACCAACTCACGCGAGCGCGCGCTGAATTATCTTGGTGCCGTCACGCACTGGATCTATCCCACCGTCTTGCGCAAATACCCGGACGCGTGGGAATGGGTCGTTGACATCCTCGCCGCCGTTGCGTCGATCATGGCCGTCGCGGGGATGTGGATTGCCATTCTTCGCTGGCGATTCAAACGCCGTCCGGGTCAGTCGCGGATTCCTTACCGCGGGCTCATGCGCTGGCACTACATCACGGGCGCGATTTTCGGCGTCATCGTCGTGACGTGGGCATTCAGTGGACTGCTGTCGCTGAATCCCGGGAATCTCAACCCGTCGCGCGCTCCGACGGTTGCTCAGAAGCAGGTTCTTGGCGGTCCTCTTCTCCCGCTGGACGCGTGGCTGCCCCCGGCTGTGGGGAGTCTGCCCGACGACACAAGGGAGCTGAAGACGGTGCAGTATCGCGGCCAGCCGTTATGGCTGGCGACGCTGGGCAATGGGAATACCCAGCTGATTTCCGGCGGCACGACTGCTGACTTCGAAGCCCCGCAAATTCTCGCGCTCACGCGGCTCGCGCCAGAGTTGATGCCGGCCGAGCGCGCGGTGCAGGTGCAGGTCCTCGACAAATACGATGACTATTACTACTCACGCCACCCCGAGCGAGGCGAAAAGCCGCTGCCGGTCATTCGCGTGCGATTTGCCGACGCTGCGAACACCTGGTTCCACATCAACGCGGCCACCGGACAATTGCTCGATCGGAGCACGTCGACCAATCGCGCGTTCCGCTGGCTCTACAATGGGCTGCACTCGCTCGATATTCGCTGGCTCTGGGAGCGTCGGCCGTTGTGGGACATTGTCGTGATCACGCTGTGCGGCGGGGGACTCTTCCTCTCCATCATCGGCATGATCGCGGGAATACGTCGCTTGCGGTTCGACCTGGTTCGAAACCGGGCGCCGGCCCAACAGGCAAGCTCTGCTGATGCGAGAGCGGCGGCCGGCGGGTAGTCGTTCCCGGCTCGCCGCGCGAAGCGTCGCTTAATCCGGCCAGCCGGAGGTCGCGCCGAACGGCAGGTCGCGCATCACCACATCCATGCGTTGGATTCGCCCCGCCGTGATCTTGAACAGTTCTCGCACGAGGATGCTGCGGGGTTCGCGGGCAGGCTGAACCAGGACGCCCCTTGCATCGAGAACGGCCGGCGCGGCCTTGATGTCCATGATCACCAGCGCCCAGACGAGCCCGCGCGCTTCATCCACCAGCGGAAAGCGGCGATTGCGTATCGGATTGATGTAAGCAAACGCCTTGTGCCCCAGGTTGCAGTGACCGGCGAGCACCAGTGACGGAATCTTCTGCGTCTGCACGCCGTTCTCGACACGCCAGCATCCCGGCGCGGCCGGAACCCTTGAAGGGTCCCCGTGCACGATGCCCTCGTAATAGCCATTCGCCGCCGCGATCATGACGTCCCTCGGGGTTCGTCGTTCCGCGGCCACGGGCTGCTCATACAGGGGATCCGGCGTCGTCATGGCCTCCGGAGCAAACAGCGAGGCTTGCCCCTCCCGCGCAGTGATCGTTTCGATTTCGGCTATGCGCCCGGCGACGACCCTGAGTCGAACCGAGAACACGGCAAGTCGACCGCCCTCGTCCGCCACCGCGTGCAGACCGACTTCACCTGTCGTCGGGTCTGCGAAGATGTGCCGATAGGGGATCGCACGCGCGGATCGGAACAAGCCGGAGCCAAGTGGCACCACCTGCCCATTTTCCGTGACCCGAACGCCGGTGGCGACAGGAACGCTCGACACATCCCGCGTGACCACCATGGCGTCGAGATACGAGTTCATGACATCGACCAGGCAGTCATGCGCGCATGCGGTCGCGGTTTGCGCCCGGGCTTGTGGTGTGGCCGCGCCGATCAGGGCCAGCAGTACCCAGGTCGCACATCGCATGGTCACAAGCGTGGTCTGCCGATCACGGGTCGGAGAGTAGCAGCGCATTCTCGTTGGCTCGACCGTATCGAAATCGGGAAGCGATCTTAGCGGGCGGTCAGGCGTTCTACGCCAGCGCTTGCACTGGATGACCAAGTAGAGGGCACGATTCGCTGCCGAGGCCAGATCGCGAGCGTTACACGCTTCTGTTCTCGGTTCGTTGAGAACGCAAGCGATGGGCCCAGCTCAGACCCGGCCCCGATGAGGCCCCTTTCTGAAGCTCGGCGTTTGTCCGCATTGCGCCCAATGCACCCGACTTCCGCACAACATGGAGCGCGCCCGGATGATCATCGCTCCTGCCGGGCCGCGAGCTGGTGCGAGCCAACCCAACACTGCGAGGTGCACTCATGAGCAAAACCCATACACCCGCCGATCAGATGTCGGCGGAAGACTGGTCCGGAGCCATGGGCGAGCGCTGGCTCGCCCATCTCGCGCGCTTCGAGGGCATGATTGCGCCGGTCGGGGCGGCGCTGTTGGAACGAGCCGCCTATATAAAAGGAGAGCGGGTTATCGACGTGGGCTGCGGGGGCGGCGCCACCTCGATCGAGATCGCGCGGCGTGTGGCGCCGACGGGCACCGTGTTCGGGCTCGACATCTCCCCGGCCCTCATGGAAGCCGCCACGCGCCGGGCACGCGAGGCAAATGTGACCAACCTGAAGTTTCACTGCGCCGATGCAGCCACGTTCCGTCTCGACGGGCCGCCGTACGAGCGCCTGTTCTCACGTTTCGGCCTGATGTTCTTTCCCCAGCGGGTCGACGCTTTCGCGAATCTCCGCAAATTGTTGAAGCCGGGAGCGCGCGCTGATTTCGCCGTGTGGGCGCCGGCGCCCGAAAACGAATGGGTGGCGAGCGTGATGGGCATCATCGGGCAATACGTCGAGCTGCCGAAGCCGGCTCCGCACGCTCCCGGTCCGTTCGCGTTCGACGATCCCGACTATCTGCAGGACGTGCTGAGCCAGGCGGGCTTCGAGCCCGCACAGATCGAGACGTGGCAGGGCAAGCAGCTCGTCGCCGGTGCTGGTGCAAGTGCAGAGGACGCCGCGGACTTCGCTCTGGAAGTCATGCACTTCGGAGAGCTGCTCGAGGAGGCGAATCCGGCTGCCCGCGAGTCCGCGCGGCCACAACTCGTGGAGCTGTTCGCCCGGCACAAAACGCCTGCCGGAATCGAGATGGCGGGCAAGGCGTTTCTCGTGAGTACGCGCGCGCCGTAGGTGTGGCGGCAGAGCGGCGTCGCGCGTGCCTGTGCCCGTGCGCGTGCGTGTCGCAGAACATTCAATTGGGAGCGACTCGAGAGCGTTCGCCGGCACCCGGGGTCCCTCCGGAAGGCCGGCGAACGCCGGGCGCTTTGCTTCAGCCAGCGGGGCTGATA
Organism: Pseudomonadota bacterium; assembly: GCA_040255575.1. Lineage (GTDB taxonomy): Bacteria > Pseudomonadota > Gammaproteobacteria > Steroidobacterales > Steroidobacteraceae > JADGHX01. The sequence goes on along the minus strand of JBDZVF010000255.1, from coordinate 5,452 downwards.
TTCGCGTTGCGGTGGAAGAGATTCGTCGGGTCGTATTGCTTCTTCAGCGCGGCGAGGCGCGTGTAGTTGTCGCCATACGTGCCGCGAACGCGATGCTCGGGATCATCCGCCGCCAGCTCGTTCACATAGAAGCCGTCGGTGAGCGGCTCGATGTTCTTCCAGCCCACTTTCACCCACTGCATGTTGCCCTGGGCCGCAGTCGGGTCGTCCCAGAAACCGATCATCATTACGCTGTGGGCCGCCTCGCGATGCCAGAACGCGGTGGCGGTCGGCTTCACGCGGCTGATGGCTCCGCCGTGATGAACCAGGCTCACGATACCCGTGGGCATGGGGGCGGTATCCAGATAGCTGACGATCGTGTCGATCAGCTTCGGGGTGATCGCACGCACGAAGCCGGACTTGATGTAGTAGCCGCGCCCATGGGGATAGTTCTGGTCGAGGCCATTCTGCAGGCTCACATACGGCGTGACCTTCAGCCCATCCTCCAGCGGCTTGCCGATCTTCCGCAGGCTCGCCAACTCCTTCTCCGCGGCGGCCCTGGTGCCGCTGTGACACACATCGAGCACGAACGCGCGCTGGCCGTTCGGCCCCGGCACGATGCTGGCGTCCACGTTCAGGTCGTCCGAGGCCCCGGCGGCGAAGTCCGCGAACGCGCGCAGCAGATCCCGGCCTTTAACGAACGGAAACACGAGCGCGCCGCCGAACATCGCTGGATCGACCGTATGCAGCTGATATTCGAACGAGGTCACGACACCGAAGTTGCCGCCGCCGCCGCGCAGCGCCCAGAGCAGATCCGGATTGTCGTTCGCGCCTGCCTTGACGAAGCGGCCGTCGGCGGTGATGAGGTCCGCGCCGATGAAGTTGTCACACGTAAGACCATATTTGCGCGCGAGCCGGCCGAAGCCGCCGCCGAGCGTGAGCCCGGCGGCGCCCGTGTGTGACACCGTGCCCGCGGGAGTGGCAAGCCCGAAGGCCTGCGCTTCGCGATCGAGCTGGCCGAGCAACACCCCGGGCTCGACTCGCGCGATCTTCGCAAGCGGATCGACGCGCACGCTCTTCATGAGCGAGAGGTCGATCATCAGCCCACCGTCGCACACGGACTGACCGGAGAGACTGTGCCCGCCGCCGCGCACGGCCACGACCAGATCGTGCGCACGCGCGAACTTCACCGCCTGACTCACATCAGCCGCACCGGCGCAACGCGCGATCAGCGCGGGTTTCTTGTCGAAGGCGCCGTTCCAGACGTGGCGCGCTGCTTCGTAGCCTTCCTGCCCGGGGACGAGAAGCTGGCCGCGGAGACTGGCGCGCAGATCGTCGAGGTCCGACGGGTTCAGCACGATCTGTTTTCCCGCGCTACCCGCCGCGGGCACCGCGCTTGCGCTCGCCGCTGCGGCGAGCGCGCGCTGCCATGGAATCGATGTGGCGGCCAGCGCGGAGAACGCGGAGGCGCAGAAAGCTCTTCTTTTCATAAATCCCCTCCCGGCAAAGCGTGCGGGCGTAATCGGTTGCTATGGGCCTTACGCGTAAAAGGGTGACGAACCGGCTCACGGCGCTTTGGCGGGCGCATTCTCCGCCCGGCGAGGGACAGGGTCCAGATCGATGAACCGATAACAATTCAGACGTGTCGCGTTGGGGGGCCCGCGGCGTTGGCGGCTCGCGGGCCGCCCGGATCGGGCGCAGGCAGGATCTGGCGCAGCTCGGACCGGGCGGATTTGGCCTCGCGCATGCTGCGCGTCGCCGGTCCGCGTGCGCCGCTCCCTATCGAATCGGCGAGGCGTTCGCAGTGGTGCTCGCGCGAGTGTAGTTGAACTTCACGAGCATCAGTCGCTGCCCTCCGGTATCGGCGGGTGCGAACATCCACTTCTTCGCCGCTTCGAGCGAGAGCCGTTCGAAGTAGCGACTCGGACCGGGATTTTCCGAGGTTACTGCCACGACGTTGCCACCCTCGTCCACGATCACTCGCACAGAGACTCGAACGGTGCCGCGAATCGTCTGACTCGCGCTGCGGGGAACGGTTGGAATCACCTCGTTGATCGTGGAGGGCGAATCACTCGCCGTCGCGAGTACCGGTGGCGGCGCTTGCGCGGCCTGCCCTTGCGCGGCCTGCCGTTGCGCAGCTTGCCCTTGCGCGGCCGACGCCTGGATCGCCGGTGCTGGCGCTCCGGGTCCTTCCGTTCCCGGCCCCTGCGTTGCTGGTACTTGCGCTGCGGGTACTCCTGTTGCCCGCCCCTGCGCGTCCCCGCTTGTTGCCGCCGCTTCCGCCGTAGCCGCGGCGGCCGACCTCGGCGCCTCCGCTCCCCCGCGCTCCGCGACGAGCAGTTCGTTTGCCTCGGCCGGTGTTTCCGCTGGGGCAAGAAAGTAGACGCCAGCGACCACGGCCGCCAGAACCAAGGCTACCGCCCCGATCAGACGCATGGGGTGCCAGTGCGGTTTCAGCTCGACCGAGTCGGCGACCTCATCCTGCGGCTTGACCTCCGCTCGAATTACCAGGCGAATAGAAGAGGATGGTGCCGCCTTATGCGTGATGTTCGCTGCAGCTGCAGCGGCTTGCTGTTCTCGCGCTTGCGCCGGCATCTGTGTCGGTTTCTGCGTCGGCATTTGCGTCGGCGTCTGCGTAGGCGCCTGCGTTGGCTCCTGCCTCGGCGCCTGCGTTGGCTCCTGCCTCGGCGCCTGCGTTGGCTCCTGCCGCGCCTCCTGCCTCGGCGCCTGCGATGCCACCGGCTCCAGCTCCCCACCCTTCTGCCAGGCCTGCAGACTCGCGATATCCGGCCGCTCCTCCGGTTTGCGGCTCAGGCACTTCAAGATCATCTCGCCAAACGTCGAGGGAATATCCGGCGGCAGCGCGATGCTGCCTGCGATCGCCTGAAGGCCCGCTGGTCTACGGCGTGACAACGCTTCGCACGTGACGACACCAAGCGCCCACACGTCGTCCGTCGTCGAACTGCCTCGGCGAGCCGCCGATACCGGACCGATCGAATCACTGGCCAGTTTGATCTGCTCGCCGACGACGAGAAGGTTCGACGGCTTCAATCCGCCGTGAACGAGCTTCGAGCCGTGCAGGAACTCCAGCGCATCCAGCGTCGGCCCGAGCATCTCGCGGACCTCATCGGGCGCGAGCGCACGATGCTCGAGCAACTGGGCGAGGTTCTGATCTGCATATTCCATCACGAGGTAAAGATAGCGTTGCGCGCCGATCGCACACTCGCCCACCTCGAACAGGCGAAGCAGATGCGGATGATCAATCGCCGCGGCAGACCGCCAGCGCGGCAACAGGAGTTCAGCCCGGCCTGCGATCGCAGGGACCAGCTTCAACGCGACACTGGAAGGTGGATCGTTCGCCGTGCGCGACAGGAACACCGCGCTTCGCTCCGAGCTGCCGAGCAAGCGCATTAACGGCCATACGCCGTTGACTGCCTGCCCTTCAAAGCCCGCCCAATCTGCGCTCATCGATGACTGCCCTCCCACGGTTGCATTCTATGACAATGAGAGGTGGGGTCGGCGGCGCGACGGTGCGGCGAAGCTCAAGCGCGGCCGTGTATCATCCCGAGAACAGTGTGAGTACCTTCCGTGAACGCCTCTCCGGTGGCCTGCGAGCCTCGACACCCCTTCAATCCTGCCAGGGTTTCACTGTGAGCTCAGGCCATATCGCCTGCGCCCGCGTTGCCTTCTTGTCGTGGGTAGCCTTGTTCGGCAGCGCATAGTTGGGTGCGATGACCATGTTGAAGATGTCATCGAGCCCGAACGGAGCGAACACATGCAACCTGTCGTCCGGCGTGAGCCGCACTCCCACAGCATGGGTGGTGGAAGCGTATCGCGTGATCGCCTCATCCGCAGACGACAGCGGCGAATACGCGATTCCGAAGTAGTCCTCGAACCACAGATGCACGCGTGCCTGGTTGCACACCTCGACCGGCTTGGGAAACCCTGGCAGTAGGCTGCGAATGCGATTTTCTATTCCCGCTTCTGTTGCGAGAGACAGGTCCGTACTGTCGAAATAGATGACGTCGTAATCGTTGATGCCAGTCCCAGCCGCCCTGCCGGTAAGGGAGTTCCATACGGTTTGATAGATGCATCCGGCAACGACGCGCCACTGCGGCAGGTTCGCCTCTCGTGCAATCGTCAGCAACTGCATGAGGCACACGTCGGCGCGAATGATGCGATCTAGTTTCGCCAGGAGCGCAGATGCGGGTTCGCCGTGCGGGAGGTTGCCTCGATTCTCAGCAAGCATGTTTCTCAGCGTGGCCCGCGCGGTCTGACAGCCGGTCCGAGATTACAGCATCGGCGCGCGCGGGTTGGCAGACCCGCGCGACGCCCACTTCGCCGAAAGCTCCTGGAACTCAGTGCTGCCTCTCCCGCTCCTTTCTCCGCAGTGTCGCACGGGTAAGACGTCCGAATTTTCGTTCGATTTCGCGGCGCTCGTGTTCCGTCCGCACGGCCCGAGCCGCTTCGCGCTGGAGTTTCAGATAGCTGCTCAAACGCCGCGCGTCGAGGCGACCGGCTGCCACAGCCGCCTCGAGCGCGCAGCCGGCGTCCCCGCGGTGACTGCAGTTCCGGAAGCGACATTCCGAGGCGAGCGCTTCCACATCCCCGAAGGCGGTACGCACGCCCGACTCCACGGCGCCGATTTTGATCTCGCGCATGCCCGGCGTGTCGATGATCCAGGCGCCGCAGGGAAGATCGAACATCTCGCGGCTCGTGGTCGTGTGACGCCCTCTCCCGTCGTCCTCGCGAATCCCCGCTGTGGCTTGATGATTTACGCCGAGAAGCGTGTTGATGAGCGTGGACTTGCCAACTCCCGAAGAGCCGACGAGCGCGAGCGTGCGGCCTGGCGTCAGCCATTGCGCCAACGAAGCCGATGCATCGGGTGACGTGGCGTTCAGCGCAACGACCTGCGCATCTCCCGCTACTCGGCGCGCCTGCTCACAGAACATCGCACTGTCGCCACATACGTCCGCCTTGGTGAGGACGATCACGGCCTCGATGTGCGCATCGAGCGCGAGCGCCAGATATCGCTCCAGACGCGACGGGTTGAAGTCCTGATTGCAGGACGTCACGACGAAGATCGTGTCGAGATTCGCCGCGATGAGCTGCGGTCGCTCGCAAGATCCCGCCGCCCTGCGCGCCAGCAGCGAACGACGCTCCAGCAGTCGCAACACACGTGGTGCGCCATTCTCGACGAGCACCCAGTCGCCCACCGTGATCGGTAGATGATCTCCAGCCTCGAACAGGTTCCTGGGAACGACAACATTGGCGACGCCGCGCTCGGATAGCGTAGACAGGCCACTTCGCTGCACGCACGTGACTCGCGCGGGATAACCCGCGGCAAGATCATCGAGGGACAGGCACTGTGAATAGAAAGCGGACCAGCCCAGCCGATCCAGAGAAAACGTAGACATGGCTCGAAACCCCGAAGCAAAGAGGGCCGCCACACCTTTCCCGATGCGGGGAAGGC
>JBDZVF010000254.1:0-8990 GCA_040255575.1 Pseudomonadota bacterium | reverse complement strand
GATGCGAGCTCGACATCGCTGATGCGATAGATCGCGCCGTCCGCGACATCCGTGCGGTCCACTTCCATTCGATACAGGAACTGCGGATCGGCCAGCAGACGTGCGACCGCCTGTTGTATGCCGCCCTCGAAATCGCGCGCCTTGCGGCCGGCGTTGTAGAACTGCATCAGCAGATCCACCGAGGGATCGTCGGAGCGCACCGGCCTGCGGTAGGCCCGCGTCGCGAGGTGCGTGAGGATCTGCCGCGCGCACGGGGCTTCGCTGGCCGCATCCCCCGGACGACAGATAAAAATGGCACGGCGGCTCGGCGTATCACCCGGTCCCGTGACATCGAACGGGCCATTGATGGTGACGCTATCGAAGTTGTCAGGCCGCCCGCCTGCCTTTGCATACAGGTCGTCCACGCCCGCCCAGCGGCGCTGCTCGACCAGCGCGATCGTGATCGTCTGCGGCCCGGCCGGCACCTTCATCCGGAACTTGCGCGCGTCGGCGACCTTCACTGGCTCGCCATTGAGCGTGATATCCAGGCGCGGCGCCGGCCCGCCCGCCGGGCCCGCGAAACGAAAGCCGGCCCCGGCCGCGATCCGGAACTCGTACTGCGCATCGAGCGGGAAATTGTGCGTGAAACGGATGCCACCCCGCGTGCCGAGCGGCAGGCCCTCGATGTGCTGCTGCTGAGACAACCCCGGTGGCGCGGAGTATTTGACGAGCGTCGGCTGCATCGTGCGATCGCCGACCGCTGCACGGCTGATCTTCATTGCTGCCGAGATGTAGCTTTGAATGAGCGTCGGGGAGACACTGAGCACGTCGGCGATATTGTCAAAGCCGTCCGCCGAGTCATCGGCGGGCAGCAGTGTCGAGACGTCCACCTGCAGGCCGAGCACGTCCCGGACGGCGTTCGCATACTCGGTGCGATTCAGCCGGTGCAGCGATTTGGTCCCGGGATAGGGATGCGCCACGGACACCTTGTCGAGGCGTGTGGCAAGCTCCCCGGCGAACGCTTCGAGCACCGCGCGGCTCGGGCGGGGCTTGCCGGCCGGCGGCATCATGCCGGTCTCGAGCTTGCGGATCGTCTTCTCCCACGTCTCCGAGTCGCTCGCGATCTCGTCCGCATTGAGCACATCGAAGGCGACGCCGCCCGCCCAGTCGGTCGTGTTGTGGCATTTGGTGCAGTACTCATCGAGCACGCCCCAATGCTTCGGCGGAGCCGCGGCCCATCCGGTCACGGCATACCCCAGCGTCACGCAGCTTGTCGCTGCAATTGCCCATCGCGTTCGCATGAACTCGAAGCCCCCATTCACTCAACCCCGCTCTTTTTTCAAGTCGCGCCTGCCAGGGGAAGTCTCAAACGGTTAGAGGGACGTTATTAACGTTCGGCTGACGGTCACCGCCGCCCCTCGACGCCCTGAAGGGCGCAGTCCATACTCGCCGCGTGAACCGCATAGACCCCGAACTCGTACGAAAACAGCTCGACCAGGTGCTGAGTTCGGAGCAACTCGCCAAATCCGAGACCTCGCGCAAGCTGCTGAGCTACCTCGCAGAGCGCTCGCTGCGCGAGGAAGTGCCGAAGGAAACCGAGATCGCGCTCGACGTCTTCGGCAAAGACGCTTCGTTCAGCGGGGCCGAGCAGTCGATCGTGCGGGTGTCGGTGCGAACGTTGCGCCAGAAGCTCGCGGAGCACTACGCAGGTCCTGGCCGCGACAGCGAGCTGCGTTTCGATATTCCCAAGGGCGGTTACCGGCTCACCATCGCCCGCAATGAAGCCGCCTCCGTTCCAGCGGCAACAACGCCCGTTTCACCTCCCGACAACCTCCCGGTGGCCGCCCCGGGATGGAAATGGCTCGCGGCAGCGGCGCTCGCGGTGCTGGCCGTATCGGTAGGAATCAACCTTTATTTATGGAGCCGGCCGGGCAGCCCCGTCACGGCCCCCGACCCGCAGCTCACCCAGGTGCGCGCAAGTCCGCTCTGGTCAGACATCGTGACGAGCAAGCGGCCTGTGACGCTGATCCTGGGCGATCTCTTCATGTTCACGCAGATCGACCCCAAGACCGGCCGGCCCGTCATGGTGCGGGATGCGACGGTGAACTCGCGCGAACAGCTGATGGCGGTGCTGGCGAAAAATCCGCCCTTCGGCCCCGAGCGCGACCAACGCTATGTGACCATGCTCCAGAAGACGGTCGCCATGGGTATGGCCTCGGTGCTGCGGGTCATCGACCAGCCCGGGCGACGCATCGAGGTGCTCGTGCAGGACGACGTCTCGATCGATGAGATCCGCAACAACGACGTGATCTATCTCGGGCCGCTCGTGCGCCTCGGCGCGCTCGGCAGTCACTACGCCCTGCAGTCGCGCTATCGGTACAACAACGAAGGCTCCACGATCACGGATGTCGAGAGCGGCAAGACGTACATGCCCGAAGGCGCGCTGAGCGCGCAGCACGTCGATTACGCGCTCGTGGCGAAGTTTCTCGGGCCCACCGGCAATCACGTGCTGGTCCTGACCGCCGGTGCCAGAAACGCGGGCGTGCTGCAGATCGTGCGCACCGTCACTTCACCAGATGGGGTGGCGAACATTCAGAAGCACCTGCAGCCGGGTGGCGCTGCCGGCTCCTTCGAAGCGCTGCTCACCGTCACCGGTTTCAAGCAGACCGACCTCGCCGCCGAGGTGGTGGACGTCACGCCGATGCCCGCCCAGACCGCGCGAGTTCAGAGCACCGCGTCGAGCACCGCGCAGCGCTGAACGAACGCGGCCAGTCTTCAGGTCTGAGGCTTGTCCATCGGCTTGCCGGCATTGGGCTTGCCGCGCTTGTCGAGCGCGATCGACCCGCCCTTGATCACGACTTCCGCGGTCAGGAAATTCCAGTAGCCCACGAGCGGGTTGCCCCCGAGCACCACGAGGTCCGCGATCTTGCCCGGCTGAACGGTGCCGAGCTCCTGGCCGCGATCGATGAAGTCGGCCGAGCTCTGCCCCATGATCTTGATGATGTCGAGCGGCGAGAACGCGAGGTTCAGCGTCTTCAGCTCCTGATTGAGCGCCGCCATCGCGTTGAAGTTCGTGTCGGTGCAGTAGGCGTAGGTCACGCCGTGATCGAACAGCGTGCGACCGTTGATCGGCAGGAACCCGCCTTCGCGCCCCTGCCCCTCGTTGCTGATGATCCCCTGCGGCCAGGGCTTGCCATCACGGAAGGTGGGCTTGTTGTCGTGGTTGAAGACATCGAACACCGGCGGCCCGAATCCGGTACAGGAGGACACCATCGCGCCCGAGGCCTTCACCTCAGCGGCCTGCGCCTCCGTCACCCAATCGAAATGCGGCGTGTGGATCAGCTTCTTGCCACCGATGGAAACCGCCGCAGCCATGTTGGCCGGGCTCACGGCATGGATCTGCACGGGAAAGCCGATCGTCGCTGCTTCCTCGAGCGCGACGCGCAGGTTGCGGGTCTCCTTCTCCGTCGGCGGCGCCGGCGGCGGATTCATGGGATAGATGATCTCGGCGATCGAGTCGTAGCCGGCGCTCTTCGCCGCGCGCACGGCGTTGCGCACTTCTTCGTCGCTGTTGAGGCGAGCGGTGACCACCCGGCTCCCGGCGAGAATGCGCGGGCCCTTGATCTCACCGCTCTCCACCCGTCTCTTCAGCTCCAGGATCGCCGCGTTGTCATCGCCGCCGGCCTGCACGGTCGTGAATCCCGCTTCCAGCAGCTCACGCATGCGATCCACCGCTTGCTCGGCGAAATACCGGTCGGGGGGCCCGTAGATCAGGTGCCTATGGACATCGATGAAGCCCGCCATCACGGTCTTGCCGGTGCCGTTGATGCGCACGCTGCCGCTGGCCGCCCCGGATGGCGAACCGGCCGTGACGGATGCGATCTTGCCGTCCCTGACCACGACGGCTCCCTTCTCGATCACCTGACCGTCGCCGACGATGATGCGCGCGTTGGTGATGACGAGGTTCTGCGCCGAAGCCGGGCCTGCGAGAGCCCCTGCAACGAGCAAAGCCGAAACGATCGCGATGACCCGCATGCTCCTGCGCCCCCCTTGTTGAGCCCGCGCGCATCTTATCGCTCCCGCTCGAAGAGCGAGCGGCCCGGAGGGTCCGGGCACCATTTTCGCGATCAGACCGGCCAGTGCGGGCGGTGGGCCACCATGATGTCGCGGAGCGCGCGGGGCTTGCGGCCGGTGATGCGCTCCACGTGATCCGTCAGCACATCGAAGAAGCCTTCCCGGATCGAGCGGCCGAACGTCACCATGTCATCGCTCGACCAGGGAATGGGCCCATTCGGCACGATATCCGAGGCATGCCTCGGAATCCCCAGCGAATCGAAGTAGGCAAACATGCCCTCATCGTCCACCGGCTCGAGCACGATGGGTTTGCCCGCGAGCTGCGCAGCCATTTCGAGTGCCTGCGGAATCGTCAGGAGCTCGGGCCCCGTGATGTCGTACGCGCGATTCTCGTGCCCGCTCTGGAGCAGCACTTCGGTCGCGCAGGCGACGCAATCTTCGCGGGACACGAATGCCACTCGCCCGTTGCCGCAGTTGTCTGGCTTTCGTCCCATGGCGAGCGCCGGGGGCACCATGGCGCCCGCGATGGCTTCGGAATACTGACTGTCGCGCAGGAAAGTCCAGGCCGCGCCGCATTTCTCCAGATGCTCTTCGGTAGCGCGGTGGTCGAGCTTCACGAGTGCCGGATTGTCCGGGCGCGCGGCGCCCATGACCGATGTGTACGCAATGTGCCTGACGCCGGCCGCCACCGCCGCATCGATCGCATGGATGTGCTGCCCCACTCTCGAGCCCACGCGGGCCGTGCTGATGAGCAGCATCTTCGTGCCGCCGGCAAACGCCTCGGGCAGGCTCGCCGGATCATCGAAGTCTGCCTTGCGCACGAGCGCGCCGCGCGCGGCGAAGTCGGCGAGTCGCTCGGGGGTGCGTGATGTCAGGATCAGCGACCCGCGTGGCGCGCGATCGAGCAGCCGTTCCGCGGCCGCCCGGCCGAAGGCACCGTTGGCACCCGTTACGATGATCATCCGCATTCCCCCCGCAGGAAATTTCGTTCGTCTCGGCACCTCGGCGCCGGTCGCGCGCATGGCGCTGGATGTTAAACTATAACGTTTGATACTGTTGAGGCAACGTGAAGAGGATTTCCATGAGCACCGCCCTCACCCTCGAAGACCGCATCGCCATCCAGGATCTGATCGCGGCCTACAGTTGGGCGCTCGACACCGGCGACACCGAAGCGCTGGTGGCCTGCTTCACGCCCGACGCGCGCATGGTCGAAGAAGTCTTCGAAGACCCCGACATCTGGGAGGGGCATGAAGGCATTCGGGGCCTCGCCCGTCACTACTTCAATGCGCCCGGTTTCCCGGGCCGGCAGCATCACGTCAGCCAGGTGCAATTCTTTCCGCAGGATGCGGATACCGTTCGGCTGCGCGCGTTCGCACTCGTCACCGAATGCAAAGGCGAGCCGCCTTACGTGCTGCGCTTCACGGGCTACTATCAGGATGTGGTCACGCGCTGTGATGATGGGTGCTGGCGCTTCCGCTCGCGAACCGTGCGGCTGTGGGATGGCGAAGTGCTGAAGAACTTCCCCGGTCACGGGCAATGGGTGCCGCGCAAGCGGCCCGAGTCGCTTCGCATCCGCAAGTAACGCGTTCCCGTAGCAGCCCCTTCCAGTAACGCACGTCATGAACCCTCCGAAACAGGGATAGCGCATGGCCAGAACACGAGCCGCCGTTAAATTGAGGAGCGTTGCGCCGGGCGCGGCGTCGGTGACGGCCTTTCCTTCCGGCGTGAACCCGACGGAGATCCTTGGGCACGTGCTCAAGCTCTACAACCGCCTGCTCGTGCCCTTCTCCGCGCACCTCGAGAAGCGGCACAAGATCGGCATCAACGAGTTTCGCATGCTGATGATGATCGGCCGGCTCGGCACCACCGCCTCCCACGAAGTGGCCGAGATGACCGGCGTCAACACCATGGCCATCAGCCGCGCCGTGGCGCTGCTGCGCAAGCATCGCCGCATCGAGGTCGCGACCGACCCCGGCAACCGTCGCCGCAAGACGTTGCGCCTCACAGCGTCGGGCCGCGAGCTCTACGAGCAGATGCTGCCGACCACGGAAAAGGTGGCGCGCTATCTCTTCGAGGCGCTGCGCCCGGACGAGATCATGGCGTTCGACCGGTTCGTGAAAACCGTGACCGAAAAGCTGGAAGCGACGGATGAGCACGGCAAGTCGCTCTTCCTCGAGCGCACCCGGCCCGATTGATACGCGCGGAGCCAGACGATGAGCGAGATGTATTCGACGATGGAGAATCCGCGGCTCGAGTTCGCGATGGAGATTCGGCTCAGCTTTCCGCGCGTGCAGCTGATTCCGAATACGCCGTCGGGCGGCAATCGCTCGGCTGTTTATGTGGAGAACGGGACGTTCGAGGGGCCGCGGTTACGCGGGCGGGCTGTGCCCCATTCAGGTGGCGACTATGCATATTTCCGGCCTGATGATGTGGCGGTGTTCGATGCGCGATACATGCTCGAAGAGGAAGACGGCACGCTCATTCTGCTGAACAACCGCGGGTTCTTGTGGGGGCGCAAGCCCGACACGATGCAGAAGCTGCGGGATTGGGCGTTCAGCGGCGGTGCGCCCGTGCCTCATGAAGAGTATTACCTGCGCGGAAGCCCGACGTTCGAGTGCAGCGTGGGCAAGCATGACTGGCTCACGAAGCACGTGTTCGTTGGGGTCGGGGAGCGGCGCGCGGACGGCAATCGGCTGCGGTATTACGCGCTGGTTTGAAGAGGCAGAGGCCCTCAATCGCCGGGCGGCGGGAACCCCCCCTACGCCGCCGCGGGCCGCTCGATCAGGATCGTCTTGGTTTCGACGTAGGGCATCAGGCCCTCGACCCCACCTTCGCGCCCCACTCCGGACTGCTTGAACCCACCGAACGGCTGGTTGAAGTCCGCCTTCATGCCGTTGTGCCCGACGTTCCCCGCGCGCAGGCGGCGACCCACGCGGTAAACCGCCTCCACGTCATTCGTCAGCACCGCGGAGTTCAGGCCGTAATCCGACTCGTTGGCGAGCTCGATCGCGTGATCCAGATTCCGCGCCGGAATGAGCGACAGCACGGGCCCGAAAATCTCCTCCCGCGCGATCGTCATGCGGTTGTCCACATTGGCAAACAACGTGGGCTCGAAGAAGTACCCTCGCCTGAGTCCGGGCGGCCGACGCCCGCCGGTGACGAGCCGCGCGCCCTCGCGAACGCCGAGATCCACATATCGCTCGATGCGCTCCAACTGCCGCTTCATCGCGACCGGGCCCATCTCCGTCGCGGGATCGGTGGAGTAACCGACCTTCACCTGCTGCATCTCGGCCGCAATCGCCTCCGCCAGCTCATCGTGCCGCGAAGCCGGCACGATCGCGCGGCTCAGCATCGCGCACACCTGGCCCGAGAGCACGATGATCGTGCGTGCCAGAATTTTCGCGGCGACGGCGGTCGGCATGTCATCCAGCAGGAGGGCAGCGGATTTGCCGCCGAGCTCGAGCGTCACGCGCGCGATGCGCTCGCCCGCCACACTCGCGATCCGGCGGCCCGCGGCCGTGGAGCCCGTGAAGCTGATCTTGTCGACGCCGGGATTGCGCACCAGATAATCCGCCGCTTCCCGATGCGCGGGCACGAGATTCAACACGCCGGGCGGCAATCCCGCGCGCTCCGCGGCCTCCGCGATGATGTAGGCATCGAGCGGCGTCTCCGGCGAGGGCTTCATGATGACGGTGCAGCCGGCCACGAGCGCAGGCGCAACCTTCTGCGCCATGATGGCGTAAGGCATGTTCCACGGCGAAATCGCGGCGACGACACCGACGGGCTCACGCACGACCAGCACCTTGTGCCCGGGCACGGTGCTCGGCTCTTCCTTCACCCAGTCATATTTCTCGGCGATGTTGGCGTAGCTTTCGAACGTTGCGGTGGCGCCCGCCGCCGCCAGTGGCGCAAAGCTTGCGAGCGCGCCGATCTCGGCAACGAAAGCGCGGGAGAGCTCATCCTGCCGCTCGCGCAGAAGCCCTGCCATCTTGCGCACGAAGGCTGCGCGTTCCGCCGGCTCCATGCGCGGCCAGGGGCCACGATCGAATGCTTCGCGCGCGGCGCTCACCGCCGCATCCATGTCCGGCTCGGTCGCCTCGGCGACCACGGCGCTCACCTGCTCCGTATCCGGCGAAATCACTTCGATGTGGCCGCCTGCGGCCGGCGCGACCCAGCGGCCGCCGATGTAGAGCGCGTTCGGGTGCGAAAGCGTCACGCCTTCGGGCAGGGTCATGCGGAGCCTCCTTCCGGCGTCGCCTGCGGGCCGGGGCGAACGATATTATCTGTTACTATTAATTCCGCAAAGCGCCGGCGCGGGGTGCGACAAATTGCCGCAGTTTTCCGCTTCCACCGCGCCCGGGCATCGTAACGATCCAAACATCTGATGCTTTCTCGCAAGCAGCAGGAGAAGAACACGTGACCCACGCTTTTCCGCAGGACATGGATTTCGCCGGCTTCAATGCCCCCTCGCGCATCGAATGCGACATCTACGATCTCATCGTCGAGGGCACCGTGCCCGCGGAGATCAACGGCCGCTGGTATCGCATGACGCCCGACCCGCAGTATCCGCCGATGCTCGGTCACGATACTTATCTCTCCGGCGACGGCATGATGTCGATGTTCACGTTCGCGAACGGGCACGTCGACTTCAAGAGTCGCTACGTCATGACCGGGCGGCTGAAGAACGAGCGAGAAGCGCGCCGCGGTCTCTACGGCTTGTATCGCAATCCGCACACGGACGATCCGAGCGTCCGGGGTGCGCCGGGGCGCAGCGTGGCCAATACCACTCCGGTGTTCCATGCGGGGCGCCTGCTCGCAACCAAGGAGGACGGCCGGCCGGTCGAGCTCGATCCGCGCACGCTCGAGACCCGCGGCGAATATGATTTCGACGGCCGCCTGCGCAGCGCCACGATGACCGCGCACCCCCGCATCGATCC
>JBDZVF010000253.1:0-8991 GCA_040255575.1 Pseudomonadota bacterium | reverse complement strand
GGCCTCCAGCGAGGCGGCGACGCCCATTCCCGGCAGCAGCGCGAACGATGCGAGCATTGCCCATTCGGTGAGCGCTGAACGCTTGTTCTGACGCATGTGAAACCCCGTCTTCAAATCGACCCTCGACTCACGAGAGCAGCATCAAAGGTAAGTAGTAGTTCTTAAGAAGCGCTTAAGTCGGCTCGGTTAGGCTGACTCGCATGCGAATCCTGCTGGTTGAAGACGACGCCCTGCTGGGGAAGGCCGTTCGCACGGGCCTCGAACAGCAGGGGCACGCCGTGGATTGGGTGCGCGATGGCGTGAGCGGAGAGAACGCCGCGCTCGACGGCAGCTACTCCGCGGTTCTGCTCGACCTCAGCCTGCCGCGGCTGGACGGCATGAAGGTGCTCGCGAACCTGCGCCGCAAGGGTTACACCCAGCCGGTGCTGATCGTGACCGCGCGGGATCAGATTCCCGAGCGGGTCGTGGGGCTCGATGCGGGCGCCGATGACTTCATCATCAAGCCGTTCGATTTGCAGGAGCTGGGCGCCCGGCTGCGCGCGGCCGTGAGACGCCACACCGGCCGGCCTCAGCCGCGCCTGTGTCACGGCAACGTCACAGTCGACCCTGGCGCCCGGCAGGTGTACGTCGCCGGCGAGCCCATTTCGCTCCCCGCGCGCGAGTACGCCTTGTTGCTTCACCTGCTCCAGCACGCGGGCCGCGTGCAGACGCGCCACCAGCTCGAAGAAGCGCTCTACCGCTGGGGCGAAGAGATCGAGAGCAACGCCGTCGAAGTCTACATTCATCATCTGCGGCGTAAGCTCGGGAAGGACCTGATCCGCACCGTACACGGGCATGGCTACGTCATCGCAACCGATACCGCTGAAAGCTGAGCTGGCGCCGGGCGCATCACTGCGCGCCCGCCTGCTCGGGCTGCTCCTTGCCATGACGGTGGGGCTCTGGGCCGTGAGCGGCGTCATCATCTACATCGAGTTCAACAACGAGGGGCGCAAGTACTTCGATGAATCGCTCGCCGAAGCGGGCACGCTGCTGCTCAGCCTCGCGGAGCACGAGATCGAGGAGCACGGCCCCACCATCGGCGCGGAGCTGATGCGCGCCGAAACACAGCGCAATTCCCACGAGCTCGCGTTCCAGATCTGGACCGACGATCATCGCGCCGCCTATCGCACGAACTCCGCCCCGGAGCGCCCGTTCATGCCACTCGATGCGAGCGGGTTCGGGTGGGCGACGGTCGGCGGGGAGCAGATGCGCACGTATGCGACCTGGAACAATTCCCGCACACTTCAGATCCAGATCGCGGAGCCGCTGAGGCGGCGGGCGGAACTTTCCACCTGGACATACGCGCATCTCGCGGTTCTCGCACTGCTGCTGCTTCCCCTCGCCATGCTGCTGATCTGGTGGATTCTCACGCGCAGCCTGTCACCGCTTCGGCGGCTCGCCACGGATGTTTCGCTTCGCTCGCCGAATGACCTGCAGCCCGTGATAGGCGAGGACGCTCCATCGGAGGTCGCTCCGCTCGTGAACGCCATGAACCGGCTCTTCGTGCGCGTGCGCGAGGCGCTTCAGATGGAGCGGCGCTTCACGGCGGACGCCGCGCATGAGCTGCGCTCGCCGCTGGCCGCGATTCGCACCAATGCGCAGGTGATGAGCGGCGCGCGGGACGAGCGGGAGTTGCGTGAAGCCAGCGCCGACCTCCTGGCGAGCGTGGATCGAAGCACGCGCCTGATCGATCAGTTGCTGGTACTCGCACGGCTCGACGGAAGCGCGAGCGCCGACCGCGGATTCGCGGACGTCGACCTCGCCCAGCTCGCCGCCGAGGAATGCAGTCTGCAGCGCCCGATGGCCGAGCAGCGGAATATCCAGATCTCGCTGCACGCGGTGCCGATCGTGGTGCGCGGCGAGTCAGGCCTGCTCACGGTGCTGCTGCGAAATCTCATCGACAACGCAATCCGCTACTCGCCGGCTGGCAGTCACGTGAACGTTTCGGTTCAGGCGGGCGAGCATGGTGAAGCCGAGATCAGCGTGACGGACGACGGGCCCGGCATCCCGCCGGGCGAGCGGGAGCGGATCTACGAGCGCTTCTATCGCGTGCTCGGAAACGAGGCGACCGGCAGCGGCCTCGGGCTCTCCATCGTGAGCCGCATTGCCACGCTGCATGGCGCATCGGTGACGGCCGGGGAAGGGCCCGACGGGCGAGGCGCTCGCTTCGTGGTGAGCTTTCCGCCCCACGCACCCACGGTGCGGTAGCGGGCAGGCTCAGCCACCGCTTTCCGGGCAGCAGCTACTTCGGCGTGCCCCAGGTTCGATACACGCCCCAGGCAAGATCCCGCAGCAAGCGGAACGTCCAGCGCGGATCGTGCGGATAGGTCTTCTGGACCCGGTTCGATCCGAGGGTGGCGGTCACTTTCACCGAGGCGCCGGCGTTCTCGGCCGCCAGCGAAGCGGCGCTGCTGATCCAGCCTTCCCGGTGGGCATTTTCGACGATGAGCTGGAATTCGCTCAGCTCACCTGTGCTCAGTAAGTTCATGGGACACATTCTTGCGCCGGATGAGCCGGCCGCGAATCGTGAAAGACCGGTCGATGCGCAGGGCTTGTACCTACGCCTGCGGCCCGGGAGCCTTTAACCCGCGTTGGCCTTGTGACATCCTTCACACTGGGATCGCGCCCGGTAGTACTCCATGCTCTCTTCCGATCTCGTCCGCCGTGTGCTCGACTCCGCTCCGGACGCGCTGATCATCATTGACGGTGCGGGCGAGATCATTTACGCGAACCAGCAGGTGGAGACCCTGTTCGGCTACCGGATCGCCGAGCTCATCGGCCAGAAGGTCGAGATCCTGCTCCCAGAGCGATTCCGCAGCCGTCACATCACCCATCGCATCGGGTACAGCCAGAACCTGCGGGTTCGCCCGATGGGCTCGGGTCTCGATTTGTTCGCTCGCCGGCGCGATGGCTCGGAGTTCCCGGTCGAGATCAGTCTCAGCCCGGCCCAGGATGAGGACGTGTCCCTGGCCGTCGCGGCGATCCGCGACAGCACCGAACGCCGCGACAATCAGAACGCCTTGCGTGAAGCACGCGAAGCCGCCGACCGGGCGAACAAGGCGAAGAGCCGCTTCCTCGCCACGGCAAGTCACGATCTGCGCCAGCCTCTCCAGGCGCTCTCGCTGCTGAACGGCACGCTCCGTCGCATCGCGCATGACGAGGCGATTGCAGAGGCACTGTCTCAACAGGAACAGGCGATCTCGGCGATGTCCCGCCTGCTCAACGCGCTGCTCGACATCAGCAAGCTCGAGTCGGGTGCCATCAAGCCGGAAATTTCCGATTTCAAGGTGTCCCAGCTGCTGGAAGAGATGCGCAGTGAGTTCGCCGCGCTCGCGAGCAGCAAGGGGCTGCGGCTCGAGGTCGAGACTTCGGGCGATCGCGTGCACTCGGACGCTGCGCTCGTGGGGCAGGCGGTGCGCAACCTCGCCGCGAATGCGATCAAGTACACGAAGGAGGGGCGCGTGTGCCTGCGCTGTGCGCAGGATCGCGGCCTCGTGAAGCTGCAGGTGATCGATACGGGCGTCGGCATTCCCGCGCCGGAACTGACCCGGATCTACGAGGATTTCTACCAGATCGGCGTGTCGACCAATACATCGCGCGACGGGTATGGGCTGGGCCTCAGCATCGTGTGGCGCATCGTCGTTCTGCTCGGCCTGAAGATCGATGTGCAATCGGAGATGGGCCGCGGAACCGTGTTCACCCTGCTGCTGCCCGCGAGCGCCGAAGCGCTGCGAACGGCAGCGCCCAGCGATGCGTCGACGCCTCTCGCCGGGCCCATGAGCGCGGCGGCGCGAGTTCCGATACTGCTGGTGGAGGATGACGCGCGCGTCCGAAACGCCACCCGCATGCTGCTCAAGGTGGAAGGCTACGATGTCACCACCGCGGCCTCGCTCGCCGAGGCGGCAGCGGCTGCGGAAAAAACGCCTGACGTCCGGCTGCTCATCACCGACTATCACCTCGGGAACGACGAGACCGGCGTGCAGGTGATCAGCGAAATTCGCAAAAGGCTCGGCACGGACTTGCCGGCGATCCTGATCACCGGCGATACGTCGAGCGCGGTGCGCGATCTGCAATATGACGAGCGAGTGCGCACGGCGAGCAAGCCGATCAACCCGGACGAATTGCTGTCGCTCATCCGAGAACTGAGCGCGGTCGATCGCAAACCGCAATAACGCGCTGAGCGGGAGCCGCGTGAATTTCCGCGCCAGGCGCAGCACGCGCCCGGGTCGCCAAGCGTCGCGCGTTTAGCACTTGCGCACGCGAGGCGCGCTGGGCGAACTTAGCTGATCGAGCGAACGGCGAACATCGCGACGGCTCCGGCGACCACGCAAGAAAGCGTCACGATCGTGACATCCAGCGCGAAGCGCCCGCGCCCCATCGCGCCCGCAATGGCGGCCTTCACGAGCGTGTTGCTCGCCACACCGGCGAGAATGGCCCCGCTACCCGCGAGCGGAGTGAGCGACGCAGGCACCAGCCGCGCCATCGACACGGTCATCGCATCCACGTCGAACAAGCCCATGCTGGCGGCGCCGACCATCGCCCCGGAAGCACCGAATCGAGCGTTGATATAGGTACCGAGCACCACCAGCACGCCTATGCTGACGGCCATGAAGAGCACCGACCAGAAATTGAAGGGATTCCGGAAGACCGCGCCCACCTGCTGCGGCTTCGGCGCCGGAGTGCGATAGACCAGCAGCGCGGCGAGCGCACAGGCCACCAACGTCGCGGCGGCCAGCGGGACCCCCACCTGGAATGCGATCGCGGGAGAGAGCACGGCCGCAATCGCGATGACCCGAATGAACGAAACCGCAGTAGCGACGGCGGTGGCCGCGGCCAGTGTTGCCGGTGACCCCTCCCCGGCAGCCGCGCGTCGCGCACTCGTGAAGGCCACGGCCGTGGACGAGACGAGCCCGCCGATCACGGCCGAGATCAACACGCCCTTTCGCTCGCCGAAGTAGCGAACGGCGATGTAGGCGACGAAGGACACGGACGCCAGCGCGATCGCAATGATCCAGACCTCGCGAACGTTGATGCCGCCAAGGGGCGCGATTGGCTGCTCGGGCAGGATGGGTAGCGCGATGAATGTCATCGCGAGCAGCAGCAGCCCCGACTCCATCTCGGGACGGGTGATCTTCGCGACCCAGCCATGCAGGCCATCGCGCAGGGCGAGGACGCCGGTCGCCGCAACCGCTGCCGCCGTGGTGACATGCACGTCGCCCACCAAGGCGAACACACCCAACACGAAAGTCAGCACGGCGGCGATTGCCGTGGTCGCGGAATGCTTGCCGCTCGCAATGTTCTCTTCGCGCGTGAAGAGAGCAATCACGGCAGAGAACGCGATGAGCGCCAGCCCGATCAGCAGGGCACCGGGCGCTTCCAGAGTCCCTGCGTCCGTTCGGGCGATCGCGCCCACGAGCCCGCCCAGCAATCCGATGATGGCAAACGTGCGAACGCCGGCGGCGCGGCTTCCGGGCTTGACCTGCCGGGAGTTCCATCCTCGTTCGAGCCCCATCAGCAATCCCACACCGAAGGCGAGTGCCAGGCGCGACAGAAGCTCATCCATGCTTGTCGTCGCGAGAGGGCAGGAACGGGTGTTCTGCGGACGAATGCGGTGCCGCTACGGAGTCTTGCGTATGTGTGGCTCTTGCACGCATGCAATCATTCTAGCGGGACCTGGGGACCGTGAGCGTCGCAAATGAACATCCGACTGCCTTTGCTTGCCGCGTTGGTCATCTGCGCCAGCGTCCCCGTGACAGCCAATGAAGGCGACGACGCTCGAAAGGAACTGCTGGAAGCTGCGCGACTGACGCCAGACACCCAACGCGGCGCCGCCCTCTTCGAGACCTGCGCTGCATGTCACGGCCGCGATGGTCTCGGCACCCCCGATGGAAGCGTTCCCGCCATAGCCGGCCAGCATGGCTCGGTGCTGCTGAAGCAGCTGGTCGACTTCCGTCACAACCAGCGATGGGACGAACGGATGCAGCACTTCAGCGATCAGCATCACCTGGCGAATGCCCAGGAGCTGACGGATGTCACCGCCTACGTCGCGAGCCTGCGGCGCTTCGCGCCCCGGCTCAACGCGGTCGGAACGGGTGAGTACCTGCAGGAAGGGGCCAGCGTTTACTTCCGCGTGTGCGAAGCGTGCCATCGGTCGCTCGGCCAGGGCGATCTGCTCTACTTCCGCCCGCGGCTGGCCGGCCAGCACTATCAGTATCTGCTCAAGCAGCTCGACGACATCGCCTCGGGTGCCCGCCCTGCCATGCATCCGGCACACGCGGAGCGCATTCGGGTACTGAGCCGGACGCAGCGGATGGGCATTGCGGACTACCTTTCGCGCATGAGCCCGGAACTGTCGTCGCAGTCGGCCACACCGGTAAATCGGTAGCTGCACGCGAGTTCGCCAAACAGCGGCGCCGAGATCGGGCCGCCGCTTACCCGGACTTCAGCCTTCTCCAGCTAGCCGGCCGCCGTATGCGTGACTCTCAGGAATTATCCAGCGCCACGCAGCTCTGGCACTGCTCCGCGTACGGAACGGCCTTCAGGCGCTTCTCGCCGATTTCCTGGCCGCAGCTCGTGCAGATGCCGTAGCGGCCGGCGTCCAGCCTCGCGATGGCCTGGCGAATCGATTTCAGCTCGGACGCGACGGCATCGTCCAGCAAATCCACGACCTCATCGTTCTCCTGCTGAATGGCCCGATCGGGCGCGTCAGCGCTCAGCGGCTCGGCGACCCGACGTTGGTCCGCGCGCAGGCGTTCGCTCCGCACGGTGAGCTCCCGCTGGCGGGCCAGCAGTCGAGTGCGAATTGCCTCGGTATCCTTCGTCTCGTTCAACATCGATGACTCCTCGAGTGGCGGAGTCAATTCTGTCACGCAAGAGGTTGCGCGCCCTTCAGGACCAACCCGATACAACTACGAGGTTTTGCGTAGCGCCGCGCTTCGGGCCGCAATCTTTGCGAGCAGCGGCACGTCCTGGCCGTACAGGTCATCGAAGAACAGCACCGGGCCCGCCTCGGTCGCGAGCGCCGTACCGTAGAGGATGAACACCGGGATCGTGCGCGACAGATTCACACGTGTCGGCGTATCGAGCGATAGCGCCCGATCTCGCCGCTCCGTCGTCCACGCGGGCTCATCACGCATCACGTGTGCCAGCAAAGCCATCGGATCCGACACTCGGATGCAGCCATGGCTGAACGCACGCCGGCTGCGGTTGAACAGATCCCGCGCGGGCGTGTCGTGCAGGTAGACGTTGTGCTTGTTGGGGAACATGAACTTCACATGCCCGAGCGCGTTCAATCGCCCCGGCTTCTGCCTCAGCCGCAAAGTGCCGCGCGCGAGCAGATCGATATTCTCGGGCGTTGCGGGCAGCGGGCGCGCGTCATCCCCAGGTCCACGCACGATCTCGTAGTCGTGACTCTCGAGCCAGCCTGGCGTCTTGCGGATGCTCGGTAGCAACTCGTTCACGAGAATGCTTCGAGGAACATCCCAATACGGCTGCAATACGACGTAGCGCATCTCGGCGGCAAACACGGGCGTGCGCCGGGCCTTGAATGCCTCGCCGACGATGACATTCATCTGCAGAATGTCTTCCGCAGTGTCTTCGATGGTGCGAAACGCGAAGAGCTTGAACTGCGGAATGTTGACGATGATCGGCGGCGAGGTGAGCGGCGTCGGCAACCAGCGAATGCGTTCCAGCGACAACTGGATCTGCTCGACGCGCAACGAGAAGGGCGTTGTGAGCGCACGATAGGTCGAACGGCCGAGCACCCCGTCGGCGTCGAGGCCATGCCGCTTCTGAAAGCGCTTCAACGCCGCGACCAACTCGGCATCGAGCGTGCCAGCTGCGCCGGCAGGCGCTTCGCCAGGCATGTCGCCAACCACATCGAGTAGTCGCCGGAGCGCGGGAGCCCCCTCGTAACTCTCGCCGGGCGAGACCTTGGTACGCGGGAGCGGCGGCAGGCGCACGAGCTCGCGGTGAGTTGCGTCGAGTGCGCGATACTGCGCGAGGGCTCGCTTCAGCAGCACGTAGTGGCTGAGACGCGGCTCCATCGAGTCCAGCGTGGCGGCCACGTTGGAAGAGCTCGCCAGGGATTTCACCGCGGCGGCGGTATCGAAGGGAGCTCTCTTCAGATCGAGGTCGTATCCGACCTCGGAGGGCTTGATGCGCCCCTGGTGCAGATCCAACGCGATGCGCGCCGCGGCTGCGCTCAACTCTGCATCCACACCCTCGAGCGCAGCCCCTCCCCTTGCGGCTGCCTGCTTCGCGCGTAGCTGAAGGCCGATGGCATCGTAGTCTGCGGGAACGAGGCCTCGCTGATCCGCGCGCCCGAGCTCGTCCAGCAACTGCACGCCCGCGGCGGTGAGGCGGCCGTTCTGAAACCACGTCGGTGCCGCAGCAGCCGCCGCTGCGTAGATAGATCCTAGGACCAGGAGCAGCAGCCTCAGCAGATACGGCCGCACGACCAGAGCGCCCCCGCTCACGGCGTTCGCTGGATCGAGCGCAGATACGCGACCAGACGATCGATCTTGTCCGTCGCCCGGCGGTGCGCCACCTCGTCATCCGCGTCATCGCCGAAGAACTCATAGCCCCAGATGGGCATGTGTCGCGGACCATGGCCAGCCAGCTCCGACTGGCCGTCGATGATGCGGAAGATCTCAAGCTCCGGAAACTCGCCTCCGCGTCGCGCCGCAATCAGGGTGAGGTCGGGCACAGGAACGGTGAGGAGTGGCGCCACTGGGCCTGTACCACGTGCATCTGCGCCGTGGCAGGCAGCACAGGACACCTTATATACGCGCTCGCCGGCCGCAGCCTGCACTGGGGCGTTACCCGAAGCGCAGCCGGCCAGGGTTGCAAAGAGTGCCAGGCAAACGAGGCTTCGCGTCGATGCGGTCATGTGTTTTTCTTCAGGGGCCAAGCGTACTGCCCGAAGTAGTGCCTGAGGGAGTAGTGCCAATC
>JBDZVF010000252.1:0-8996 GCA_040255575.1 Pseudomonadota bacterium | reverse complement strand
ATTCCAGAACGTGCGCGCTCAGAACGCGCAGAGCGCCCCCGCGCTCCACGCGGCAAGTGCTGACTTCGTCGCTGCGCTTGGGAAGCTGCACAGCGTCCCAGCGCCGAGCGCGGATGAGGCCGTCCTCCTGGCAACCGTTGAGCGCCAGGGTCAGGCCGTCAGCAACCTTTTCTCACAGGGCGGCAAGGACATCGTCGATGCAGTGAACGAGGCCTGGCGTACCGCCGGCACTTCTGCGGCGCTCGAGGAAGCGCAGCTGCGTTCCGAGCCCTACAAGCTTTTCGCCGAGACCGTGGGCCGGGAAGTCGAGCGCAGTGATCGGCAGATCACGACCGCCACCTCGTTGGCGTTGGCCCAGCAGCGTTCCGTACGGGCGGCGGCTTTGGTGGGCCTGGCGCTGGCGTTCGGGCTTTCGGTGGCGGTGTTTGCGCTCCTCCTGACCCGATTCGGGCCGGAGTTGAAACGGCTCGAGCGGGCGGCCCGTGCCTTCGGGTCCGGGAAGTTCGAGCATCGCATCCATTCGACGGGACGCGACGAGCTGGCACAGCTCGCGGACGTCTTCGACTCGATGGCGCACGAGATTTCGCAGAAGCAGCAGGCGCTGCAGGAGAGTCGGGCAGGGCTCGAGCGCGCCGTCGCCGCGCGAACCGCGGAGCTGGAGCGCGTGAACGCTGCGCTTTTCGAGGAGCAGCAACGGCGGCGTACCTTCCTGGCGGATGCCAGTCACGAGTTGCGGATGCCACTCACGATCATCCGCGGCGAGACGCAGGTGGCGCTGCGCACGGGGCTGCGGTCCTCCCAGGATCTCACCGACGTGTTCGAGCGCATTCTCGAACAGACTCAGGTTCTCACCCGTGTGTTCGATGACCTCTTCCTGATCGCGCGTGCGGAAGCACGTGGACTGCGTCTGAACCTCCGCGAAGTGGATCTTGGCGAGTTCGTGTGCCGCGTCGCCCGCGATTTCTCGACTATCGCTCGTGAATCGGGGGCCACTGTGCGCGTCGGGGCGAGCCGCGGCCTCGTCGCGCGCGTCGATCCGGATCGGGTCCGCCAGGCCCTTGCGGCACTCATAGACAATGCCTTGCGTCACGCCGGCGCCAGGGTCTGCGTCTGTGTCGAAGTTCGTGCGAGCGGAGACTGGATCGTGATCACCGTGACGGACAACGGGCCGGGGATCGATGCGGGCATGGCGTCCGAGCTGTTTGGACGCTTTCGTCGCGGGCACACGCGTGGTGAGGGCTCGGGGCTCGGGCTGACCGTGGTGCGCGCACTGGCCGAGGCGCATGGCGGCTCGGCGAGCCTCGCCAATGCTGCGCAGGGCGGGACGCAGGCCACCCTGCGCTTGCCGCAGACCACGCAATGGACCTCTGAGTCGGCCGTGACGCCGCCGGCTCGCTTGTTGGCGCAGAGTTGCCAACAGGGCTCCGCTGCCGCGGCTACTGCGAAGGGGGAATGGTCCGATGTCGCTGCTGCTGGTGGAGGATGATGAGCGCGTAAGGCGGTTCGTTGTCCGCGGACTCGAAGCGGAAGGCTACGCGGTCGCCGTTGCCTGCGATGCGCCGAAGGGTTTTGCTCTGGCCCGTGTGGAGCCCTTCGAAGTCATGATCCTGGACCTGATGTTGCCGGGATACTCCGGCAGGGACTTGTGCCAGCGGCTGCGCGCTTCCGGAGTCGCGTCGCCGATTCTGATGCTCACCGCGCTCGATGCGGTCGAGAACAAGGTGGATGGCCTGCGCAGCGGCGCTGACGACTACCTCACCAAGCCGTTTGATTTCGACGAGCTGCTCGCTCGAATAGAAGCGTTGGTACGGCGGAGCAAGGGCCGTGCTGCCGACCTCGAGCGAGTGCTGCAGGCGGGCGACGTGGTGCTCGATCGCGACTCGATGACCGTGCTGCGCCAGGGCAAGGCGGTCGAGCTCACCGCGAAGGAGTTTCAACTCCTGGAGTTCCTCATGAGCTCGCCCGGGAAAGTGATGAGCCGCGCCCGCATCCTGAACAAGGTGTGGAACTACGACTCGGACCCGCTCACCAACGTGGTCGATGTGTACATCAGGCGCTTGCGAAGCAAGCTGGGCATGGATCCGGACCGCGGGCTGATCCGCACGCTGAGAGGTTACGGATACAAGCTGGAACCGGTGCAGCCGCAGTCCTGACCCCGATCGACGGGCGCCGAACCGCTAAGGGGTGGTGGAGCTTCTGATGAGCGCGTGCAGGTCGGCGATGAAATACAGGGCCTGGCCTTCTCGCTGCAGGTCCAGAAATTGGCGCAACGCCCCATAGTAATTGCCGAGATGGAGGCGGCCGGAGGCCTGGATACCGGAGAGAATGCGCACGTTCAGGTGCCCAACGCGATGCGCAGGGTCGCCAGAATGCCAGCGACGCACAGCGCGAAGCAGGCGAAGCGTGCTGCAACGATCGCCGGAATTTTCGCCCAGGAGTGCACGTAGTCTTCGATCACGACCTGAAGGCCGAGTGCCAGATGAGAGAAGAGCGCGCTCAACAACAACACCATGCAAAGTGATGCGAGTGGTGTCTTGAGCCACTTCAGGAAGGCGGCGTGATCGCCGCCGCTGAGTGCAAGCAGCGAGGCGGTGAACCACAGCGTCAAGGGCACGAGTGCAATGGCCGTCACGCGCTCGAGCCACCACGCAGCGACGCCATCTTTCGCAGAGCCGAGGCCGCGTGCACGACCGAGTGGCGAGCGCAATCGCGGTCGGTTCGTCATCGCGAGGAGCTCAGCATCCAGCTTGCGATCCACGTGGCCACCGTGAGCACGGCACTCGCCGCCACGACGATCCACCCCGAAACATAGATCGTGCTCAGCTCGAAGCCGCGCCCGGCGTCCCAGAACAAATGCCGGATGCCGCCACAAAGGTGCAGGAAGAAACACCACGTCCCCGCGAAGAGCAGCACCTGTCCGACTCCCGAGTGGATGAAGGTTTGCACGCTGGAGTAGGGTTGTGACCCAGCAGCAGCCGCAACCAGCCACACAACCAGCGCGACGGCGTAGAGACCCATGATCAGGCCGGTCAACCGGTGCGTGAAGGACAGGACGGAGGTGAGCTGGGGGCGGTAGATCTGAAGGCGGGGGGAGAGGGGTCTCCCGGAGGATGTGGACATGGGACGCTCCAGTAAGCCTTGATCAGCTTCGGCGCTCGAGCAGCAGCTTCTTGATCCCGGCGATGGCTTTGCCCGGGTTCAAGCCCTTGGGGCAGGTGCGGGTGCAATTGAGAATGGTGTGGCACCGATACAGGCGGAAGGGGTCTTCGAGATCATCCAGCCGCTCGCCGGTGGCCTCGTCGCGGCTGTCCATCAGCCATCGCCAGGCCTGAAGCAGGACGGCAGGCCCCAGGAATCGATCGGCATTCCACCAGTGGCTGGGACAACCGGACGTACAACAGAAGCACAGGATGCATTCCCAGCCGCCATCGAGCTGACGACGCTCGTCGGGTGACTGGAGGCGCTCGCTTTCCGGCGCCACCGTGCTCGTCTTCAGCCACGGTTCGACCAGGCTGTATTGCGCAAAAACATGCGTCAGGTCGGGAACCAGATCCTTGATGATGCGCATGTTGTTGAGGGGATAGATCGTCGGGCGCTCACGTGTCTCGGAGACAAATCGCGTGCACGCCAGCCAATTCGTGCCGTCGATGTTCATGGCGCAGGAGCCGCAGACGCCCTCGCGGCAGGAGCGCCTGAAGGTGAGCGTCGAATCCACCTTGTTCTTGATCCAGAGCAGCACGTCGAGGACCATCGGGCCGCACTCCTCGAGATCGACCTCGAAGGAGTCCAGGCGCGGGGAGTTGCCGGAGTCGGGATCGTATCGATAAACATCGAAGATCTTTACGCGCCTGGCACCCGCTGGCGCGGGCCAGCTTCGGCCGGGCGCGATGCGTGAGGACGCGGAAACGCCGAGATTTCTCGGTACCGGAAAGCGCCTGAACAGCGTCGTTCGGGGCACCTGGCTGGATGAGTGAATGATCATGGGCATTCGAGATGGTCCCCCGCGGTTGCTGTTCGAGGATCAAGGGCTGCACGAGCGCGGGATCGCTCGCACGCCGAGTCCTCAGTGAACTCCCATGCCACCACGCCGCGCCAGGTGCGTACGCAAACTGACCGGACCTTGGAGAGCAGGCGGAGGGGTGGCCTCGGCGATGTATTCGTATGCTGTCAATCCGACGTCCAGCCCGTAAGGGCATCTGCAAGCTCCGCGGTCAGGACGCGAGTGATCAGTGCCGCGCTCAAACATGGGCTACAACGTAAACGGATTCAAGCTCATCTGCGGTGGCAGCTGCCGCTGGCGAATACAGGCATGCAGATGCAAGCAGGAATGCCACCATCGCGAACAACGAGCGTGTTGTCGCGACGGGCAAGGGTGTGTCACCGATCGCAAGCGGTGGACCGGTTTTCGCCGCGGCACGCTCCTGTGCAGATACATGTACGACTTCGCGCAGTTGCTGGCGGCGCATCTCGACCGGCGATCGGTGGAGCGGGCGCATCGGCTCACGTCGGCGGAAGAGGTGCGGTAGCCTACACCTTGCATGCACTTTGAAATTCCCATTCCCCGGGGATTTTCGTCCGCCCGTGTTCGGGAGATTTCACGTTCCATGTCCGCCACCCGACCCATCTGCCTGCTCGTACTGACCGCCCTGCTGGCTACGCCCGCCGTCTACGCGGATGGTGTCGAGGGCAATGCCGTCAACGGCAAGGAACTGTTCATGGCCAATGTCTGCCCGACCTGCCACAGCGTGATCAAGGGAGACGATTTGAAGGTGGGCCCCAATCTCTTTGGCGTCGTGGGGCGGAAGGCGGGCACCACGAAGAGCCTCATGGGCCCCAGCGAGAACCTGAAGAAGTACGGTGTGATCTGGAGCGCCGAGACCCTGAATGAATTTCTGGCCAACCCGAACGCCAAGGTGCCGGGCACAGCGATGATAGGCATTCTGACCGATCCGCAGCAGCGCGCGGATGTGATCGCTTACCTCTCTACGCTGAAGGACTAGCGCGTCGCCGGCGGCCGCGCCACCCTCGCGGGCCAACTGCATCTGACTTCCTTGCGAAACAAAAAAAGGCGGCGGACCTTGCGATCCGCCGCCCATTACTCAAAAGACCCAGAACTGATCTGGGCTCAGATCAGAACATTGCCCGCAGTCCGAGGAAGTAGCTGCGGCCCATCACATCGTAGAACCCCAGGTTCGTCGTACCCAGGCCCGCGTTCGGCAGAGAGTACGACGTGGGGGCTGTGCAACCCGCCACCTGGCCGGCGCACAGTCCCTTCAGGTCCGTGCCCTGTGGGAACCCGTTCGAAACAGCCGTGAGAACCGGTTGCTTGTCGAACAGATTGTCGATACCCGCACGCAGCGCCACCGTATCGCTGATGGCCCAGGAAGCTGACAGGTCAAACGTGTCGTACGCCTTTATTGATTGGTTCGAAGACGGCACATAACTTAGCAACACACCCTTGCCCGTCGCGACAACACGCTCGTTGTTCGCGATGGTGGCATTCCTGCTTGCATCTGCAGCCTGTATCGCCGACGGCAGGTGCCGCCACCGCAGAGTGAGGTTGAACCCGTTTACGTTGTAGCCCAGGTTGGTGAGCAGGCGGTACTTGTAGGCGCCGGCGTCGAACCCGCTCAGAGTCGGTCCCAACGAACCTTTCCACTCGATCCATGGGTCGAAGTCGGCCTTCGATGCCTTGGTCTTGTAGGAGTCCAGCCAGGAGCCCTGAATGCCGAACGACACGCCGCCGGGAACACTCGTCAGGCCCAGATCCTCCAGCCGTGCGCGCCAGTTGATGGCGAAGTCCACACCCGAGGTGCTCACCGAAGCCTGGTTGGAATAGGACAGCAGCGTACTCTGGCCCAGGCCCGTATCGAAGTTGCGGGGAACGCCCTGGCACCCCGGTGATGCCGCCTGAGCCTTGGCCTCCTCAGCGGAGGTCACCCGCACGGCGCCATAGCACAACCACTGCGCGTAGGTGGCGGAGTACTGCATGATCACATCCCTGATGTCGATCTTGTACCAGTCGAACGTCGCCGTGATGTTATGCAGCCAGGGATTTTCGAACGGAGACTGGAACACGATGCCCGCCGTCCAGGTACCAGCCACCTCGGAGTTCAGAGCCGTACTGCCGCGCTGATTGTTGAAGCCGTTATTGCCGGTCACGGTCTGCGTCTGCGTGTTGTAGTAGGTGGCCGCAGTGCCGGCAATCGGATCCGCGTTCAGCATGTTCATCTGCGCCTCGCAGATCAAGCGCGCGCTTGCCGCGCCTTCGGCTGTCTGACCGGGCGCAAGTGTCGGAGTCGTGGCACCGGCGAAGACATCGTTGGCGATTTGCGTCGCATTCGCCGCGGTAAACGCGCCGCCCGCGCCAAAGGGCGAATTGGACCGCAAGCTGCACGGATCACCGTAAGCCGAGGCACCCCCCGGACCGCCCTGTTGCTGCGGGAGGAACATCTCACCCAGGTTCGGCGCACGCGTGGCGCGGTTGAACCCGCCGCGAAACCGCAGCCAGTTGGTGATCTCGACGTTGGCCAATGCCTTCCACGTCAAGGTGCTGTCGGTCAGGCTGTACTCGGACTGTCGAGCGCCCAACTCCAGCTCCACCTTCCTGACGAAGGAGTCTTTGAGGAGCGGCACCAGCGCCTCCGCATAGTAGTCATGCGCCTTCATCTGGGCGTCCATGTAGCCGGTGGGAGAGATGCCGACTGCCTGATCGTTGATGGATGCCGAAGATTGCAGGATGTCCGGAGTGAATTGTGTGGCGTTGCGCCGGTACTGATAACCCGCCGCACCGCGCACTTCGCCTGCCCAGGTGTTGAACAAGCCGCCCTGGAAGTTCAACTCCACGACGTCTTGCTGCGTCGTCGTGTTGGCTTGCAAAACCGCCTCCACCGCATACAAGCAATCGTCCGAAGGCGCGGCGCCACTGTTGAAGAGGGTGTCGTAGAAACCGCTGGTGCAGGGAGTGGCAACTGAGTTGAAGCCACTATTGTTGCCATTCGTGTTGCTGCGGAAGGTGCTGTTATAGCCATAGTCCGCGCTCCCCACGACCCTGCGCCATCGCTCCAGCGCGACGCTGCCGTAGGTCTTCCCGGAGGTCACGCTTTCGCCACGTGAATAATAGAGCTCAGCGGTCCAGTCCTTCACCGGCAGGTCCAGCGTGAGACCGGCATCGACAGTCCAATTGCTCAACACGTTTTCCGTGCGGCGCTGATCGAAGCCGTTGTACTCGAAGACTTCGGCTATCCAGCCCGCAGTCAGGGGGTTGTAACAGTTGGTTGTCACGCCGGCGGGACAGGTGGGCATGCCACTGTTGGCTTGGGCTGCGGTCGCTGTGCGGTTATTCAATAACATCGCCAGCGCCGGAGTAACCGGATGTTGAGCGCCAGCCGCGCCATGAGCGATGAAATTCGGGTTGGCGTACGCCGCCGGAACGACGCCCCCGGGAGCCTGCAAAATTTCCGCAATGATCGGTTGCGTCAACGTCAGCGCCGGATCAATCGGGCTATCGGTGCTGGCGTTATACGGAATCGTCGCTTCCCACCCATTGATCAAAGTATTCCTGCCCAGAAAAGTTTGTGTCTTGCTCTGGGCGAAGCGACCGCTGCCGCTGAAGTGCAACTTGTCCGTGACGTCGTAATTGAGCGTCCCCATGAACGAAAAGCGAGTCTGCGGCGAAGTGGTGTAACGATCAGTCTCGTTGAATTTGAGATTCTGAATCACCGGCGCCAACCGGGTACCGTTGTTGGCACACACCTGGGTGTTGCAATAGGTGTTGTCGTAGGCGTTCACATAGGCGTAGGTGGATCCGTCGATGAGACTCTGATCGAACGTCGATGAGTTGTTTCCGGCCGGCAGGAAGATGTGGCCATCACTCAGAAAGCGGATGCTGGAATTGGTGCCGATGTTGGGGTACGCGAACACGCCCGTGTCGGCACTGGGGTCGCGTCCCTGGGCGTTAACGATGTTGGTCAGGATCGCCGCGCCGCGGGCTCCCCCGGGGTTAGTGGTTTGCAGGTTGGTGCCCGTGTAGTAACCGCTGGGACCCATGAAGAAACCGAGGAAGTTGCTGGGAGTATTCGGATCTGCCCAGGCATCTGTATAGAAACGGCGGTTCTTCTGGTACGACGGCTCACGATCATAGTACTCGGCGCCGAACGTCACACGACCGCGGCCAGTGCCGAGCCGGCTGCCACCCAGCACCGAAAAGCGCGATTCCTGCCCGTCGCCTACCTCGGCGACACCGTACTGGGCATCCACCCGCAGGCCTTCGTAGTCACGATTCAATATGAAATTGGTCACGCCGCCGATGGCATCCGCGCCATAGGTGGCTGAAGCGCCGCCGGAGATGATCTCCACGCTCTTGATCATCGAGGAGGGGATGCTGTTGATGTCCACTTGCATCAGCGAGTTCACCGGAGTGACGCGGTGGCCATCGGCCAGCACCAGGCTGCGGTTCGAGCCGAAGCCGCGTAGCGACACTGTGGAAATGCCCACCGTGCTGATCGAAGTCGATCCCACGGCGGTATTGCCCGTCTCGGGCGTGACGGCCGGGTTGTAGTTGGGCAACTCGTTCAGGTATGACTCGACGTTCAGGCCGGAGCGGGTTTCGAGGTCCGCCGCATCCACCGTGACCAGCGGGCTGTTGGCCTCGGCGTCACGGCGCAGAATGCGCGAACCGGTGACGGTCACCTCGGCGATGGTAGCCTCGTCCGCGGCCATCACTTGCGAAATCCCTCCCCCCGCGATGCTCAGAATCGTGGCAACCGCCGCACGTACGAACGAATGTTGTGATGAACTCTTCATGACCCCCCGCCCCCTGAAATCTTGGTGAAAATAGAGAAAATCACTCTTGTTCTAATTAATCAGAGACGTTGAGCCCCTGCGTGTAGGCCGACGCGATAACGACACCGCGTTGGCGCACAGCTCAAGGGTTCGACGTGAACCGATTTTTGCAGTTTGTTCGTTCAGCCAGATGTTCAGCAGCGAATGTGCTG
>JBDZVF010000251.1:0-9000 GCA_040255575.1 Pseudomonadota bacterium | reverse complement strand
GGACAACCTGGAGGTGCTGACCCATAGCCAGGAGGGCGGGAGCTGGGGCCGCGCGGCCACGAATGACCTCCTGAAGAACCGCATCAAGATCCGCTCGCTCAACTTCATGCGCGGGCGCACCTTCCTGAACCGCTACATCATCCTGGACGAGGCACAGAACCTGACGCCCAAGCAGATGAAGGCGCTGATCACGCGGGCGGGGCCCGGGACCAAGATCGTCTGCCTGGGGAACATCGCCCAGATCGATACGCCCTACCTCACCGAAATGACCTCGGGCCTCACCTATTCGGTCAACCGCTTCCGGGGCTGGCCGCACTCCGGTCACATCACCCTGACGCGCGGGGAGCGCTCGAGGCTCGCCGACTTCGCTTCGGATACGCTTTGACACGATCGGAAGGACGCCGAACGCCGGTTATGGGCATACTCGGGTCGTGCTGAAAAAGATCTTCCAAGCCTTCGTCGCGATGATGGTGGGGGTCACGGGCGTCCTCACGGTCACGGTCGCCTGCATGACAGCGGCCGAGGCCCAGGTTGTGTTCCCCCCTCCCGGCTCGAACACGCCGAGCACGCGCTCGTACGTGATCGGAAACAACACGGGCGGCGAGAACCTGCCGGACATCGGCAGCCCGGCCAGTGCGACCATCTCCACCAGCGATGAGTATCGGCTGGGCGCGCAGATCGTGCGCCAGCTGCGCGACCAGAAGGCGATCCTGGAAGACCCCGAGGTCGCCGAATACCTCCAGTCGCTGGGCCAGCGCCTGGCAGCCCAGGCACCCGATACCAATCAGCGCTTCACCTTCTTCGCGGTGAATGAAGCCACGATCAACGCGTTCGCGTTGCCGGGCGGCTTCATCGGCGTGAACTACGGCACGGTGCTCGCGTCACGCAACGAATCGGAGCTCGCGGGCGTCGTCGGCCACGAAGTCGCGCACGTCACTCAGCGGCACATGGCGCGCACGTTCCACGCGCAGAGCTCGCAAGGCATCGCGCAGACCGCCGCCATTCTCGCGGCGATTCTGATCGGCGCGATGACGGGCGGCAGCGGCATGGAGGGTGCCATCGCCATCGCGCAGGGCGCGGCGGCTCAGCAGCAGGTCAATTTCACCCGCGCCAACGAATACGAGGCGGATCGCGTCGGCATCGGCTTCGTGGCGGGCGCGGGGTTCGATCCGAACGGCATGGCCTCGTTCTTCGAAGCGATGTCGCGGCATGAGGGGCTCGCCGGGCAGTACGTGCCGGAAATGATCCAGACGCACCCGGTGAATACGAACCGCATCGCCGAAGCGCGCGGGCGCGCGGCCCAATACGGCCGCCCCAGGAGCAACCCGGATTCGCAGACCTACGAGTGCATCCGAGAGCGCCTGCGAGTGCTCAGCATGCCGAAGGATCCGCAGATCGCCGAGCGCTACGCGCAGGACACGAAGAATTTCAAAGGCACGCTCGGGCAGCGTTACGGCTATGCGCTCGCCCTCATGCAGGCGGGCAAGAACCAGGAAGCGGCAAAGATCCTGACGGACCTCGTCGCCGAGCACGAGAACCTCACGCTGCTGCACTCCGCGCTCGCGCAGGCGGAAGTCGATGGCGGGCTCGAGAACGACGGCATCGCCAC
Organism: Pseudomonadota bacterium; assembly: GCA_040255575.1. GTDB lineage: Bacteria > Pseudomonadota > Gammaproteobacteria > Steroidobacterales > Steroidobacteraceae > JADGHX01. The sequence continues at coordinate 7,391 of JBDZVF010000251.1, read as the reverse complement.
TTTCGCCAAGGCGATCGCCCTCTTCCCGCGCAACGTCGCGCTGACGGTGCGCTACGCGCAGGCGCTCATGAAAGCCAACCGGCCGAAGGAAGCGCACACCCTGCTGCTCGATCTGTTCAACAACGAAGTGCCGACACCCGATCAGATCCAGCTCACCGCGCTCGCCGCGAGCGCCGCTGGCGACATGGGCGACGCGTACTTCTACATGAGCGAGTACCACATCGTGTCCGGCGACCTGCAGCTCGCCATGCAGCAGCTGCAGCTCGCCCTGGCAGCGCCGAACCTCACGTCGGTGCAGCGCCAGCGCTTCCAGGCCCGCATGGATGAGATCCGCGACTTCCTGGTCGAGAACCGGATCAAGAAGGTCAGCGCGCAGCGGGAAGGCGGCCGGTAACGCCAGGCATCGCCCTGCACGGCGCGAGCCCGCCGCGCGATTGCTCGGCGTATTGAGCGGCCCGGCGTGTTAAGCGAGGGCTCGCTTCCCTCAATGGCACGCATCTACCAAACGAGCGCTCGCTTCTCCCAAACGATGGATTGAGTGGCTCCTCCCGCGACCGCATCATCGCCGCCGTCGCCATTTCGCCACGCATTAGGCGCGCAGCCTCTCGCTGCTACAATGCCGGCCCTCTTCGGATCGAAACCACAGCATGACCCGACCCGCAGCCGCCTTCGTTGCACTTCTGTCACTATTTCTGGGCGGCTGCGCCACGGCCCCGGATGCGAAGAAAGATCCACGGGACCCGTTCGAGGGCTTCAACCGGGCGAGCTACAAGTTCAATGACGCGCTCGATCGCGCGCTGCTGAAGCCGGCGGCGAAGGGCTACAAAGCCGTCACACCCGACTTCGTCGAGACCGGGGTCACGAACTTCTTCAGCAACCTCGCGCAGCCCACGGTCATCTTGAACGACCTGCTGCAGGGGAAGTTCAAGGACAGCCTGAACGACACGGGCCGTTTTCTCGTGAACACGACCGTGGGCATCGGTGGCCTCTTCGATCCCGCGTCCGCCGCGGGGCTCGATCGGAACGATGAGGACTTCGGGCAGACGCTCGGCAAGTGGGGCACCCCCGCCGGGCCGTATCTGATGGTGCCCTTCTTCGGCCCCGCCACGGTGCGTGACGGCTTCGGGGCCGGTGTGGATGTGTTCACGAACCCGGTGCACTACGTCGAACGGGACGCCATCCGCTACGGACTGCAGGGCATGGACCTCATCGATGCCCGCGCGCGGCGCCTGCCGCTCGACGACACCCTGAATCAGGCCTTCGACAAATACACGTTCATCAGGAACGCCTACCTGCAGCAGCGTGAATATGCGGTGAAGGATGGCAATGTGCCCGCGCCCACCTTCGACGATGAGCCGCTGGAAGACCCTGATCCGGACGCGGACAAGAGGTAGCGCGCCAGCGGAGAAATTCCGCCGGCGAGCCGATCCGACACTGCCTCCTCGGCAGGGCCAGCGATTGCGCGTGATGACTTGCGTTGCCGCCCGAGCGCTAGCCGATCCCGAGAACGGTATCGACCTCGCTGATCTTCGCCGCCGCGACGATGCCGGGCGGCAGGTTCCAGAACTGCACGGTGCGGCCGCGCTTCGTGGCGTTCGCGAGCAGGTCGATGAGCACGGCGAGCCCCGCGCTGTCCGACGAGCTGACACCGCTGCAATCCACCGTCAGCGGCTCCGGTGACGAGGACCGATCGAGAATGGCCAGCCCCGCCTCACGCGCCGCACGCGCGGTCGCGAAGGTAAGCGAGCCCTTCATCTGCACCCGGTCCGGGCGCACCTCGACCACCTCCACGGTCGCCGAGGCTCCATTGGTGCCGACACCCATGCGAGGCCGCTCAGGCCTTGCCAGGGGCCTGAGGCATGCCGCCCTTCTCGATGCGCTGAATCACCGCATCGAGGCCCTTCTGGTCGATCTCCGCGCCGAAGTCTTCGCGGAAGCTCTTCACGTAGCTGATGCCTTCGATCACCACGTCCCACGCCTTCCAGCCTTCCGGCGTCTTGCGCAGCGAGTAATTCACGGGAATGCGCGTGCCGTTGTCGCGTTTGATCTCCGTGCGCACCGTCGCGTTATCACCGTCGATCTGCGCGGGCAGGATCTTCATGCGATCGCCCGTGAAGTCCACCAGCGCGTTGCTGTAGTTACGCAGCAGCGACTGATAGAACGCATCGACGAAGCGCTTGCGCTGCTCTTCGCTGGCGCCGCGATAGTGCCTGCCCAGCACGAGGCGTGCGGAATACGCCGTGTCGAAATGCGGCAGCAGCCACTTGTCGACGAGCTCGCTGACCTTCGCCGGGTCCTTCTTGTAGGCGGCGCGATTCGCGTCGAGATCTTTCAGCATGCCTTCGGCAGCAGCCTTCACGAGCTTGCCCGGGTCGTCGGTCGGCACCTGGGCGGCCGCCGTGCCCGTCGTGGGCGTGGGCGCAGGATCGGCAGCGAGCGCCACGCCGGCACCGGCCAGCAGCAGTGCGCACACGGCCGCGTGGACGAGAGACTTCTGCAATGACTTCATTTCTGCTTCTCCTTGGTGGCATCGTCCGACGACGCCGACGAATCCGACGAGCCTGAATCGCTACCCCGCTGCGCGAAGTTGGCGAAGAACTTGTTCACCAGGCTCTCGAGCACGATCGCCGATTGGGTGAAGGCAATCGTGCTGCCGTCTTTCAGGTACATGTCCGAGCCGCCGGGGCCGATCCCGACGTACTTGCCGCCGAGCAGGCCCTGCGTCTGGATGCTCGCATCGCTGTCGTCAGGGATCTGGTTGTAGGCATTGCTGATGCGTAACGTGACGGCCGCCTTGTAGTCCTTCGGGTCGAACCGGATGGACTCCACTTCGCCAATGGTCACGCCGGCCATCGACACGGGCGCACCGGGCTTCAGGTCCCCGATGTTGTCGAACTTCGCGAGCACGTGATACCCCGACTTCGCGCTGCTCAGCTTGAGCCCGCTGGATGGAAGCTGCGTGGTCAGAAACGCCAGCGCCGCGAATCCCAGCAGCACGAACAGGCCCGTGCCGACTTCGAGATTACGAGTTGAGCGCATGAAAGTTCCTCTTACAGAAAGGCGGCGGTCAGGAAGTAGTCGAGAATCAGGGTCAGCACGGCAGATGCCACCACAGTGCGCGTGGTGGCAAGCCCCACGCCTTCGGCGGTGGGGGTCGCGTTGTAGCCTTCGTACACAGCGATCAGCGTGCACGCGAAGCCGAACGTGAGGCTTTTGACGATGCCTTCCCACACGTCATCGAGGTGCACGGCGCCCTGCGTCTGCGACCAGAACGTTCCGGCGTTCACACCCATCTGCTGCACGCCGACGAGCTGCGCACCGAAGAGACCCACGATATCGAAGATCGCCACGAGCAGCGGCATCGCGATGATGCCGCCCAGGAAGCGCGGCGCGGCCACGTAGCGCATCGGATCGATGGCCATCACTTCCATCGCGACGAGCTGGTCCGTCGCCCGCATCAGGCCGATTTCCGACGTGAGCGAGGTTCCCGCGCGGCCCGCGAACAGGAGCGCCGTGACCACCGGGCCGAGCTCCTTCAGAAGACCCAACGCGGCAGCCACGCCCAGTACATCTTCGGATCCGAAGCGCGCGAGCAGATCGATGCCCGTGAGCGCCAGCACCATGCCGACGAACAGGCCCGACAGCATGATGATGATCAACGAGCGCGCGCCGGCGTTGTAGATCTGGTGGATCACGAGCCTCGGCCGCGCGAGCGCCGGGCCGCACTGCGCGAGCACGCTCACGAGGAACAGCGTGACCTTCCCCAGCTTGCGAATAGCGCCGATGAGCACATTGTCCTGCGCGACGGCGCTCATGACCCGCCCCCTAGAAGATCCTGCCGATAATCCGGCGCAGGATAGTGAAAGGCCACGGGGCCATCGGCGCCGCCCATCATGAACTGCTTCACGACTTCGCCGTCGCTCGCGGCAAGCTCATTCGGCGTGCCCGAGGCAGCAACTTTGCCGTCGTACATGAGATAGCTGTCGTGCGCGATGGTGGCGAGCTCCTTCACGTCGTGGGACACCACGATGCTCGTGATGCCGAGCCCTTCATTCATCTGCCGGATGAGGCGAAGGATCACACCGAGGGAGATGGGATCGAGACCGACGAAGGGCTCGTCATAGATGAGCACTTCAGGGTCCATGACGATGGCGCGCGCCAGCGCCACACGACGCGCCATGCCGCCGGATAGCTCCGATGGCATGAGATACGCCGCGCCACGCAGGCCCACTGCGTGCAGCTTCGTCAGCACGATCGTGCGGATCAGCGGCTCCGGCAGATCCGTGTGCTCACGGAGCGGGAACGCCACGTTCTCGTAGACGTCGAGGTCCGTCAGCAGCGCGCCGTTCTGGAACAGCATCCCCATGCGCTTGCGAAGCGCATACATGCCTTGGCGATCGAGCGTGGCGAGATCGTTGCCCCACACCACCACGTTGCCATGTGACGGCGAGATCAGGCCCGTGATGAGCCGGAGCAGCGTGGTCTTGCCGGTGCCGCTCGGGCCCATGATCGCAGTGATGCGACCCTTGCGGACCTTGATGTCGAGGCCCTTGAAGATCTGCCGCGTCGGCACGCCATAGTGCGCATTGCGCACGTCGACAATGACGTCGTCGCTGGCGGAGCCGGGGGCTGGAACGTCGGGGCGACGGCCGCCAGCGGCCGCCGCGCCGGACGCGTTGGATAGCACTTGTGGGGTCGTCACGCGAAATGCGCGCGGCGCCTCATCAGGCCGCCTTGCTCTCCAGGTCGGGAGAATACTTGCCGGTCGTGGCAAGGCTGTTCAACTTCGCGCGCTTCGCGAGCTCCTTCTGGGCCGCGACGAAGTTCGCCGCCTGTCCGCCCCACGTCTTGAGCGCGGTGTCCTGCAGGGCGCGGCCATAGCTGAACGTGAGGTTCCAGGGGAGTTTTTCCTTGTTCATGAGGGACAGGTGGAGCGTCGCTTCCGCCGAAGACTGGCCACCCGAGAGGAAGGCAATGCCGGGCACCGCCGCCGGCACGTGACGCTTCAGGCAACGGACCGTGGCCTCGGCCACGAGTTCCGGCGAGGCGCGGTTCGACGCCTTCTTGCCCGAAATGATCATGTTCGGCTTCAGCACCATGCCTTCGAGGTAAATGCGATGGGCGTACAGCTGGTCGAACACCGACTGCAGCACCGCGCTCGTCACTTCCTCACAGCGTTCGATGGAGTGGCCACCATCCATCAGCACTTCGGGCTCCACGATCGGCACGATGCCGTTTTCCTGGCAAAGCGCCGCGTAACGCGCGAGCGCGTGCGCATTGGCATCGATCGCGAACGGGGTCGGGAAGCCCTCGCCGATGTCGATGACCGCGCGCCACTTGGCGAAGCGGGCGCCGAGCTTGTGGTACTCCACCAGCCGGTCCCGCAGGCCATCGAGGCCTTCGGTGATCGTCTCGTTCGGGAAGCCGGCAAGGGGCTTGGCACCGGTGTCGACCTTGATGCCCGGGATGACACCGAGTTTCGTCAGGTAGTCGGGGAACGGCACGCCGTCCTTCGTCTTCTGACGAATGGTTTCATCGAACAGGATCACGCCGCTGATGGTGTCTGCCACGCCCGGTGCCGTGAAGAGCATTTCACGATAGGTACGGCGATTCTCCTCGGTGGATTCCAGCTTGATGCTGTCGAAACGCTTTTTGATCGTCCCCGAGCTCTCGTCAGCCGCCAGGATGCCTTTGTTCGTGACCACCATGGCACGCGCGATACGCGCCAGCTCGCTGCGATTCATCTGACCTCCGCCTCTGTACTGCCGGGCAAACGGGCCGTGCCGGAAAATTATGTCCCGGCGGGCCGAATGGGGCGCGAAGGATAGCAAAACCCGCTTGGCCGGCCCACTAAAGAGTACTAAACTAGTCCTACATTGAACTCTACCCATTCACGACCCCGGCACCGTGCCGCTGGCCCGTCCAGCCCCACTCTTTCCGGAACCCCACTCGAGGCGACCCCCCGATGCTTCGGATCAGCCGTCTGACCGATTACGCCACTGTCCTTCTCGCGGCGCTCGCGACGGAACCTGGCCGTGTGCAGACGTCGGCCTGTCTTGCGGAGCAGACAAAGCTTGCGTTGCCCACGGTGAGCAAACTGCTGAAACAGCTGCAGCGTGCGGGGCTCGTGGCGTCCACCCGCGGCCTGCGCGGCGGTTATCAGCTCGCCCGCCCGGCTACGCAGATCAGCGCCGGCGACATTCTCGATGCGCTCGAGGGCCCGGTCGCGCTCACGGATTGTTCGTCTGGGAATGGCAACTGCGACTACGAGAAATCCTGTCGCGTGGGTCATGCCTGGCAGCGCCTGAACCTGACCATTCGTCGTTCGCTGCGCGAGGTGAGCCTCGCCGAGCTGGCGGGAATCGACAACGGCCAGCCGCGTGTGCTGGCGCTTGAACGCGACATGAAAGCAGCGGCAGCCAGAGCGCAGTCGCGCTCCTCACAGTGACGCTCACGGCACCGTGCCCCAGCTCGCAAATCGCCAGCCAACCCCCATCTACGGACCGAACATGAGTGAGACCGCCGACAATCTGGAAAAGCTCGTCAGCCGAGGCTATGAGCACGGCTTCGTCACGGATATCGAATCCGACACGGTGCCGCCCGGGCTGGACGAAGACGTCGTCCGCCTGATCTCCCGCAAGAAGGGAGAGCCCTCGTTCTTGACGGAGTGGCGCCTCAAAGCGCTGCGCCACTGGTTCAAGATGCGTGAGCCGCGCTGGGCGCACGTGAAGTTCAACCCGATCGACTATCAGGCGATTTCGTACTACTCCGCCCCCAAGGCGAAGAAGAATGGACCGAAGAGCCTCGACGAGGTGGACCCCAAGCTGCTCGAGACGTACGAGAAGCTCGGCGTGCCGCTGCACGAGCGTGCGCGCCTCGCGGGCGTGGCGGTGGATGCGGTGTTCGACAGCGTCTCCGTCGCCACTACTTTCAAGGAGCGCCTTGCCGCCGCCGGAGTCGTGTTCTGCCCGTTCTCCGAAGCGGTGAGGACGCACCCCGAGCTGATCGAGAAATATCTCGGCTCAGTGGTGCCCTACACGGACAACTTCTACGCCACGCTGAACTCCGCGGTGTTCTCGGATGGTTCGTTCGTCTATGTGCCCAAGGGCGTTCGCTGCCCGATGGAGCTGTCCACGTACTTCCGCATCAACGCGGCGAACACCGGCCAGTTCGAGCGCACGCTGATCATCGCGGATGCGGGCTCATACGTGAGCTATCTCGAAGGCTGCACGGCGCCGATGCGCGACGAGAATCAGCTGCATGCTGCGGTCGTCGAGCTGGTTGCGCTCGATGACGCGTACATCAAGTACTCGACGGTGCAGAACTGGTATCCGGGCGATGAGAACGGCGTCGGTGGCAGCTACAACTTCGTTACCAAGCGCGTCGATTGC
>JBDZVF010000250.1:0-9017 GCA_040255575.1 Pseudomonadota bacterium | reverse complement strand
CGCGGCTTCAACCTCGACCACGGCACCGACTTCACGACCTACATCGACGATGTGCCGATGAACCTGCGCACGCACGGCCACGGTCAGGGTTATCTCGATCTCAACGGGCTCATCCCGGAAGTGGTCGAGCGAGTGGATTACCGCAAAGGGCCCTATCGCGCCGACGTGGGCGACTTCTCGCTCGCCGGCGCGTCCTACATGACGACGGTCGAGCGCTTCGATCAGCCGTTCCTCGCCCTCGAAGGCGGCCAGTACGGCTGGAAGCGCCTCGCCCTCGGTGGCACCACGACTGTGGCAGGCGGGGACCTCACGTTTGCCGGCCAATGGAAGACCTACGACGGACCGTGGCAGCTGCCCGAGAATCTCGAGCACGAATCCCTCTGGGGCAAGTACGCGCGCGAGACCTCACTCGGCGCGCTCCAGGTGACCCTCTCCGGCTATCACGGCAAATGGCACCCGACCGAGCAGATTCCGGAACGCGACATCGGCTCGGCGAGCTGCGCCGACGAGTTCTGCGCCATCGACAGCAGCGCCATCGGCGAGACCTATCGCTGGGTCGCGAGCGCGGGGCTGCGCGGTGAAGACTGGCGCGCCTCGGTGTACGGCCAGTATTACGACTGGAACATGCTCTCCGACCCGACCTACACGCAGCAGATCAATCAGCTCGATCGGCGCACGGTGTGGGGCGGTCGATACGAGAAAACGTTCATCAGGAACGACAAGCTCACGTGGGATGCCGGCGTCGAAGGCCGCTACGACGACGTGGCGCGCGTCGGGCTGCAGTTCACGGATCGACGTGTGCTGGAGTCGGACCAGGGACGCTACAGCGTACGTGAAGGCTCGATCGCCCCTTACACCGAAGTCACATGGGTGCCGATCGACAAGCTGCGCCTGATGGGTGGGCTGCGTGCGGACTACTACTCCTTCGACGTGCATTCGAAGCAAGTGGACTACCCGAGCGGCGACGGCGATGCGCACATCCTCTCGCCCAAGGCGGGCGCCGCCTATGCGTTGAACGGGAATTTCGAGCTCTATGCCAATTGGGGCCGCGGCTATCACTCGAACGATGCGCGCGGTGTGGTCGCGCCGCTCGTCGGCAATGATCCGACGCCCGCGCTTTCCCGAGGCAGCGGCAAGGAGCTCGGCGTGCGCTTCCAGCGCGGCAACTTCACGCTCACCACCACGTACTGGTGGCTCGACGTGTCGAGCGACCTCAAGTTCGTCGGCGACTCGAACTCGGTCGAGCCGTCGGCGCCGACGAAGCGGCGCGGCTACGAAGTTGTGACGTTCTGGCGCCCGGTGCCCTGGCTCGCAATCGATGGCGTGTGGACCGGCAGCCATGCACGCACGGAAGATCCGGCGGGCGAGAACTTCGTGACCGGCGCCATCGAGAGCGCGGGTGAGCTCGGAATCTCGGCCGTGCAGAAGCAGTGGGAGGCGAGCGTGCGTCTGCGCTATCTCGGGCCCTACCCGCTCATCGAGGACAACTCGAAGCGCGCAAGCGGCGAAGCGGTCGTGAACCTGCGCGGCGCGTGGAAGAGCGATCGCTACACGATCTACGCCGAGCTGCTGAACGTGTTCGATGACGATGGCAAGGACATCGTCTACTGGTATGAAGCGTACGCACCGGGCGTCGATTCAACGGTGACGGAATCCTGCGGTCTCAGCGGCAACTGTCGCATGAGCCGCGCGGAAGAGCCGCGCACCTTGCGGTTTGGTGTTCGCTACCAGTTCTAGGGCGCGCGTATCTGGGAGCGTGCATCGGCTGGTGCGTTTGCTGGTGCGCGCTAGCCCTTCGGATAGTGCGCGTACACGCGCGTCGAGCCATCCAATCCGACGAGCAGCACGTCGTATGGATCGACCTGGCGCGAGGCGACCTCCATCCCCGGTGAGCCGAGCGGCATGGCGGGCACCACGAGGCCCTTTGCTTTCGGCTTCTCGCGCAGCAGGCGCTGGATCTCGGCCGCGGGAACGTGGCCTTCCACGAAGTAGTCACCGACTTCCGCGGTATGGCAGGAGGCTTTGCCCACGGGCACACCAACCCGTTCCTTGATGGGGCCCATGTTGCTTTCGTCGATCACCTTCACGGCGAAGCCGGCTTTCTGAAGATGCTCGACCCACAGCTTGCAGCAGCCGCAGCCCTCGCTTTTGTGGACGACAACGAGCGGCCCCGGAGCGGCGAGCACATCGGCGGCGCGGAGCAGTACGGGTGCGGTGAGAACCGCGAACAAGGCATGACGACGATTCATGCGGGGCAGCCTAGCTCATCGAGGGGAGCGGCGAAAGCTCAGGAACGGGCCGGGGCCGGGAACACGGGCTGCTGGGGTCCCGGGGCCCTGGCGATCCGCGCGCGAGGACGAGCGCGAGGAGCCAAGGCCCCCCGGGCGATCTCGCCCCGGCTCTGGACGCGCGCATCCGCCATGAAAACCGAACGCGAAAAAATGCTCGACGGCGAGCTCTACGATGCGATGGACCCCGAGCTCGTCGCGGCGCGTGCGCGCGCGCGTGACCTGTGCCAGGCCCTCAACGCCACGCGGGAAGCTGAGCAAGACGAGCGGCGGCAGATTTGCCGCGACCTCTTCGGCGCGGGCGGCGAGACGGTGTGGATGCAGCCTCCCTTCTTCTGCGACTACGGCACGAACATCGAGCTGGGCGAGCGCGTGTACTTCAACTTCAACTGCGTGGTGCTGGATGTTTGCTCCGTTCGCATCGGCAGCTTCACGCTGTTCGGACCGGCCGTGCAGATACTCACCCCCATGCATCCGCTCAACGCCGAGCAGCGGCGGAGCAAAGAGTTCGGCAAGGCCATCGAGATCGGGTCGGATGTGTGGGTCGGCGGTGGCGCGCTCATCCTGCCGGGCGTGCGCATCGGATCGCGCGCCGTGATCGGCGCGGGAGCCGTTGTGACGCGGGACATCCCGGATGGCGTGTTTGCCGCCGGCAACCCCTGTCGCGTCATTCGGAAAATCACCGAATGACACCCCGGCGTGCGTGCGCCTCACAGTACTGAAGCGAGCTCCACGGGGTTCACGGGCTTCACGAGGTGCGCATCCATGCCCGCTTCGCGCGTGCGCTGGCGATCCCGCTCCTGCCCCCAGCCGGTGAGCGCGACGATGCGCACGTGGCTGCCTTCCGGTAACGCACGGATGCGACGCGCGGCGGTGAGACCATCCATCTCCGGCATTCCGAGATCCATGAAGATCAGGTCCGGCGGATCGCGCGCCACCTGGGTGATGGCCTCTCGCCCACTCGTGCACATCCGCACGTCGTGCCCCTGGAGTCGCAGCATGTCCTGGAGTGTCTGGGCAGCATCCACATTGTCATCAACGACCAGAATGCGCCGCGGATGCGCGGACGTCAGACTCGGCGTGCCCTGCTCGAGACTCGCCTCCGCGCGGGGCGCAAGCGGCAGGCACACGGTAAATTGGCTCCCGCGTCCCGGACCTTCGCTCTCCGCAGTGACCGTTCCGCCGTGAAGCTGTACGAGTTGCCGAACCAACGCTAGCCCAATGCCAAGCCCGTCCTGACGGTGCGCATCGGGCCCCTGCATGAACATCTCGAAGACGCTCTGCAGTCGATCCGGCGGAATGCCGACGCCGTTGTCACGCACGCGGACGAGAGCCTGAACGCCACTGCGTTCCAGCAGCACCCAGATCTTGCCGCCGTGGGGCGTGAACTTGGCGGCGTTCGACAGCAGATTGGAGAACACCTGCCGCAGCCGATCCGCATCGCCGATCACCGTGAGCGGCTCGGGACAGATCTGGACCCGCAGCTCGTGCGAGTCCGACGCGAAGACACCACTGGCTTCGAGCGCGCCACTCACCACCTCGTTGAGCACCACCCTCTCCCGCCGCAGGTCGACCTTGCCGCGGGTGATGCGACTGATGTCGAGCAGATCATCGACGAGGCGCACGAGGTGCTGCACCTGTCTCTCCATCATCTCGGTCGTGCGCTGGAACGTCGCATTCCCCGCGGACATGAGCCGCAGGATCTCCACGGCGTTACGCAGCGGCGCCAGCGGGTTGCGCAACTCGTGCGCGAGCGTTGCGAGGAAGACATCCTTGCGTCGATCTGCCTCGCGCAGCGCCAGCGCGCTCTCATGCAACCGCTCTTCGTTTTCGCGGAGTGCGATCTCGAACCGCTTGCGCTCGGAGATATCGATGCCGGAAGGGATCACGTGCGTGACCTTGCCGTTCGCGTCGAACACCGGCACGAGCATGAGATCGAGCTCGACCGGCCCGTCACACGCGGCATGCACGAGCACATCCTCGCGAACCGTCTTGCCGCGCAATGACTCGTAGAACAAGCTCTTGATGCGTTCGCGCTGACCCGCGTCGGACGACCACCACGGGCAATTCCAGAACTTCTCGCCGATGGCCTCGGCGCGCGTCAGGCCGGACACGTTCAACGCCGGCTGCCCCACTTCCATGAGATTGCCTTCGGTATCGAGCATGGCAACGAATCCCGCCATGTGGTCGATCAGCATGCGCAGCCGCGCCTCGCTCTCGCGCAGCCGTTGCTCGGCTCGTTTGCGGTCCGTGATGTCGACGGCAAACGCCACCATGCGCTCGCCTTCATCGGGGAGGAACTTCGCGACCACCAGCGCATCGACCGTGGTGCCATCCCGTCGCACATATCGCTTCTCGAACGGCGCCATAGCCTCCCCGCGGCGCAGCTGCTCGATGCGCTCGAGATCCTGCGCGACCAACTCCGGCGGCGTGCGTTCGATCCAGTTTGCCTGCGCGGCTTCGTCGGGCGTGTAACCGAGCATCAAGAGGAAGGCATCGTTCGCAAGCTCGATCGAGCCATCCGGGTTGGACATTGCGATGCCCACGGGGCTGAGCTCTATGAGGCTGCGAAACTTCGCCTCGCTCCTCGCGAGCGCCTCTTGCGCCTGCCGACGCTCGGTGATTTCCTCGGCGACCACGCCCACTCCGAGAATCTTTGTCCCGACGCGCACCGGAAAGAAGTTCTCGATCCAGGTGCGCTGTACACCGGGCTGGGCCGCGGTTTCCCCGCGCACCTCCACCCCGAGCCACGGCTCGCCGCTCTCGAGCATCTGATGCCAGCGGGCCACCAGGGCATCCATGCCTTCCACCTTGCCCAGGAGCTCATCCGGCCGCTGCCCGACATGATCCCCCGGCGAGAGGCCATACATCTCGGCGAAACGCGCATTCATCTGCTGAAAGCGCAGATCGCGATCCAGGAAGGCAAGACCGATCGGCGCGCCCTCCAGCAGCGCATTGACGAGAGCCAGGGCTTCTTCTTCGCGCTGCTGGGCGGCGTCGCGCTCGGCGGCGGCCATCATGCCGTCGGTCACGTCGGAGAAGACAACGGCGACATGACCCGCCTCGGGCTCGTCCACCCGATACGCAAGCACGTCGAACCAGCGATCTTCGAGCTCGGCGGCGTGGTTCTGAAAGCGCAAGGTCCGGCCGGTGCGCGCGACCTCGCCGAACGTCGCGAGCCAGTGCGGCTCGATCCCGGGCAGCAGCTCCTTGATCCAGCGCCCTACCGGATCCACGATGCCGGTGAGCCGGGTGAACGCCGGATTGATTTCGAGAATCTGATAGTCACAAGCGCGACCGTGCTCATCGAAGCGCAGGGCGATGACGCAGTAGCCCTCGTCGAGCGCTTCGAGAAGCGCCGCATGCCGCTCGCCGATATCCGGTTCTTTATCGGTACGGGCTCTGCGCTGAGCTTCGCGGAATGTCATTACGGTGGTACCGCTGCTGTCGGTCGCGCGGACACAGACGGAAGTCGCCCCCCATGCAATACGGCCGCACAGCTTTGGTTCCGCGCCGGATGCGAAACGCACCCGGGGTGGCCGCGCGTGGAGCGCTCACGTAACCTGTGGGTTGTCGGGAAAGAACCACCAGCAAAGAAACATGAGTCAAAGCCAAGGGGGCAACGGGTCCAGCATCACGGCGCTTCAATGGAAGCAGATCGTCAACAGCGCCCTGGATACGGCGATCATCAGCATCGATCCGCAGGGCCGCGTGACCAGCTGGAATACCGGTGCCATGCGCATCTTGGGCTGGAGCGAGGCGGAAATGCTGGGCGAGACGCTCCACCGCATCTTCCCGCCCGAATCCAGACAGCTCGAGCGTGAGATCGCGGACGCGATCGCGCACGGGCGCGGCGGCGGCGAGGAAGGCTGGCGCCTGCGCAAGGGCGGCGGGCAATTCTGGGCCACCGGCGAGCTCACCCCGATCCGCGAAGAGGAGCGGATCGTCGGGTTCGTGAAAATCCTGCGGGATCGCACCCAGCAACGCGCGGCAGAAGAAGCGGTGCTCGAAGAGCGGCGCACGCTCGAGATTCTGAACCGGGCAGGCTCGGCGTTGAGCCGCGAGACCGACCTGCATCGGCTCGTGCAGATCGTGACGGATACCGGCGTCGAGATCACGGGCGCGCAGTTCGGCGCGTTCTTCTACAACGTGAAGAACGAGCTTGGTGAAAGCTACATGCTGCACACGTTATCCGGCGCTTCGCCGGAAGCCTTCGCGAACTTCCCGCCGCCGCGCAGAACCGAGCTCTTCGGCCCGACCTTCAACGGCGACGGCATCGTTCGATCCGACGACATCACGCAGGACCCGCGCTACGGCCGCAACGCGCCTTACGAAGGAATGCCGGACGGTCATCTGCCTGTACGCAGCTATCTTGCCGTGCCGGTGATCGCGCGCGACGGCGAAGTGCTCGGCGGCCTTTTCTTCGGGCACGCTGCCGCCGGCGTCTTCACCGAGCGCTCCGAGCGAGGATTGACCGGCCTTGCTGCGGAGGCCGCCGTGGCGATCGACAACGTTTATCTGTCGCAGGCCGCGAACGCGGAAATCGCGGAGCGAACCCGCGCGCAGGAGGCCTTGCGGGAGCTGAACGCGAATCTCGAGCGGGAGGTCGCGGAGCGCACCCGGCAGTTGCACGAGAACGAAGCAGCGCTGCGCCAGGCCCAGAAGATGGAGGCGGTGGGCCAGCTCACGGGCGGCGTCGCGCACGACTTCAACAACATCCTGCAGGTGATCGTCGGCAACCTCGAGATCATCCGCCGGCTGGTGCCGGCCGATGCGGGTCGCATCCAGCGCTCGGTGGAACAGGCAGCCAATGGCGCGCGGCAGGCGGCGGCGCTGACGCAGCGCCTGCTCGCCTTCTCGCGCCGGCAACCGCTCGACCCGAAACCGATCGACGTCAATACGCTCGTGGGTGCGATGTCTGACCTCCTGAACAGGTCGCTCGGCGAGACCATCGCGGTCGAGACAGTGCGCGCCGCGGGGCTCTGGAAGATCGAAGCGGATCCCAATGCGCTCGAGTCGGCCATCCTGAACCTGGCGGTGAACGCGCGGGATGCGATGCCGGACGGCGGCCGTCTCACCATCGAGACGACGAACGCCTACATCGACGATGTCTATGCGATCTCGCACGCCGAGGTGACGCCGGGACAGTACGTGCTCATCTCGATCTCCGATACCGGATTTGGAATGGATGCCGCCACCGCGACGAAGGCGTTCGAGCCCTTCTTCACGACCAAGCCGGTCGGACAGGGCACCGGGCTCGGGCTCAGCCAGGTGTACGGCTTCGCGAAACAGTCCGGCGGGCACGTGAAGATCTATTCGGAAGTGGGACGCGGCACAACGGTCAAACTCTATCTGCCGCGCCTCGTGGGCTCGGCCGAAGAAGCGCAGGCGCAACCTGCCATTCCAGTGCCCGAGGGCAGTGAGCAGGAAACCATTCTTGTGGTCGAGGACGATGACGGAGTCCGGGCGTACTCCGTCGGTGCGCTCCGCGAGCTCGGTTACCGCGTGATCGAGGCACACAACGGGCCCTCGGCGCTGCGCCTCCTCGAGGATCAGGCGCAGGTCGATCTGCTCTTCACCGATGTCGTGCTGCCGGGCGGGCTCACGGGGGCGCAGCTTGCGGCCCAAGCCCGTGCGCTACGCCCGGGGCTGAAGGTGCTCTTCACGACGGGCTACGCACGCAACGCCATCTTCCATCACGGTCGTCTCGACAAGGGCGTGCAGCTCATCACCAAGCCGTTCAGCTTCGCGGATCTGGCGGCAAAGGTGCGCGACGTTCTGGATGGGATGGCGCGGCCCCTCGAAGGGTGACATGACATCGCATCGGTAACGCGCAGGCCGGCGCTGCGCCGATGTAGGCATCGAACTGCCGGGCTCGCTATCATCCGTGCCGCGTCCGCAAGCGCGGGATGAGGAGTCCCCCGATGAAACCGATGTGCTGTCTGGCCGTCGCCGTGGCCCTGGCAGGCTGCGCAGTCTCCCCTGATGAGGAACGCGTGCGGGACCTCCCGCCGACCTGGCGGCACGCCGCGTCCCTTTCCAACTGCGGGAGCACCGATGGCAGGTACGAGGAGCTCGGCACCCCCGCCCCTGGAAACTCCTATGCCGAAGCGCGTTCCGTCTGGCCGAAGATGGGCTCGCTCAGCGCCATGGTCAGGAGCGGCGCGAACGGCATGCCGCGCCGGGACCTCTCGGTCGTGAGCATCGAGATCGTGGACGGCCGTCCGCACTTCAAGGGATTCGACTCGAACGGCGCCGAGGTGCCGTTGATGGAGCGCGAGTGGTGGTGCGAGGACAAGACGCTGGCCACGCGCACCGTGCTCGGCACCGTGCAGTCGGACGGTGTGCCCGAAGTGCGCGACGAATCGGTGCTGCGGCTCTGGCGCGCGCCGGACGGTGCCCTGATCGCCGAGCAGACGCTCGAAAGCATCACACCGGGCGCGCTCGGCAGCTCAGCCAATCATCGGCCGATCACACGCACCTATTTCCGGTTTGCGGTCAGCCGCGCCTTGGCGATCCGGGAAGGGGGGACACAATGATCTTGTCGATCCGCTGCCCGTCCATGTCGACCACCTCGAACCTGAGGTCGCGCCAGGTCAGCGACTCACCCGCCACGGGCAGGCGGCCGAGGTACCACAGCACGAACCCCGCGATCGTGTGATACGCACCACCGTGCGTGAGATCGTTCCTCGAGAGCACGTGCTCGGCTTCGTGAATGCTGAGCTGGCC
>JBDZVF010000249.1:0-9018 GCA_040255575.1 Pseudomonadota bacterium | reverse complement strand
CTGCGCGTTGCTCAGGATTGCGGCGAGCGGCTGCTTCAGCTCGTGAGCGACCGCGGCCGACAGCGCGCCGAGCAGCGCAACCCTGTTCAATCTCGCAATCTGTTCACGCTGCGCTCCCAGCTGCACGTCCTGCGCCTTGCGCGGAGTGGTGTCGCTGCACACGCCGATTACCCGACGGAGGCCGCCTGCGGACCCGCGCAGCATCTTGCCGCGGCCGCTGATCCATCGCGTCGGCCCCTCGCCGCTGCGCACGCGAAACTCCATCTCACCGGTCCGCCCGCTCTCGGCAACGGCCGTCATGGCGGTGGCGACAATGTGCCGGTCGTCCGGATGCACCCGTTCCAGAAATTCATACAGGCTGTGGACGCGAGCGCCGCCTCGCGTCTGGATGGAGAGCTGGTTCATCGTGTCCCACTCCCACATGCGCATGCGGCCGGCTTCCAGTGCGAACTCGAGACTCTGGGTCTGCCTCTCAGCGGTTGCTTTCGCTTCACGTAGCTCCCGGAGCGACGCCGCGAGCAACATCATCGAAGGGCAGGCGATGAGCAGATAGATCTGAACGGCACGGACCGCCGCTTCCGCCGTGTTCCCCACGAATGGACGGCGACCGCCGATCACACCCTCGATCGCAAACAGGGCAGTAAGCGCGATACACAGGCTGACGCTGCCCACCCCGCGCCGAAGCGCAGCCCATAAGAAGAACGGCATGGGTGCTGCGAGCCAGGCGGCCGAAGGCTGCGGGTGAGCATGGGTGAACACCAGCGCCGCAACCATGCACAGGCCCCCAAATAGTGCAGCGATCTCCAGAATCTCTGATGGCCGAGGCCTCCGCAGCCGGCGCCACCCCGCCGCCAGCGGAGCCAGCAGCAGAGGCACGATCGTGAGCGCCGCGAGCGAGTTGGCTAGCGTGCGACTGCGCCACAGGTACCAGAACTCGCTATAGCGCCAGCCCACCAGCGCGACGAACGCCACGTCCAGAAAAGAAGACAGGGCGGGGCCCACGATGCCGGCGGCAATCATGAACGCGAGCAGATCGCGCACACGATCGAATCTCGGGGCGTGTCCCAGGTAGCGCACCACGAGGGCCGCACCCAGCAGCGCCTCGGTGATATTGCTCACGTACCAGCAGGCCGCCATCGTCAGCGGGACCCCGAGCGCGATTTCCGCACCGAAGTGCGCCGGCAGAACGGCAAGTATCGGCACCCACCACCGCCGGGGCGGTGTGAGCAGCAACGCAGCGAGCAGAATTGCGTTCGGGGGCCACAAGGGCGAGATCGGCGCCGACACAAGCGTCATCTGCAGGCCGAGCCATACGCCTGCAAGATATGCGACCGCCGTTCCCAGGCCGAGGTAGAGCTCTCGATACTCGTCGTAACGCGGCGGGATGGGTCTGGTCCTGATTGGTGTGGATGTGCCCGGATGCATGACGCTCTCTGGGCAGTCCATCGCCGCGACTACGGGTCGGCGGTCACGTCTCGAAATCAGCGCCTGGCCCTATGGCTCCCGTGCCGGACCCGCCCAGCCGGCGTCAGCATCGTCGCGCAGGGGTCGAAGCCCATTGGTCCAAAGTCCAACTGGACGGGGGTCTGCCCCGAAGTTCGCCCTTGTATTGCACGCCGGCTTCGGCCGCGACCCTCACGAGCTCGGCGACCGAGCGAGCGCCCATCTTCTGCATCACGCGCGCCCGATGAACCTTGATCGTCTTTTCCACGGTTCCGAGCTCCGCGGCAATCTGTTTGTTCAGCCGCCCCGCAAGCACCTGCTCCAGTACCTGGCGCTCCCTCGGTGTGAGGGACAGCAGCCGCTGCCGCGCCATCTGGCTGGATAGCTCCTGTGCGCGACGGGCGGCATCGATGCGCAGGCCTTCGTCCACTGCCGCGAACAACTCCGACTCCTCGACCGGTTTGGCGAGAAAATTGACGGCCCCGGATTTCAGGGCACGCACGCTCGCGCCGATGCTGCCGTTTGCTGTAAGGAAGATGACCGGTCGTACCGGCCCATCCGTGCCCTGCAGTCCGCGCAGCACGGCGAATCCGTCGCAGCCGGGCATCGCGAGATCGACTATCGCGCAGCCGGGACGGCGAGAATCGTGGGAGGCCAGGAACTCCGCGCCCGAGCCGTACGTGGACGTCTGATACGCGGCGGACCGCAGCAGACGGGTGAGGGCGGTGCGAACATCAGGATCGTCATCGACGACGAACACGACTGGGTCAGCGGCACTATCCATGTCATCTCCCTTGTCAAGCAGGCTCTTGGCGGCTTACGCGTAGCTCGGCAGGAACTCACGTTCGTAAGTCACTGTAAACCAATTAATACACGGATCACTCGCTCCGTGAAGCCCCTAGCGTGCGAATGACCGCTCGATCCATCGGGCCTTGGTCCAACGGACCCAGGCAAGGTCCATCTCTATTCTGATAGCGGGCGGGTCAGTGATGCCAGCAAATGCGCCGGCGTCAGCGGACCCTTGCGAGAGGTGGCCTCAGGTGACAGTGACAGCGGGCGCGCTCAGCCGCGCGGAACAAGTGCTCATCGTGCAACGGACTCTCACGCCGACGAAGGTCTTGGAGGAAGGGCAGGCAAGGAATGCCGAAAGCCTCGCCCGCATCATCGACGAGTTCCCCGACGCAGTGTGCCTCGTCAACGCAGAAGGACGTATCGAATACTGCAATTCACGATGCCAGCAGTTGCTCGGCCCGTGCATCGGCGAGTTGCTCGAGCAGCTGATGAACTGGAAGCTGCATCCCGACGACCTCGAGTGTTGGCTCACCACCTGGCGCAATGCGCACCAACATCTCGAACACTATGCAATCGAGCATCGGCTCGCCGCGAATCCGCATCAGCGCTATTGCTGGTTTCGGCATCGCGGGGTGCCGCTCCTGGAGTCCGAAGGCACAGGCGGACGATGGCTGCTGCAACTCACGTGGAACGACGAGCCGACCTCGCGTGAGAAAGAGTTGCAGGCGCTGTTGAGCAGAAAGGACGACTTCCTGGCCACTTTGCTGCACGAGCTGCGTAATCCGCTGGCGCCCGTTGCCAATGCGCTCGAAATGCTCGCACGCTGTCCGGCCGATCCAGCCACGGTGCTAGGCGTGCGCGACATCATCGAGCGACAGCTCAAGCAGCTCACACGCCTCGTTGAGGATTTACTCGATTTTTCCCGCACCGGTCGCGGGATGGTCGATCTGAAGCTGCAGAGCGTGGATGTCGCCGAAGTAGTCGCCCAGGCTGTGGAGACAGCGCGCCCGGTCATCGAGAAGCGACGCCATCATCTCGCGCAGCTCAGTCAACAGGAGCGGTATCTCGTAGAGGGTGACGCAGCCCGGCTCGCCCAGGTGGTCACCAATCTCCTGATCAATGCGGCGAAATACACAGCGCCGGGTGGCTCTATCACGATCGTCACGGAGGGCACGGATCAGGAGATCATGGTTCGCGTGCGTGACAATGGCGTCGGCATTCCGCGCGAGCACCTCGAGCACATTTTCGAACCGTTCACGCAGGAGCGCTCGAGTTCCGATGGGGGCATGGGCGGGCTCGGCATTGGGCTCGCGGTGGCGAAACAGCTCGTTTCGCTGCATGGCGGCAGCATCCGGGCGGAAAGCAATGGCGTGGGCCGCGGCAGTGAGTTCTGCGTCACGCTCCCCCGCCTGGCCGCGCATTGAAGAACAACCGCATTGAGAAAAACGCGGCCGGCGTTCCCGTGGGCGCACGGCAATGCAGCTGGGGGGCAGCGCTGGCTGTGCAGACCTGCGGTTCTCGAACTTCCGGCCGCGATGACATGAGACCAACAATGGGTGTCCGTAGGGTATTGGACCTAGGGCCCACACACTGCCGCGACCTCTAACCTTGCCGCGCTGCGCGCCGTTCTTTCTCGCATCCGTGTTCGCCTTCCTGGACGAAGTGCCGCTGGCGGGCCTCACCACGATGCAGGTGAACGATATGGTCGAGGCTTTCATCGTGGATCGACTCGGCGCGCGTCCCGCAAGCAAGGGCCAGTATGGCTATGGGTACGTGCTCAACTGCTCGAGGAACGCGGTCGTGTGTCACGGCGTGCCCTCGACCGATGAGACTCTCCGGGATGGCGATATCGTCAACTTCGACATCACCTTGGAGAAGAATGGCTTTATTGCCGACTCCAGCAAGACGTATCTGATCGGCGAGGTGCCGCTCACCGCCAGGCGCCTCGTGCGCGTGGCGTACGAGGCCATGTGGAAGGGCATTCGGACGGTGCGGCCGGGTGCAACGCTCGGGGACGTCGGTCATGCGATCGAGCGACATGCCAGGCGCAGTGGATACTCCATCGTTCGCGAGTATTGCGGCCATGGTATCGGCCGGGAGATGCATGAGGAGCCGCAGGTTCTGCATTTCGGGCGGCCCGGCGCGGGGCTGAAGCTGCGCGAGGGCATGGTGTTCACCATCGAGCCCATGATCAATGAAGGCGGACGCGCGGTCCGAACGGAAGCTGACGGGTGGACGGTGGTTACGGTTGATGGAAAGTTGTCCGCGCAATTCGAGCACACGGTGGCTGTGACGAAGGGTGGGGTGCGCGTGCTCACGCTACGCGCGAATGAGACACCCATGTAGCTGGTTGATTGCGGGTTCAGGGCGAGGATGACGCCGTCGCAATCTCCATCGTCGGCAGCGCGAAAATCAGCAGAGGCATCCCTGCCTCGCCGATTGCTCCAGTCAGTGTTATCGCCGCGGCTGAGGTGCTCTCGATCCGCGCGGTTTTGCCGAGGTGGGTTCGCGGTCGGTGACGGAATCAGGTGATTCCGTGCGGCCGTCCTGCACGTCTACTTCCGTGTGGCGTAGCGACTCCCGCACATTCTCCACGCGCTCGCCGGCAGTCTTCTTCAGACGCACCTCTTCGGTGACGGTGGCTTCCTTTCCGACAACCGCCTGCTCGGCTGTTTCCGTCATCTCGACTGCGCGTTCCTTCAGCAGATCCTCTGGCGAGCCCTGGGCCACGGGCCGTGTTGGCTCGTTCACGGGGCGACGCTCGACTTCCACGTGCTCGTCGCGCAGGTGCACCTGCTCCTCGACCGGCTCCTCTACGATATAAGAGCGTGCTCGCACACTGCCGCGATTGATTTCGCGCTTGCCGACGCGCAGTTGCTCTTCGACCACGGGCAGGGTGGCGGATTCGGAAGGCTGCTCGGTCGTGCGCGCATTCCCTGAATGGGACGACGAAGCAGACGACGCGCTCGTGCTCGTGCCATTCCAGCCTGAGGCGCGCCATTCCGACGTGCGTTGATCCAGGTCAATGGCGCCGGCGCGTTCCATGCAAGCGATGGCCTCATCGGCACGCTGATCCGATGCGCGCGCCGAGAGTACAAAGCCGCCGCGGCGAATGCTTTCATCGATCGCCGCACGATCCTCATCGGGCATGAACATCTCCTTCACATGCGTCCAGAAGCCGCCGCGCTCGCCGCGGAGCTCCTCGCCGGAGGCGCTTTGCGCAGTCTGGTCGGTAATTCCGATCTCATCCTCCTTGATGCCCAGTCCCAGCAGCTTCTCGCGGGCGTTCTGCGCGGCCGCTCGCGAGTCGAAGACGGCAACGATGGTTCGGTTTGGCATGACGATTTTTCCTCAATCAGAATAGTGATGGGCGCGAGGCCCGGAGTGCACCGGAGTGGGGACGCCCCCTGCCGCGTGTCTTCTCGCAAACCATTGCGTGGAAGGATGACCAGCAAGTTAGGCTCCGATCGTTCCCGGGAAGAGAGGCACAGCACGTGCTGCTCATCGGGCGTTGCGAACTACTCTGTGTGGAAAGCGCGATGACGAAGCGACCTTCACCTCGGCCCGATGAAGCGACAGAGGCCCTTCCCATAGTTGAGGAGCACCTCAAGGTTGATAAGCGACGCGTCGAGACAGGCCGGGTACGTCTGCGCACCGTTGTGGATGAGCGACTGGAGCGGGTGGCGGAGGATCTGGAGCGTGAGGACGTGAGTATCGAACGTGTTGCGGTCGATCAGCAGGTCACGCAACGGCCCGAGATTCGTGAAGAGAACGGCGTGCTGATCGTGCCGGTGTGTGAGGAAGTGCTGGTGATCGAGAAGCGACTGGTGGTGAAGGAAGAGCTGCACATCCGAACGAACCGCCACCGTGAACGTTTCGAGAAGGCGGTGCCTACGCGCCACATGCGTGTGGAGGTGGAGCGCACGAGCACGCTGCCCGGCGGAGCATCAGCGAGTGAAGCGCCAGCGCGGGCCCGTGAGGTCTCGGCACGAGAAGTGCCAGCGCGGGCCCGTGAGGTCTCGGCACGAGAAGTGCCAGTGCGGGCCCGTGAGGCCTCCGCACCGGAAGCGCCAGTGCATGCTGCCCCGAGCGCTTCGCGGCGGGTGCCGCAACGCGCCGTTCCCGTGGAGCCAGTGCCGGCGCGGCGCCGCCCTCAGCGCAAGGCGCCGCAGCGCTCGCCGCCGAAGTAGCGCGGCGAGCGCTGCGCGGGGCGCGAAGGCTCAGATCGTCATCAGATCTTCGCCCACGATCACCTCGCCCGAATAAACCTTGCGCACGCCCTCGATCAGCGTGGTAAGCGGCGAAACGGTGCCGGGACTCGTGATCTGGTGGTTCAACACCACGAGCTTGACGCCGGCTTCCGTGGCCATGCGTCCCACGTCCTCCGGGGTGGAGTGCGTTTCCGCGATGTGCCGGGTGATGCTCGGCTTGTCGCCAGCGCGGGGGTCCTGCTTCAACTGCTCGAGCCAGCGGTCGCGCGTGGCTTGATCCATGACTTCGCAAACGAACACGTCGACACCCCGGATGAGCTCGACCAGATTCTTCGAGTAGTTCGTATCGCCCGAGATCGCGATCGAGCGCGTGGGCGTATCGAAGCGCACGCCCATCGATCGATGCGGCATTTTCGAGCGGGCCGCTTCGGAATAATGCGTATTTTCGATCGCCGTCACGGTCACGCGCCCATCCTTGAAGACCGCAACGGGTTTGGGGGTTACCTCGACATCGTGGCCCTTGTACAAATCCTCCACCTTGACGGGGCGGCCTTCATCGACGGTGCGAATTTGCTCGTCCGCCTTGCAGTATTCGACAGCGGCACGAACCATCGACGCTGTGCCAGGGGGGCCGTACAGGTCGATCGGCTTGGTTCGACCCCCGGTCCATTGCAGGGTGAAGAAAGCGGGCACGTCAGATGTATGGTCGTTGTGTAAGTGGGTGAAGACCACCTTCTCGATCTTCTGCCCATCGATATTGGCGGCGACCAGGTTACGCACGACGCCGTAGCCGCAATCCACCAGGTAAGGCGTGCCATCGACCAGGATCGCCGTGCCGGTTTGCGCACGCTTCAGGTCGACGCCCGGCCCCGCGCGGGTGCCCAACAGCACAAGGTGCGTCCCCGCTGCGCTTCGAATGGATGTGCCACCGGCGGCAAGGCCGGCCGGCCGCGAGCCTGCGGGTTCTTGAGCGAAGGCTCGGGAGAGGCCGGCGGTGGAGAGGAGGCCCGCCACCCCCAGGGCGTTTCGCAGAACACTACGGCGGGTTTGTCGCTTTTCGTTTCTCATCCTCACTCCAAAAAACGGTCGGGTTACGGCACAGGCCGGCGCCTTGGGCGCGGCCGCCATCCCGCGCAGTATTCTTCACTTTCCGCGATTGACCAAGTGATCGAGAAAACGCTATCGGTCCGATACCCGTAGAATGCCGCCACCTGTCTCGGGGAGAGCGCGATGAGCACGAAAGCGAACATCCTGCGTCTCGGCATAGTCCTGCTCATCGGCTCGGCGATCGCGGCTGATGGGCAGATGGTGGTTGTCCCCGGCAAGGACGTGAAAGGCGAGGTGTTCAAGCGCCTCGGCCTACCCAACCAGACGTATTGCTGGGAGCAATGTCTGGAAGACGCGCGTTGCGTGGCCACGCGGTGGGCTGTGATTGCCGGATCCACCGCGGGGCAGTGTCAGCTCATCCGCGCTCCGCTCACCGTCGTGGAGCCTCACGAGATCAAAACGCAGGACGGGGAGGAGATCCGTGTGATCGCCAGCAGGAGAGCGGAGCGCGATTCACAGGAGTGAGGCGCAGCCGCGCCGAACCGGGCCGCGATACGCGATTTCCGAAACGCGCGAATGCGCGGCACGAGGACGTGCAGAACCTTCCGAAGCCCCACCTTCCGTCATCAGTATTCACCACTAACTGTGAAGCGCGCCTGGATCAGCGAGGGCGCGCAAACGTGCAGTGACGAACACGACACAGTTTCGCGTTCGCTGCCGTGCACACTGATCGTCACACGCTAGTGACGTTCCTTGAGGCGATATCTCTTCGAGCCGCACAGGGGACTGTGTTTTGGCTGCGGAGAGTACGTAGATAAACATGAACAGGGCGGCCGAAAGCCGACACCGGTTGCTCGTCATCGACGACAACCCGTCCAGCCACGCAGAGTTTCGCAAGCTGCTGCAGCCGGTCGCCGCACCCTTCGGTCGGAGGACATGAGGGTGGCGCTCATGCAATGGCTTCGCGATCTCGCGATCCACCGCAAGCTCATGATCATCACGATGATGACGAGCGGTGTGGCGCTTCTCGTTGCCGGGGCGGCGTTTCTCGCGTACGAGCAGGTGGCGTTTCGGGCGACCGCGGTGGCAGACCTCCGGGCGATCGCCGGAATGGTGGGCGAGAGCAGCGCCGCCGCACTGACGTTCAGCGATGTACAGTCCGCCGCGCAGACGCTGCGAGCCCTTTCGACGCAACCGGAAGTGGTTGGCGCAGCGATCTATCGCACGGACGGGGTTCTCTTCGCGTCCTACTGGAGGGATTCGGACGGGGCGGCGCCCAAGCGAATGGCGGCGCAGGCGGCCGGGGGCTCATATCAATTCTCCGGCGGAGCGCTCTATCTTTTCCATCCGATCACGTTGCGTGGGGAGACGGCCGGTACCGTCTTCATCAAATCGGACTTGTCGCAGATGCACGCCCGGATCGCGAGATACGGGGTGCTGATGGCCCTGGTGATGGCTGGCGCCTTGAGCGTCGCATGGCTCTTGGCCCGAAGACTTCAGACGACCATCTCCGGCCCCGTCAGGC
>JBDZVF010000248.1:0-9023 GCA_040255575.1 Pseudomonadota bacterium | reverse complement strand
GCGGCAGATCCGGCGGCGGATCGAACTTGTCGGGCCAGGTGTTGTTCAGCGCGTACTTCGCCCAGCCGTCCCAGTTGGTGTACATGGTGAACGGCCCCGTGAGGCGGCTGATCTTCCAGACACCGTTTTCCTTCCTGTACTCGTTTTCGTACAGCGGCAGCCCCCAGCCGCCAAGGCTCATCACATACGCGCGCGAGCGAATCCAGCCCGTCTTGCCATCCGCCGAGATGTCGGGGATCGACTGGAATTGCATGTGATTGGCGAGCACGCCCTCCTTCGCGCCATCGGGCCCGAAAGCGGTCTGCATGTATTCGAGCACGCGCGGCTTGCCAGTGAAGATGCCTTTGCCGCCGATCTCGAGCGTCGCGTCGTCCGAGAACAGCTCTGAGAGCTGCACCCACTGGCTCTTGTCCACGAAGTAACCATACGTGCGCTGCAAGCGCTCGATCTGGTTCAGGTCCTCGAGACGAGTGATGCGCTTGTCGAGCGCATCCAGCCGCTCCGCGGCGGAAGATCGCGCGACCGCGCCATCGGCGGACGCAGCGAATGCGGGAACCGCGGCCACGGCCAACAGCGCCGTCCCAAGCGCGGCCAATATGAGCGAGGTGCGAGGAAAAGTCGTCGTCATCATCACTTCCTCCCCGTCACGCTATCCGCAGCCTGCGGGAGATTCGTCAGCGGCCGCCCCGTCACCGGGTGCTTGAAGCTGAACGGCGGAATGTAGTTGCCCGGCATCGTGCGATACACGACGGTGGGCGGCTTATCGGGCGGAAAGAGCGCGCTGGGCCCCTTCATGGGCAGCAGCGACTTCGCCCAGCCCTTGTCGTAATCGGTGTACGCGGTGGGGTAGAAGTGGAACTTCGCGATCTTCCACACGCCGCCTTCCTTCACGTACTCGTTCTCGTAAATGCCCACACCCCACACGCCATTGGCACCGGGTTCGGACAACTGCATGGGCCCCTGCCAGCGTCCCGTCGCGGTTCTGCCGTTCGGCGCAACGATGATCACCGGCTGAAGCATCATGTGATTGTTCAGGTAACCCTGCGCCAAACCCTTCGGCCCGAGCAGCAGCATCGCGCGGCGGATCCGATCCTGGCCGATGTAGACGCCGCTCAAGCCGTATTCGAACGAGCCGTTGCGCGCGAAGAGATCCGCCGCGTCATCCCACAGCCCCTTGTCGAAATAGAAACCGAACGTCGCCTGCAGGTTCTCCACCGCATCCTGATCTTCGAGCCGCGCCACGCGATCGCGATACTCAGCCACCCGGGCTTCCACCGAGCTCTGGGCGATCGCGGGCGTCACCACGGCAAACGAAGACAGCCCAGCGACGGCCAGACACGTCACTTGCAACAACACTTTCTTCGTGCGCATCACTTCGCACCTCTCACAGGCTTGCCCGTCACCGGGTTTGGCGCCTGGAATGGCGGCACATAGGTTTCAGGGAACGGTCGATAGCTCGCGGTAGGCCCGCGGTCCGGCGGAAACGCCTTGGACGCGGCACTTTGCACCAGCCCCTCGCCGGGCTTGAGACGCGCCCAGCCCTTCTCGTAGGGGGCCACGAAATTCACGTACAGATGGAGCGACTTGATCTTCCACGTGCCGCCGTCCTTCACGTACGTGTTTTCATAGACGCCATCGCGCCACTCGGCGTGCTTCTTGTATTGCCCGAGCATGGCGTGATCGAGCCAGCGCGCCGTGGCGCTGCGCCCATCGCGAGCCATGGAAACCGCCGGCTGGAACTGCATCCATTCGTTGAGCTGGCCGTAGATCAGCCCTTCCTGCCCGCCATGCAGCCGCTTGAGGTATTCGCGGACGCGCGCCTTGCCCACGTACACACCGTCGATGCCGATCTCGATCGTGCCGTCGTCGGTGAAGAGATCCGCGGCCTCGCCCCAGAGGCCCCGATCGACGTAGTAGCCGAAGGCCCGCTGGAGTTTCTTGACTGCACGCGTGCCCTCCAGCTTCTCGACGCGCGCGGTCAGCGCATCGATTTCCGAATCCACGTTTTTCTGCGCGTACGCCACGCCTTGCGCCAAAGCGCAGACGAGTGCGATGAGAACGATGCGCTTCATTGTTTCTGCCTCTCGCGAATAAACTTCATCCATTCCTCAGCTGTTGGCATCACCGGATAATCCATACGCCGCAGGATCTTCCACTCACCCTCTTCCCGGATGAGCTCGTCCTCGTAGCGCCCCGCGAGCGCCGGCGTCGGCTCGCCCTTCGGGCCGCGCAGGACGAGCAGGTGGCGCGACCGCGCCGTCGCCCGGTCGCCGTGCACTTCGATCTGGAAATTCGAGCTGATGTGATAGCTCTCGTTGTTGACGTACCCCGGCGGCGGGGTGCCGTAGAGATCGACCAGCATCTTGTGGATCGCTTCACGCCCCTTGTAAGCGTTCTTGCCGTTCACCCATTCGCCGTTCTTCGCGAACAGCGCGGCGTAGCCGGCATAGTCTCGCGCATCCTGGCGGGCGGAATACTCGACGAGAACGCGCTGAATGGCCAGCTCATCTTCCACTCGCTGCAAGCGCTGCTCGATGCTCGGGCCGCTGGCCTGCGCCAGAGCGAGCCCCGGCATCGCGGCTGCCAGCACTGCGAGCATCCCTGAAAACAGAGAACGACGCGACTTGCCCTCGGTCTCGAGCAGCATCCCGTTGAGGTAGTACGTCTTCATGCGTGGATTGTCCCCATGCGCGTGCCCCGCCGCCCCTAAGATAGGGCCCTCGCCCGCCACTTGGCGAGTTTGCAGCGGAGAGCCGCTGGCATTTGACTCAGATGGCTGTCCGAATTGACACACGTGGAAGGAATGCCATGACGTTCAAACATATGTTCGCCTTGCTGGCCGCCGCGTTCGTCCTGTCGGCCTGCACCAGCGCTGATCCGCGCGTGGCGGCACTAGAAAAACAGGTGCAGCAGCTGCAGGACGAGAAGGCCATTCGCGAGGTCATCGTCCGGTACGGCGAGTATCTCGACGCTCGCGATTACGCGGGATACGCCGCACTCTTCGCCAGTGACGGCGTGTGGACCGGAGGCTTTGGGAGTGCGACTGGCCCCGCTGCCATCCAGGCGATGCTCGAGAAGAATCTGGGGAAGGCGGAACCCGGGTTCGTCAACAAGTCGAACTTCCACTTGATGACGACGGTGGTGGTCGAGGTCAATGGCGATACCGCGAATGCGCGTTCGCGCTACCTGTTCGTCACCGCGTCACCCGAGAACCGGCCGTCACCGGCGCTTGCGGGTCGCTATGTCGATGAGTTCGTGCGCGAGAACGGGACGTGGAAGATCAAGAAGCGCACGACCCATGGGGTGATTCCTTATCGAGACGGGAACGAACCCAATCGTCCGCCTGCGTAGCTCACCAAACGCCCGACTGCGTGCGGCTCGCTGAATCCTTCGGCCCGGGCAACACCCGCACCTCTTCTGGATCTCCTGGTCCGTTCCCGTCGCTGCCCGCCGTGGCTAGCATCCGGAGCAAAGGGAGGTGCAACGCATGTCTGAGCTCAACATCGGCGAGAGCACGCGTGCCGCGGACGAAGCACGCGTAGCGGATGAGGCGCAATCGCAGCCATCCGGGATCGACAGGCGCACAGTGATCAAGGGCGCCGTCATCACGGGCGCTGCGGCAGTGATCACCACCAGGAAGAGCGCCGTCTTCGCGCAGGAATATCCGGGTATACCGCAGGCGCCTTCCGCGCCGACCTCGTGCGACCCGGAACCCACGAACAGCCCGCCGACGACGCCGTTCGTCGACGACCTGCCGATTCCGGCGGCCGCATCCCAGTCCCCGCTCTTCCCATTCCCGACGAAGTTCGCGAACCTCGGTTTCGGAGAGGCGGCGCGCGCTCCGCACCAGCGCTGGGAGCAATTCCTGCCGCAGGATTTCTATCACAGCGTCGCATTCGCCACGACGCATCGGTTCCACCGGGATTTCTCGCCCTCCTACATCTGGGCGTTCAACGGAAAGTATCCGGCCGAGACCATCCGCGGTTTCTACGGGCGCTCTTCGCTCGTGCGCTTCCGCAACCAGCTGCCCAACGACCCGGTCGCGGCGATCCCCGAAATCACGGTCCACCTCCACAACGGCCACACGCCCTCCGAGAGCGACGGCTTCGCCGGCGACTTCTTCGGCCACGGCTTCTGGAAAGACAACCATTACCCGAACGTCTACGCGGGCGTCGATGAATACGGCGGCATTGGCGATCCTCGCGAGCGCATGGGCTCCTTCTGGTACCACGACCATCGCGCCGAGTTCACGGCGCCGAACAACTACTTCGGCCTGAACGGCCAGTTCATTCTCTATGACCAGAAAGATCCGGGACACGAAGGCCCGTCACCGGGCTCGCTGCGCCTGCCTGGCCTATACGGCGTCACGGATATCCCGTTGCACCTGCATGCGATCCTCTTCTGCCCCACCGCCAACGGCCGCACGGAAGCGTTCACGGATGGCACCGTGCCTGGCGGCGTGGACAAGTGGATCATCAACGGCAAGATTCAGCCGAAGTTCAAAGTCCGCCGTCGCAAGTATCGCTTCCGCATCGTCAACACCGGGCCGGCGAAGGAGTGGAACCTCGCCCTCATCGGCTCGGATGGCCAGCAGAAGCCGATGACGCTGGTCGCCTTCGACGCCAACTTTCTCCCGCAACCGGTCGTCATCAGCAACAGGAACCTGCTGATCCCGGTCGCGAGCCGCGCCGATGTCATCATCGACTTCTCGCAGTTCGCGGCCGGCACGTCGGTATATCTGCGCGAAAACGCGGCCCAGTTCGTAGGCGTGGCGACCCCGGACCCGGCGCCCAATCTGCCGATCGGAAACGTGGCGCTGCGCTTCGACGTGGTGAATCGTGAGTTCTCCTTCCCGGCGGATACGCCGCCTATTCCTGCGACGCTCATCGACATGCCACCGCCCATCGTGCCGGACCGCAATTTCGAGTGGCGCTTCACGCGCGATGGCGATCCGGTGCGCTTCCGGATCAACGGCCAGGTGTTCGATCACAACCGCGTGGATCACGCGGTGCTGAAGGGAAGCTCGGAGGAATGGGTCCTCGCGAACGATGTGATCGCCGGCAACTGGACGCACCCGGTGCACATCCACTTCGAGGAAGGCCGCATCATGTCGCGCACTCACACGAACCGCGACGCGAGCGGCGCGATCGTGAGCGTCGACAACGTGCCGCTGCTGCCGGAGGAGCTCGGCCGGCGCGACGTCTATCGCCTGCCGGGGCAGGACCGGCTCGTCATCCGGATGCGATTCCGGGATTTCGTCGGCCGCTATCTCATCCACTGCCACAACATGAATCACGAGGACAACTTCATGATGGTCCGCTGGGACATCGTGAACACGCTCGATGAGCTGACGACCAAGCGTCGCGAGATCGACGAGAGACGCATGGCGGCGGGGCTCCCGCCCCAGTACGGCGAGGATCCGAACAAAGGGAGGCTGGTCTGATGAAGCGCCGCGAACTGTTTACGGCTTTCGGGCAACCGCTGGTGAAGGCCTGCAAGCCGGGGGTCAGCCGCCTGGCGAGCCTGATCCCGAACACGCTCTTCCGCACCCAGGACGACAAGGAGGTTCGCTTCTACGATGATCTCATCAAGGGCCGGCAGGTGATGGTGATGATGATGTACGCGACCTGCGAAACATTCTGCCCGCTCGCGACGAAGCGCATGGTCGACCTGCATCACGAAGCGCTGGCCGATCGCATGGGGAAAGACCTGTTCATGGTGAACGTGTCGCTGAAGCCCGATGAGGATGATCCCGCGGCGCTGAAAGCGTACGCGGAGGCGCATCGCGCGCTGTTGCCGGGTTGGACGTTCGTCACGGGCGACGCGCACGATGTCGAGACACTGCGCTACCGATTCTTCACGCACGCTCACATTGGCATCGACCTGGACGTGGATCAGCACGCCGGGCTGATGAAGGTCATCAATGACCCGATCGGACGCTGGTTCCACTCCGATGTGTTCGCCTCGACGCGCACGGTGCTCGAGCACATCCGCTGGTCCGACCCGCCCAAATCCCTGCGGGAAAGGAAGAAGGACAACGCGGAACTCCAGCGGCAGATCGACTCTGATATCGAGACCTTCGGTTATCACAAGATCGCCTGAGAGCGGGGCATTCGCGTCAGGGAGTGCAGTGGCAGACGCTATCAACTGGACGCCCGTGCAGGTGCAGGAGCGCATCATGAAGAGAGCGAGGGTTTGGCTGTGCGCGTTGAGCGCTCTGGTGTGCGCGGGTGTCGCGTGGGGCGCGTTCGCGGCGGAAGGCCCGCTGGCGACGGAAGGTGCGCTGGCGGTGGAAGGCGAGCTGACGGCAGAAGGCGAGCTGACGGCAGAAGGCGAGCTGGCGACGGGACGCGCGCTGGCGGCGGGAGGCGCGTCCGAGGTCTGCGAGCGTGAAGCGACCTCGGCCCCTGTCGAGGGTACCCGTCATTTCCTGGCGCTCGCGGCGACCCAGGGCGTCTTCTACGATCAGAGCGGCCCCTCGTTCGTCATGCTGATGAAGACGCAGGCGGGCACGGATGAAGTCGAAATGGGTGCTGTCGGTATCTATGCCGACGACAAGAAGCGCCCCGTGTTCGGTGCCGTTCCATGGCGGGCCTACGACCCTTTCCTGCACGAGCCCGGGAAAAAATCCGCCAGCGTTCTGCTGCGACTCGAGATCACCGAGCCGCAGTATGAGCGCGTTCTGCACATCCTGCGCGATTGGGAGAGGCGGGCTCGCGATAATGAGCTGCTCTATCCGAATGAGCTGCACATGAACAACATCCTGCTCGTGAAGCAGGCAACGGAGGCGCTCAACCGCTGCAAACCGATGCTCGATCTCTATCCGCTCGATTGGGGGCCCAACGACGACATCTCCGAGAACAATGCGCGCTCACAAGTGGCGCTGCTGGTGTTCGAGGAGCTGAAACGCCGGAACACGCAGTGGCATGTGCCAGACAGCGCAATGCCTGCGGGTCTGATGCAGGTGCGCGGCTCGCGGCCCCTGGCAGCGCGGGAGGTTGTGCCAGAGAAGAAAGATATCGCGACGGCTCCGCGCCCGGCGCACGAGCATCATCAACATCATCACATGCATGACGCCGCGGGACCGACGCCGTGATTGCGCCACCCCGCCGAGGGCTGGCGCGCGGCGTGCTGGGTTGAGCTCATCAGGATTTCTGCTCGCCTTCCTTCTTCGCCTTCTCCAGGTCGGCGTCCGACAGCACACGGGTATCCGGGTCGGCAGTGCTGCCGTCAGCTGGCAGGTCGAATCGCAACTCGTTCATGAAGGGCGTGGGCTTCTTGCGTCGGTAGTCGGCGAACTCCTTCGCGTAGTAGTTGCGCGCTGCCTGCACATCCTTGGCGCCGGTGACGATCTCATGCATCAGGTTCAACGCGAGGCTGTTGGCCTCCTCGTCGTGACATCGAGCTGAGACTTCCCCCGCCGTTCGCTCAACGATGACACTCCCGTCGAATTGGGCGAGTGGCGTGAACTGGCTCACCGGCACGCGATAGTCGATGACGCACTCGACCGAATCGGTATGGGGAGCGGGAAAGTCGTGCCTGAAGAAGTTCCTCGTGGCGATAATCCGCTTCCACTTGCCCCGTTTGTGCCAGATGAGCTGGCTTTCGCTCGCCTCATCCGGCTCGCCGTACTTGTCGATCACCAATTGCGCCGCTTCACGGGACTCGTTCGGCCAGCGCTCGATAGATCTGGAACCTGCTGTTGCATTCACGGGATACCTCAACTGTGAGTGTCCGGTCTGCCAACGGAGCGAGCACACCGCGTGCCGCAACGGCTTCGCAGGCTCGGGCAGTGCGCGCACCGTCACCGACAGCTGAGGCGATGAGCATCTCGTGCTCGATGAGCATCCCGTTCCCGATGAGCATCCCGTGCCATGACGCGGCACCCGCCTTGCGTGCGTGAACCGTCCATCCTCACGCATGCTGGGAGACTCATCATGGCTACTACTGTCGCTCACACCGCCCACCGCTCCACCGACACGCTAACCTGGGTTGCGTTCTGGCTGATGGTGATCGGCGGCATCAACTGGGGCCTCGTCGGCTTCTTCGATTTCGATCTGGTGGCGGCGATCTTTGGCACGGGATCGGCGGCGGCCCGGGTCGTCTATGCGATCGTCGGGCTCTGCACCCTGTACTGCGCCTTCGCGATCCCGGCCCTGCATCGTCGGATGACGACGGCAGTGACATAGAGCGACCACCGACGCGGGAAGGCCGCGCCACCGGGTGAGCCGGTGGCGCGGTCACCACATCCGGCGGCCTCGCAGCGGCCGCGCGTGTATACGCACGTATGAGTTCGTCCATTGTCCGGACGGCGGCCCCGCTAACCATCGACTCACCCGCCCCGCTCCGGTCAACTGCAGCCACCTGACTCAAAAGCCAGGACAAAAAAATGATCGGAAGGGGGGAAGGTTTTGCCGCCAATGTCGGTGCGTCCTGTTCGACGCGTGCGCGGGTGCGCTCGCACGCTGCCGGGAATCAAGACACGTTCGATACACGCGCTGCTCGCCGCCCTGCTCCTCGCGAGCGGCGGTAACGCCGCGCAAGCCGCCGCCCCCTCGTGGGCCGCCGAGTGCGCGGCCCGGGATGACGACACCGCTCGCCTGGCGTGCTACGACTCTCACAACCCCCCTCGAAAAACAGCGACCCCGGCCGCGCAGAGCCCAGGCGCCGCGCCAGCGGCCGCAGGCAACGTACGCGCCGCCCCGCATGCGGCGGCCCGCGAGAACTTCGGGCT
Organism: Pseudomonadota bacterium; assembly: GCA_040255575.1. Classification (GTDB taxonomy): domain Bacteria; phylum Pseudomonadota; class Gammaproteobacteria; order Steroidobacterales; family Steroidobacteraceae; genus JADGHX01. The sequence goes on along the minus strand of JBDZVF010000248.1, from coordinate 289 downwards.
GCCCGAGCCACCCAAGCCCGCCGCGGTGAAAGCCGCTGAAGATCGCGATCTCCTCGCCCACGTGACGTCCGTCTCCGAAAAGGTCACGGGGGAGTTGCTGCTGAAGCTCGATAACGGCCAGAGCTGGGTACAGGCCCAGCGCAACACTGGCGTGCGCATCAGGACCGGCGAACGCGTGAGCATCGCGCGCGGCGTCTTCGGTGGTTACCTCCTTCGTTCCGACTCCGGCGCGTCCATGCGCGTGCGACGACTGGAGTAGCCCGGCCCCACCGGGCAAGTCTCGATGAAT
>JBDZVF010000247.1:0-9053 GCA_040255575.1 Pseudomonadota bacterium | reverse complement strand
CCGCACGGGCCCCTTCGAATGCTGAGCGTTTTCGTCCCGCAGCCGCAGGGGCTGACGCGCGTGCCATGGCAGCCCGGCACGCCGCTGCCCAGGGACGCTCTGTGGTTCGACTTGCTCGAAGCCTCCGCTGAAGAAGAGCGCGCAGTCGAGGAGGTGCTGGGCATCGACGTGCCCACGCGCGAGGAAATGCGCGAGATCGAGGCGTCGAATCGGCTGTACGAAGAGAACGGTGGCGTCTACATGACCGCCACCATCGTCACCAAGCTGGATACGGATCTGCCTCAGAGCACGCAGGTCACGTTCATCATCACCGGCTCGCACTTCGTCACCAGCCGCTACACGGATCCGCTCCCGTTCCGGCGCTTCATCGCGTATGCCGAAACGCACCCGGCGACCTGCGGTTCGGCCACCCTGCTGCTCGCGGGATTGCTCGAATCCATCATCAACCGCATCGCCGATGTGATCGAGCGCGTCGCCGCGGATATCGACGCGACCTCCGCCGAGACGTTCGCGTCTGCCCGGCGTCGTACGGGACGCGGGCTCGACTTCCGCCAGGTGCTGGGCCGCGTGGGGCAATCCGGCGAGCTCGTCTCGAAAGCACGCGAAAGTCTCGTGAGCCTGAATCGGCTGCTCGCGTTCGTGCAGCAATCCTCTTCCGTGACCATGACGCAGGAAGCGCGCACACGCTTTCGCACGCTGTCGCGGGACGTGATCGCCATGAGCGATCATTCATCCTTCCTCGGTGACAAGGTCACCTTCGTGCTCGATGCGACGCTCGGCATGGTCACGATCGACCAGAACAACATTCTGAAGATCTTCTCGGTCGTGACGGTGTTTCTGCTGCCGCCCTCGGTGATCGCGGGCATTTACGGCATGAATTTCGAGCACATGCCGTGGCTTCATGAGAGCTGGGGATTTCTCGCCGCCATCGGATCCATGATTGCGTCGGCGACGCTGCCCTGGCTTTGGTTCAAGCACAAACGCTGGCTCTGAGTCCGCGCACGCGGCGCTGTGCGTAGGCTGCGTGCCGACACACGGTGGAGGGCTGAGTGATGACTGCAGCGACCGATGCGGATGTGCTGGTGGACGGAGCGGGACCCACCGGGCTCATGCTGGCCAATCAGCTGGCCCGTCGTGGCGTGCGCGTGCTGATCATCGATCGGCATGCAGGGCCTGCACGCGAGACGCGAGCGCTTGGCGTACAGGCTCGCACGCTCGAAATCTATGCAGGCCTCGGGATCGCGGACCGCGCACTAGAGCTCGGCAAGCCGGGCACCGGCGCCAATCTCTGGGCGCGCGGTCGCAAGCTTGCGCGCATTCCGCTCGGTGAGGCTGGCGCGCAGATCACTGCGTATCCATATGTGCTCGTTCTGGGACAGGACGACAACGAGCGCATCATGGGCGAGCGGTTACGCGAGTTCGGCGTGTCGGTGCAGTGGAATACGGAGCTGGTTGCGCTCGATCAAAAAGCGGATCACGTGATCGCCACGCTTCGTGATGCGAGCGGCGCCACGCGGTCTGTATCGGTGGCATGGGTTGGCGGATGCGATGGCGCACGAAGCACCGTGCGAGAGTTGTGCGGCATCACTTTCCCAGGCGCTCCTTACGAACACGTGTTCTATGTCGCGGACGTGGAAGCGACGGGCCCCATGGTCGCGGACGAGGTGAACGTGTACCTCTGGCGGAGCGGCTTCCACCTGTTCTTCCCGATGCGCGGAACGGATCTCTGGCGCATGGTGGGTATCCTGCCGGCGGGTCTTCGGGACCGCCGCGACCTGCGGTTCGAGGAAGCTCTTCCGCACGTGCAGGGCGAGCTCGGGGAGCGTCTGAGGGTTCGCTCGTGCAGCTGGTTTTCCACGTATCGCATTCATCATCGGGCCGCGTCGCGCTTCCGGAGCGGGCGCTGTTTTCTGCTTGGGGATGCCGCGCACATTCACAGTCCCATGGGCGCGCAAGGCATGAACACTGGTCTGCAGGACGCGTACAACCTCGCCTGGAAGCTCGGTTGGGTGATACAGGGCCTCTGCGGAGAGGGACTGCTCAATACGTATGAAGAGGAGCGCATTCCCGTGGCGCGCGCGCTGCTGCATACGACTGACCGCGCGTTTCGTCTGATCGTTGCGGACAACTGGCTCGCTGGGCTCTTCCGCACTCAGGTGCTGGCGCGGGTGGCGAAGTTCGTCATGAGCCGGCGGTCCATTCAACGGAGAGCGTTTCTTGTCGTGTCTCAGATTGGCATTGCTTATCGGGGCAGCTCGCTCTCGGAGTCGCTGCCGGGGCTTGCGGATGAGGCGCCGCGCGCGGGCGATCGCTTTCCGTGGGTCACGTTGCGCTTGAGCGCCGGCGGGCCGGAGCAGCACTCCATTCCGGACCTGGACAATCTGTGTTTCAACCTGCTCGTGTTCGGGCAAGCGGCGCCGGAAATCGCGGGGCTCGACGGCATTCTGCAGGTTCACGAAGTGCCGCCGGATCCGGGCAATGCCGAGGCGACTGCGCGCGCGGGAATCCCAACGCTGTCGTTCTATCTGGTCCGGCCGGACGGATACGTCGGGCTCTGCGGCCAGCGGCTCGACGGCGATGCCGTCAAGCGGTACTTCGGTTCACGGCTGCGCCTGCAACCTATCGGCAAGATTGCGCAGACGGCCGCGTGATGCGCGCGGGATTCCACGATGCTGACGCGGCTCTCGCGGGAGGTCTTCGTCGGGTTGCTGGAAGCGCCCTGCAGGGGGTCTATTCATGACCGCGGCAGGACGTCTTGCGGTGTGGAGTGGCGCGCCCGACTGGATTCGAACCAGCGACCTGCAGCTTCGGAGGCTGCCACTCTATCCATCTGAGCTACGGGCGCGTCGTGAGGGGCGGATTCTACGGAGCTTCTATCGCGACCGCCAATCGCCGTGATCCCGGTCGGGCGAGGACCGGGCCGGGTCCTCTTTCCACCCAGGTGCACGATCTGGTTCTGAAATCTGCCACGGTTCAGCCTTGCGGGGTGGCCGTCGGAGGGCAAATTCCGCCTGGCTCGTTATCGCGAGCGGTGACGGGCAGCCCGCGAGCCTCTTCGTTCGGCGCCGTCGCGCCGATCACTCCGATTCGTTCGGATCGTTGAATAGCGTCGTGAGGCGGATGCTTCCGTGGCCCCGCTGCGGGAAATCCGCTGCGCCGGGGTTACCGGGATCGAGGTTCGAGGCGGTGTCGTCGGGCGGGAAGAGCACGAGCGAGCCGAGGAACTCGAGTACTGCGCTCTTCGAGCCTTCCGGCAATCCGTTGAAGGCATTGCGGGCCGCGGTGGCCTCGCCGCCGTGGCGGAGGATCACTTCGCGCAGGTTGATGCTGCGACCATCGTGCCCATACGGCGCGGACGAGCCGACACCCCAGAGCGGCTCGGTCATGAACTCCCGCTGTAGCGTGCCGTCGAACCGGCGCTCGTAGAAGTTCGGGCCGAGGTCGTGCCGCTTCAGGTCCGCGAAGAAGTTGCGCACGACGAACGACTGCTGCGCCGGCAGTTTCAGCGTGGGAAAGCCCGAGCCGTCATTCTGTTCGACCATGCGCAGCGTCGCCGTCGCGAAGAGGTCGTTGAAGATGCCGCGCGCGGGATCGTAGACGGTCTCGACATCCGCAACCCGCCTGTCCCGATTGATCGTGAGGTTCTGGATGTGGCAGCCGCCGCAGCCGATCTGATGGAACGTTGCAAGCCCCTGCGCAGTAGTCGCGCTCTGGCGGTACGTAGCGGGCTTGAAGTAGTTGAGGAGATAGAACTCCATGTGATCCACCAGCGCTGTAGGCAACTCGTTGGCGACTCCGTCGCCATCGGGATCCTGCGCCGGATTACTTGCAGGAGGCGCTTCGATTGTGTCCTGGCTCCCATCCAGCACCATGCCCGCGGGCGTGACCGCGCGACCGCCCGAGGATGCTGTTGCAAGCACCGGATCCACCGCCTCGATGCCCATCTCCGCGTTGAAGGCGCCGACCACGAACTCCCGGATGGAGATGGTCTTGCCTTCCGCGAAAAACGGCCGCACGCGCAGGTCCGGGTCCACGCCATCAACGCCGGACGTATTCACCGTGCCGTTTGGAAAGGCGGTAATGAATCCGTAACCGATGCCCTTGCTGAAGAGGCCGCGAGTGATCGGGATGAAGAAGCGCCGTGCATCGGCGATGGCCTGCGCGCGAATGTTCCGCAGATCCGTCGTGATCTCGTCCGCGAGCATCTCCTGCAGGCCGAGGCCGAAAAGATGGGGCGCGTCGCGACTATCGGGCCGCGTGAACACATCCCCGCCGAAGCCCGCGGCCCCGCGCGGCCGCCCGTGGCAACCCGCGCAGCTGTCGGCGAGCCCGGCGCCGATGGAGGCATCGAAGGCGATGTTGCCCACGCCATCCCCGGTGCGCGGCCCGGCTCCCTGCGCAATCGTGAACTTGCGCTGGAAGAGCTGGCGCCCGCGACGAATCGAGCGCGCCGGATCGCGCTTGATGATGAAGGTGGACGAGTTCGGTGTGGTGAGGCTGCCGACTCCGGCACCGACCTGCTGGTTCAGGGATTTGGCAATACCCGCGTTCTCGACGTTGGGCGTTTGCGTGAGATCGGTGAGCTGGGCGTGTGCGCCGGGGGCCCCAAGAATCCCCGACACAGCGATGAGACGGAACGTCCTGCGCATCCTTGCGCTCATGGATCTCATGGCGACCTCCCTTCCGAGATTTCTTGTTCTCCTGCGGGAGCACGCTAATTGATCGCGGGACCCAACCTGAATAGATCGCAGGAACCAGTACTTCCGACCCCGGACTCAGGCGCGATACTTGCTGCGGCGGCCGAACCACTGAACGCACGGGAAATAAAACCATGATCCAGAGCTGCGTCGTGCACGCCGACCACCACCAGCCCCGCCGGTCCTTCGTCAAGCGCGACGTCGATATCTACGAATGCCCGACGTGCGGATGCATCATGGCGGATCTCGCGTTCGTGCATGAGCAGTACGAGTCGGACAGCTATTACACCATCGCCTTCAAGAGCAAGGCGGAGATCGAGGCGCACTGGGGCTTTCGCTGGCGGCACATTCTGCGCAGGCTGCTTCGATACATCGACTCGCCGCGGCTCATGGATGTGGGGGCGGGCAACGGGTTCTTCGTGCACCTGGCGCGCACGGAGTTCGGGCTGAAGGCAGACGGCCTCGAGATTTCAGATGCCGAATCCGAGTACGCGCGCGAGATGTTCGGCATCGACTTCATCCGCTGCGAGCTCGCGCAGGTTCCGGGGAAGTACGACGCGCTGACATCGTTCAACGTCGTCGAGCACGTGCCGAATCCGGCAGCGCTGCTCGCTGGCATGAGAGAGCGCCTGAACGACGGCGGCTACCTGATCGTCACCACGCCCAATCCTTCATGCATTCACCGGCGCGTTCTCGGCCTGCAGAAGTGGAACATGGTCGCGCCGCCTCATCACATCAATCTCTTCACGCGGGCGGCGCTGGAAGAGATGCTCCGGCACGCGGGTTTCGAAGTGCTCGAATACAGCACCATCAGCACGTACATCAATTTCGTGCGCTCCTTCGACACCAAGGGGCTGTTGCTGCGGCGTATGGTGTTCCAGGCGCTGAAAGGCGCGAATCTCGGGGCGGATCATTTCCTGATCTGCCGCAAGACGAGCACGCAGTAGGCGCTACTCCTTGCGAAGCTGCACGCTCAGGAACGATACACATCGGGCGTGAAGGCGGCGCCGGCCAGGGCGGCGTAGCCCCCGTAGCTTGCCCCCACGATGCAGACGCGCGAGGGATCCGCGACTCCCTGGGCAATCATCGCCTTGACGCCGTCGGTCACGTCATCCTGCATCAGGCCCACCCCATTGCCGGCGGCCGGCCGCTTCCCACGCCGTGCCGAAGCCGGTTGAGCCCGAAACTGGGGCTGAAGGACGGCGTAGCCGCGCACGGCGAGAAACTGCGCCCACCAGTCGAAGGCGTAATCATCGCGTGTCTCCGGCCCGCCATGTGGCAGGACGATGAGCGGCAGATTCTTGCCGTCCGAGCCGGGCGGGGTCGTGAGATAGGCCGGCACCATCGCGCCGTCGCGCGCGGCATAAGTCATGGCGCGCACATCACCAAGCTTCACGTCGATGAGCGCGGGGTACTCTTCGCCGACGATGTCGGCCGTGCCCTTCGTGAAATCGACGAAGTAGTACACCGGCGGGCTCGAAGGCGCATCCACTCGCGCCAGCACGCGCTGGCCATCTTCCGAGCGGCCGTACACCGCGACGCGCTTACCCTTGAACGCGCAGGCAACACGGACGAAGCGCTTCTCGGCATCCTGATCGAGCCAGCGCAGCGCCTGCTCGGAGCCACCCAGGGTGGCGCTCACGGGCGCACGCGTAATGCGGTCATAGGTGACGCCCAGGACGTCGTTGTCATCCTCGAGGAGCGGCGCGCCGTCGGAGGAGCCGTCGAGGGGCAGCGCCCACAAGCCACTTCGGCCGGCCGGCGTGATGGACGACAGGACGATATTCTTTTCATCCGCCGTCAGACCATAGATCTCCCGCGGTCCCTGATCCTCCGAGCGCAGGATTTCTTTCCATGACAGCCCGCCTTGGCTTTGATCGTGAAGAGCGCGGCGCCGGGATTCCACTCGCTGCGCGCGACGGGCTCGCCCTCCCGGTTCACAACCCAGTCGCCAGCCGCAAGAAACGTCAAAGACGACCGTCGCGGAGTCCACTATCATTGGTCGTCCACTCCACACTCAACTTAACGTGAGCGAGTGCCCCATGCCTGTGTTGTCGATCGATCGCGTGGAACGCGCGGAACAGCCGATCCTTTACATCCGTCGTCAAGTCGCGCGCAGTGAGCTGCCGGGGATGCTGGCCGAATGCTTTGGGACACTATTCGCCCATTGCCAGCAAGCGGGCCTCGCCATCGCGGGTGCGCCGGTGGCGCGCTACGTTGCCATGGACGCGGGTCAATTGACCGTGGAAGCCGCGATGGTGCTGGCGGCACCCGCCAAAGCCGAAGGGGAAATACAGGCGGGCACCCTCCCCGCCGGCCCTGCGGCGGTCGGAGTTCACGCCGGTCCCTACGAGGGGCTGCCGGACACGAACGCCGCGATCGAACGTTGGATCAAGGAGCAGGGCTTTCGCGTCCGCGGCGCCCCATGGGAGTCGTACGTGACGGACCCCGGCCAGTTTCCGAACCCGGCGGACTGGCGAACCGAGGTGTACTGGCCTCACGCGAAGAGCTGAGCGGATGCTCAGGACCTGCGGCTGTACTCGTTCACGATCCAGCGATACTTGTGCGCGGACGTGCGCGCGATGTCCTCGACTTCGCGAACCGTGACGTTGAGCTCCGGATCCACGAGCTCACGCACGTTCTGGACGAGGCGGTTGCGCTGGGAGGGGCCGTAACCCGCGGCCGGCACCACACGAATCTCCCACTCGCTCGCACCCACCTGCGCGACCTGCGAGCGCTGGATTCCATCCAGCGATTTGAAGATGAACGTGACGACCGACGGGCTGATCCGCTGACCGCGCGCGCCGTACAGCGTGTCTTCGAACTTGCCCGTGACCGGCTCGATCAATGGATAGCTGCGCCCGCACGGGCAAGGCTCGTTCCGCCATCGCGTGCGATCTGACACGCGGTAGCGCACGAGCGGCATCACCGTGTTGTGGAATGTGGTGCCCACGATGTAGCCGTCGCTGCTCGTCGGTTTGCCCTCGTCATCCACGATCTCGACGTACGAATAGTCCGTGTTGACGTGCAGGTTGCCCCGCTCGCATTCCGATGCGTAGGCCACACGCTCGGCCATGCCGTAGTACTCCATCACCCGCGCCCCGAGCCTCTCCTCGATGAGTTGACGCTGATGCGGATACAGCGGCTCCGACGCCGTGAACACATACGGAATCTTCAACGCCGCGTTGCGTTGCTCGAGCAGCAAAGCAAGCTCGTACGCGGTGGAGGGGTAAGCCTGCATCAGGAACGGCGCGAACCTCTCGAGCTCCCGGATCAGCGCGTCCACGCACGGCTCGCGCAGATGGCGCGACGAGAGCACCAGCTGATTGTTGTATCGATTGTGAAACCAGTAAGGCGGCGAAGACTTGTCGATCGGCACAACGGTGTCGCCGCGAAGATACGCGCGCGGCATTCCCGGCCGATAACCGGCCCACCGAAACTGCCGCTCGATGAAGGCGTTCTCCCACAGCACCGAGTCGAGGCTTCGATATACCTTCAACGGCGTGCCGGTAGTGCCGCTGGTGCGGCCCACCGGAGTCCATTTGGCGGGAGCCTTCTTCGGGTAGTACTCACCCGATCCGCCCACGATGTGGGTGCGATCCACGATCGGGAAGCGCTCCGCGAGCACCTCGCGCGCAGTGGCAGCGTTGAAGTCGAGCTTGATCGAGTGATACCGCGGAATCTGCCGGACTGCGGCTTTCAGCGTGTCGAAAAGCAGACGGTCGGTGACGGCGCTAAGCTCATCGCGCGCCAGCCGTTCGTTGGCGAGAAGCGCGCGCACGCGGCGCTCGCCAACGGCGCTGTCTCGCACGAGATGGCGCAAGCCGTAGCGCAGTTCGTTTCGGAGGTCGTTTCGAAGGTCGGCGAGCCCGCTCATCCGTCATCCGCGTGGTCTTTGGCGGAAACGTAGCAAGGGCCATTCCCAGCGGGCCCGACTGCGATGGCGCCCCTACTGCGCAGGAAAGTCCTGCCAGCGCCTGGAAACGTACTCGGCACCATGCACCCACGAAGCGAACGGCGAACACCTGTTCGCCCGTCTGCCGATCGCTGCCGGACGCGCCCTGTTGGGCAGCGTAGAGACGGGCGCCAGCCGGTGCCCCGCCTCACGCAGGATGGTCAACTGGTGCACCAACTGCTGCGACGTGAGGATGCGCAGGTCATCGTCATGCTCGTCCATGAAGTACGACGGATTGCTCCACCCGAGCGTGCCCACGATCGAGCCGGTGGCCCGGTAGCTCATCGCGCCATCGCTGATCGCAAACTTGTTGAGCACAGTGAGCACCGCGCCGTTCTGTCCCGTCATGGTGCCGGCGACGTAGAGGCTATGGGGCGTCACGTATACGCCGTTGACGTTGG
>JBDZVF010000246.1:0-9118 GCA_040255575.1 Pseudomonadota bacterium | reverse complement strand
GTGTGGCGGGGTCATGCTCGTGCTCGCGGACCAGGCGGCTGTGACTGCCGAGGATCTCAGGCGGCTTGCCACGAACTGGCGGCGGCAGCCCCACTACATCGTCGCGGCTCAATATGGATCCACCCTGGGCGCGCCGGCGATCTTTCCCGCTTCGAGTTTTCGCGATCTCGCCGAGCTGCGCGGCGATCGCGGGGCGCAGTCGCTCTTCAAGCGCAACCCGGACCGGGTTGTCCGGGTGCCCATGGACAGCGCCTCGATCGACATCGACACGCCTGAAGACCTGCTCCGCCTGGAAACCGCGCGGCGCTGATCGCGCGGAGGGCGCAAGGCAGGCCCGCTTCTCAACTTCGCCTCGTTCGTTGAAGCCGGCTCTGCTGAGCCGCCCTTCCGATTGCTGGCCACCCCGCCGATTGCTGGCCACCCCGCCGATTGCTGGACACCGCGCCGTTTGCCGAGCCACCGCGCCGTGGAGCGTGGCGGCGTTGGCCAAGCCGCCACGCCCTTTCCTGGGCCGCCGTGCCACCTGCGACGGATGCGCTTCCTCCCCCCGCCGCGAAGCTCTGTCCGCTCGGGCCGGCCCTGCCGTTCGCGGCAATTCTGCGTCGAACAGGAGGCGATCTTCCGTTATCTTACTGCGATTATGCTGTTTTTTGCTTGACAGCCCCGGTTAGGGCTCCTAAGCTGCGCGGCATGCTCACCTTCGACCGGATTTCTGTTCCCTTGCAGCAGGCTCTGGCGAGCGCGCTTCGGCGACTGGCCCAGCTTGCCCACACCAGTTCGTGGGATCAGTGGGCTTCTCAGCGCCTGACCCCCACCCAGCGCAAGATCCTGGAGCTGCTGGCCTCACGTCGCGAAAGCCTCACGTTGTCGGCGGTCGCGCAGGAACTGGGGGTCACACCCGCGACGGCCTCCGATAGCCTCACCGCTCTGGAGACCAAGGGCCTCGTGAAGAAGCGGCGCAGTCACATCGATGGACGAGCGCTGGCCATCATGTTGACGCCCGAGGGACGGCGTTCCGTTACTGCACTTGCAGCATTGCCCGATCCGCTGCAGTCGGCGTTCGCGGCGCTCTCACAGCGCGAGCAGGAAGTGTTCTATCGGTCCGCGATCAAGATGATCCGCGGCCTGCAGGAAAGCGGCTCGCTGCCGATTTCGCGCATGTGTGTGCGGTGTCGGTATTTCGATCCGTTCCGGTATCCGGATTCGGCAACCCCGCACCACTGCCACCTCGTCGGCGCGCCGTTCGCGGACCGGCACCTGCGGATCGACTGCCCGGATCAGGAGTTCAATGAGCGGGAGGCGCAGGAGGCGCTGTGGATGCGCTTCTGCTCGCCGGATACTGTGGCGGTGTCGCGAACGGAGGAAGAAGAAAAGGAAGAAGAGAAGAACGAGAACTAGGAAGCCCTCAGTCGCCGGGCGGTTGGGAGGGCGCACCGAAGTGCGCTTGTGGCTGCCGCCGCCCTCTCAGCCGCCCGGCGATTGCGGGCTTCTTTGCCGATCCGCGAGCGCCAGCAGCCGCTGAGCCAGCACCAGGTGGGGCCGATCGAGCATCTTGCCGTCGAGGCTGGTCACGCCCGCGCCTTTCGCCGCATCGAACGCCGCCACCACGCGCCGGGCGTGTCCCACTTCGGCCTCAGTCGGGCTGAACGCCGCATTGATTACCGCCACCTGATCCGGATGGATGGCCAGCTTCGCCGTGAACCCATCCCGCCGGGCGCGGGCCACCTCGCGCTCCAGCCCCGTGCGATCGCGAAAGTCCGCATGCACCCCGTCGATCGCCTGCACGCCCACGGCCGCTGCCGCGATCAGACATAACGAGCGCGCCAGCTCGAACACCGGAGTGAGCGAGCCGTCCTCCTCTGTCTTGGCCAACGCACCGATGGCGGCCGACAAATCCTCCATCCCCCACGTCAGGCCGCTGAGCCGAGCCCCCGCCGTCTCGGGGCGGTACTCGCCCAGGTTCAGCAGCGCCCTCGGCGTCTCCGTCGCGATCACGATGACGCGGACCGTCCCTTCAACCAGCCCCGCCCGCGGCTCGAGCGCGGACAGGTGAAGCCCCACTTCCTGCAGCTCCTCCACCGAAGAGACCTTCGGCAGCACGACCCCGTCAGGCCGCCCCGGCATCACCGCCTTCAGGTCTTCAACCAGCTTGCCGCTCGCGAGCCCATTGGGCCGCACCCACAACTCCTGCGCCCGAGCCCCCGGCGCTTGCGCGCTCAAGAACTCCCGCACCCGAGCGCGAGCCGCCGGCAAGGCGGCCTCGGCGACCGCATCCTCCAGGTCGAGAATCAGCGCATCCGCCCCCGCCGTGAGTGCCTTGGCCTGCTTGCGTTCGCTATCTCCTGGCACGAAAAGCAGGGATCGCAGCGGTGCCAGCGAGCTCAGCGGCACGGTGTTCACGAAGCCGGCCTCTTGAGCATCAGCGCGACGCGCCGGCAGTTCGCCACTTCTTCGTTGCGCTGATTGAAAGCCCGATGGGCGAGCGTGACGATCCCCGCATCCTTGCGGGACTGACTTTCGCGCATGGCGAGGACCGTGGTCTCGATTCGCAAGGTGTCGCCCACGAAAACCGGCTTCGGAAAGCGCACGTCTTCCCAGCCGAGGTTGGCCACGGTGGTCCCGAACGTAGTGTCCTGGATCGAGATCCCGACCATGAGCCCGAGCGTGAACACGCTGTTGACCAGCGGTTTGCCGTATGGGGTGCCTTTCATGTACTCGGCATCGAGATGCAGCGCCGCCGGGTTCATGGTCAGGGCGCTGAAGAGCACGTTATCGGTCTCGGTAACGGTTCGGTGAACCGGGTGCTCGAACCGCCGGCCGACCTCGAACTCCTCGTAGTACAACCCCGCCATCTTGTCCCCCTTTCGGGCCGTGCGATGAGGGGGGCTAGTCTCCCACAGCGCGCCTGCCCCCCGCCTCATAACCTCGGTGTCACCGCTCCAAACCAACCGTTCTTTCACCCTGGCGGGGTCACAAAGTATGTTCCCCGCCCATGTATCGCTACGACGAGATCGACCAGGCGGTGGTCGACCAGCGCGTGGCTGAATTTCGTGATCAGACCCGTCGGTTCCTCGCCGGCGAGTTGTCCGAAGACGAGTTCCGCCCCCTTCGCCTCCGCAACGGGCTGTATATCCAGCGGCATGCTCCCATGCTGCGCATCGCGATTCCGTACGGCCTCCTGAACACCAGGCAGCTGCGGAAGCTCGCGTTCATCGCGCGCACCTACGACAAGGGCTACGGCCACTTCACCACGCGCACGAACCTGCAGCTCAACTGGCCCGAGCTCAAGAACGTTCCGGATATCCTCGAGCATCTGGCGACCGTGCAGATGCACGCCATCCAGACGAGCGGCAACTGCGTTCGCAACGTCACGGCCGATCACATGTCCGGCATCGCGCCGGATGAGCTCGACGATCCGCGCCCGTACTGCGAGATCATCCGCCAGTGGTCGACGCTGAACCCCGAGTTCACCTACCTGCCGCGCAAATTCAAGATCGCCATCACCGGCTCGCCGGAAGACCGCGCCGCCTCCGAGGTGCACGACATCGGCCTGCACATGCAGCGCGGCCCGAATGGCGAGATCGGTTTCACCATGTACGTGGGCGGCGGCCTCGGCCGCACGCCGATCATCGGCCAGGTGATCCGCGAGTTCCTGCCGCTGCCGGACCTGCTCGGTTACCTCGAAGCCACGCTGCGCGTGTACAACCGCTACGGCCGCCGCGACAACATTCACAAGGCCCGCATCAAGATCCTCGTGAAGTCGCTCGGCATCGAGGCGTTCCGCAAGGAAGTCGAGGCCGAGTTCGAAGCGTCGAAGGATTTCGCCACCCACCTCGACATGGCGGAGGTCGACCGCGTGCGCGCGTTCTTCGTGCCGCCGCCGTACGAGAAGCTGGAAGACTGCGACGTCGCCGCCGATCGCGAGCTCGAGTTCCAGACCTGGTATCGCTACAACACCCGCAGGCACAAGGTGCCGGGCTATCGGGCCGTATTCGTGTCGCTCAAGAAGCACGGCAGCGTGCCGGGCGACATGACCTCGGAGCAGATGGAAGCAGTTGCCGATCTCGCGGATCGCGTGAGCTTCGGCATGGTGCGCGCCACGCACAACCAGAACCTGCTGCTCGCCGATGTGAAGCAAAGCGAGCTCTACGACACCTGGGTTGAGCTCAAGCGGCTCGGCCTTGCGATGCCGAACATCGGCACGCTCACCGACATGATCGCCTGCCCCGGCCTCGATTTCTGCGGCCTGGCGAACGCGGGCACGCTGAACGTCGCGGCCGAGATCCAGAAGCAATTCGACGATCTCGATTATCTCTACGACCTCGGCGACATCGAGATCAAGATGTCAGGCTGCATGAACGCGTGCGGCCACCATCACGTCGGCCACATCGGCATTCTCGGCGTGGATAAGCACGGCGAGGAGTGGTACCAGATCACGCTCGGCGGCTCGGTCAACGGTTTCACCGCACTCGGTGACGTGATCGGACCGTCGGTTCGGCAGAACGAAGTCGCCACCACCATCCAGCGCATCGTCGATGTGTATCGCCAGAAGCGCGAAGACGGCGAGCGCTTCATCGAAACCTACCGCCGCATCGGCCTCAAGCCTTTCAAGGAACAGGTGTATGCCACTTCTGCGGCAGCGTGAGGTCGTCGAGGACGATTGGGTGACGCTCGGGGATTCACCCGTGGCGGACGATGTGCCCCTGATCGTGCCCTTCGCGAAGTTTCGCGAGAGCCCGGACGTGTATCGCTCCCGCAAGGGCCGGCTCGGCATTCGGCTCGCGCCGGCGGACAAGGTCGAGGATCTCGCGCCGGAGCTGCCGCGGCTGTCGCTCGTGGCGCTCGAGTTCACGGGGCCCGGGGAAGGTCGCGGCTATACGCAGGCGAAGCTCCTGCGGGCCCGTTACAAGTTCGCGGGCGAAGTGCGCGCGGTGGGGCACGTGAAGCAGGATCAGATCTATCTGATGGCGCGTGTCGGGATCGATGCGTTCGATCTGTCGCCGACCGAGAAGCCGGAAGACGCCATCGCCACGCTCGACCGGTTCAAGATCGCCTACACGCCTGGCGCGCCGCTGCCCGGGCTCAAGCGCGAACGCTTTCACGCCTGAGCTCTTTCGCTCCGCTCGGTGCGTCACCGCTCGGGTAGCGTGACGTCCTTGAACATCTCCGCGACCTCGTGCGACGAGTTCAGCCGGTGCGCCCGCTCTACCGACCGCCGGTCGAGGTGAGGCGCCAGCAGCTGCGCGAACTCGTACATGTATTTGCGCAGAAGCGTTCCGCGACGGAACCCCATCCACGTGGTGTGGGCCGCAAAGAGATGCGCCGAGTCGATGCAAACGAGGTCCGCGTCTTCCTCCGGCAGCATCGCCATGCTCGCGACGATGCCCACTCCCAGCCCCAGCCGCACGTAGGTCTTGATCACATCCGCATCGCGAGCCGTGATGGCCACGTTTGGGGTGTACCCGCCCCTGGCGAAAGCCTCGTGCAAGGAGGACGGCCCCGTGAAGCTGAACGTGTACGTGACGAGCGGGTACGCCGCGAGGCTCTTGTAGGAAAGCCTCCCCGCCTGGGTCAGCGGATGATCCCTCGGCACGATGACGATGCGGTGCCAGCGATAGCACGGCAGCAGCGTGAGGTCTGAAAACAGCTGCTCGGAGCCGGTGGCGATCGCGCAGTCGATGCGGTCGTGGGCCACCATCTCGGCGATCTGCTCCGAGGTGCCCTGATGCAGATTCAGCCGCACCTGCGGGTATTTCGCCCGGAACTGCTGGATGACTTCCGGCAGGACATATCGGGCCTGGGTATGGGTGGTGCCGATGGACAGCGCCCCCCGCCCCTCGTCCCGCAGCTCGGTCGAGAGGTCCTTGATGCTCTGGGCTTCCTGCAGAATGCGCAGGGCCCGCTCGATCACCTGCTGACCGGCAGGCGTGATGCGCGTGAGGTTCCGGCCTTCGCGCACGAAGATCTGGAAGCCCAGCTCGTCTTCGAGCAGCTTGATCTGCTTGCTGACCCCTGGCTGAGAGGTGTGCAGTTTCTGGGCTGCGGCCGTGATATTCAGGCCGCTCTGCGCTACCGCGGCGAGGTAGCGCAACTGGTGCAATTTCATCCCGGGAAGCCTTTCGACATTCTTGGGCTTATGTGAGGGCACAAAGCCTAGCACCAAGAGGCCGCAACCGCCGGGGCGGCCCGAAAGTGTCCGCCGGCAGCCCGCGCTGTTACCGCCCTATAACCGGATAGCAGCCCCTCATGAGGATTCATTCGTTTGGACCCCCGTGGGCCGTCTATATATTCAAACCCACGTTATGGGCGATGTTCTCACTTTGGAGCTGGAGCAGAAGGCGCTCGCCACCCGCGAGGCGCTGCAGTCTGCCGTCCAGCAATATGGCAAGGTTGTCTACTCGAACAGCCTCGGTGCCGAGGCCATGGTGCTGACCGACATCATCTGGTCGCACGTGCCCGAGATCGACATCTTCAGCATCGACACGGGCCGCCTCCACGAGGAGACCTACGAGCTGCTGGAGAAGCTCGAGCGGCGCTACAAGAAGCGCATCAAGCTCGTCTACCCCGACTCGGAAAGCCTCGCGAAACTCGTGGACAAGCAGGGCGTGAACGCCTTCTTCCACAGCCTCGAGGCGCGCCTCGCCTGCTGCCACGTGCGGAAAGTCGAGCCCTTCAAACGAGCCATCCAGGGGTACGGTGCCTGGGTGACGGGCGTGCGGCGGCAGCAGTCCGCGACACGCGCCCTCGGCGTGCCGGTGGAATGGGATGCTCCGAACGGCCTTTGGAAGATCAGCCCGCTGCTCGACTGGACCGAAGAGCAGGTGTGGCAATACATCAAGGCTCGCAAGATCCCATACAACGTGCTGCACGACCGCTCCTTCCCCAGCATCGGCTGCGCGCCCTGCACCCGGGCCATCCAGCCGGGTGAGGATCAGCGTGCCGGCCGCTGGTGGTGGGAAAACGCGGATACGCGCGAGTGCGGTCTGCAGCCCCGGGTACGTCACGCCGTCGGCCGTACTTGAGCGGCAGTGAGGCCCGCATGGACTATCTGCCGATCTTCATCCAGTTGCGCGGGAGCCCCGCCGTCGTCGTCGGCGGCGGAAACGTAGCCCTTCGCAAAGTCGACCTGCTCCTCAAGGCCGGCGCGCGCGTCACCGTCATCGCGCCGAAGCTGCACGATGAGCTGCGGGCGCTGGCGGGCCGGGGCCAGCTCGACTACGTGGCCATGGCTTTCCAGCCGCATCATCTGGATGGCACCTCGCTCGTGATCGCGGCGACAAATGCGCGCGATGTGAACGCGGTGGTATCCGATGCCGCGAAGGCGCGCCGGCTGCCGGTCAACGTGGTGGACGACCCCGAGCTCTCCACGTTCATCTTCCCCGCCATCATCGATCGTTCGCCGGTGGTCGTGGCAGTGGGCTCGAGCGGCAATTCGCCCGTGCTCGCCCGCCGTGTGCGCCAGCAGATCGAAGCGCTGCTCCCGGCGCGGCTCGGCGCCCTCGCCCGCTTCGTCGGCGATCGCCGCAGCGAAGTGAAGCGCACCCTCGCGCCCGAGCACCGCCGCCCGTTCTGGGAGCGGATCATCGGCGGCATTGTGGGTTCGCGCGTGCTCGCGGGCGAAGAGCACGAAGCCAGCCAGAAATTCCAGAGCGAGCTCGCCGCCTCGTACAGCGTCGCCGACGCGGCGACACCCGAAATGGCCTCAGATGCCCGCATCGGCGAGGTGTACCTGATCGGCGCCGGGCCGGGTGACCCGGACCTGCTCACCCTTCGCGCGGTTCAGCTGCTCCAGCAGGCCGATGTGATTCTTTACGATCGGCTCGTGTCCGACGCCGTTCTCGATCGGGCGCGTCGCGATGCGCAGCGCATCTTCGTCGGCAAGGAAACGGGGGGCGATCATCACGCCACCCAGGCGCGTATCCACGAGCTCCTGGTGCAGTACGCGAAGCGCGGCCTGCGCGTCGCGCGCCTCAAGGGCGGCGACCCCTTCATCTTCGGCCGCGGTGGCGAAGAGATCGAAGTGCTCAAGGCGCATGACGTGCCCTACGTCGTTGTGCCGGGTATCACCGCCGCACTCGGCGCCGCGGCGTCCGCAAACATTCCGCTGACGCATCGTCGGCTCGCGCAGAGCGTGACGTTCGCGGCGGGCCACGCGCTCGATGACGCCACGCTCGACTGGCGCTCTCTCGGGCTGCCGCATCACACCGTCGTGTTTTACATGGGCGTGGCACAGATGCCGCGCATCGTCACGCGCCTCACGGAAGCCGGCGCGTCTCCTGACCATCCTGCCGCGCTCGTCGAGCGGGGCTCGCTGGCCGATCAACGCGTGATCCGCGGGACGCTGGGCACCATCGTCGAGCTCGCCCGCACCCATGACGTGCAGCCCCCTGCGCTGCTCATCGTCGGTGAAGTCGCTTCGCTGGCGAAGGGCGACAACGACGTCATCGCCGCAGTGGAAGCTGCCCGGACGTCGGCCTCGGAGCCCGTATGATCGCGCGCTTTTCCGAACGACAAGGGCCTTTGGCATGACGACTGCAATCCCCACTTCCCTGGGCCTCACCCGCGGATTCTCCGGCTCGGTCGGCAACACACCGCTGATCCGTCTCAACAAGCTGAGCGCGGAGACGGGCTGCGAGATTCTCGGCAAGGCCGAGTTCATGAATCCGGGTGGCTCGGTGAAGGACCGCGCGGCCCGCGGCATCATCGATGCGGCCGAGAAGGCGGGCACGCTGAAGCCGGGCGGGATCGTCGTCGAAGGCACGGCCGGCAACACCGGCATCGGTCTTGCGCACGTGTGCAACGAGCGTGGCTATCGCTGCGTCATCGTGATGCCGGATAACCAGTCGCCGGAAAAATATCGGCTGCTGGAAATGCTCGGCGCCGAATTGCACAAGGTGCCGACGGTGCCCTACGCGAACCCGAACCAGTATCAGAAAGTCGCGGGCCGCCTCGCGCAGGTGCTGCCGAACGCGATCTGGTCGAACCAGTTCGACAACACGGCGAATCGGGACGCCCACTTCAACAGCACGGGGCCCGAGATCTGGGCGCAGACGAGCGGCACCATCAGCGCGTTCACCTGCGCAAGCGGGACTGGCGGCACGTTCGCAGGTGTTTCCGA
>JBDZVF010000001.1:0-43940 GCA_040255575.1 Pseudomonadota bacterium | reverse complement strand
CGTGCTGCGCAGGAGTTGCAGGGCATCCTGCAGCACGGGTTTCAGGTGCACGACGCGGCGGTCCTGCTCCTGTTGTCGGGCGAACGCGAGAATCTGCCGCACGAGATCGGTTGCGCGCGAGCACGCCTGTGTCATGTGAGCGAGCAGCGCGGCACCGCCGCCCTCGGGCGGCACTTCCTCTTTCAACGCGTCGAGGCTGCCCCGAAGCACGGCGAGGATGTTGTTGAAGTCGTGCGCGATGCCGCCCGCGAGTGTTCCCAACGCATCGAGCCGCTGCGCCTGGCGTACGCGCGCTTCGAGATTGCGCCGCTCGGTGATGTCGACCACGACGCCGATGACGCGGATGACTTCCCCGTTCTCGTCGTAGATGTACTTGCCGCGCACGAAGAGCCAGCGCACCGACTGGTCGCTATGACGAATCGCCCGATACTCCACGCCGAAGGAGCGGCGCTCGGCGCGCGAAGCGGCCATCGTATCGAGCACCAGCTGCGCATCGTCCGGATGCACGTGCGCCCGCCGCACCTCCCGCGTCAGTGGCGTGGTGAAATCGATGCCGAGGATCGCGTACATCGTGGGATTCCAGATCGCCCGATCGGTCGCGAGATCCAGATCCCACATGCCCATCTCGGCGCCTGCCACCGCCAGCCGCAGCCGCTCCTCGGCGGCGCTCGCGGGCGTGGCCTCCTTGAATGTGAGAACGACGCCGAGCCTGCCGCGCGTGTCATGCACGATGGGTGCGGAATGGTGCTCGATCGGGATCTGGTAACCGTCGCGGTTGATCAGGAACTCATCCTGCGCGCCGACGATCCTGAGCACCTCCGAGTGCAGCCGGCCGCGGGCATCGCTCTCACTCCAGCCGGTGAGGCGCGCGGCCTCCCGATTGAGGAAGCGGATTCGGCCCTGCCCATCCGTCGCGATGACGGCGTCCTGGATACTGCGCAGGGTGGCCTCGAGCCAAGCCTGCTTTTCACCGAGATGCTCTGTGTCCCATTCCACGGCCCGATTTGTACAGAGTTTTGGCCGTCGGCGCTTGAGCAGATCCCGGGGTGACCCCTGTGAGAGGCCAAGGTCGCGCTGCGATAACGCTCAGGTCCGGGAGTACACTCTCCGCCAGACCCGCGCGCCGGAGATGACCATGAGTGAGCTCTATGGGCAGACGCATCGCGCTTTCCAGGACCGACACGACACACGCCGCCTGGCAGACCGGCTCGAAAGCCTGGCGCGCACCGAGTTCGATGCAGGCGATCGCGAGCTCATCGAAGCCGCGCCATTCTTCTTCCTCAGCACCGTGGACGAGCGCGGCAGGCCCACCGTCTCCTACAAGGGTGGCGCGCCGGGCTTCGTGCGCGTGAGCGCGCCCGGCGAGCTCGTCTTCCCGGCGTACGACGGCAACGGCATGTTCCTGTCGTTGGGCAACATCGAGAGCACGGCCCAGGTGGGGCTCCTCTTCATGAGTTTCGAGAAGCCGCGCCGGCTGCGCGTGCAGGGCGAAGCGCGCGTGATGGCCAACGAGGGGCCGCACCGCGCACCCGGCGCGATACACCTCGTACACATCACCGCGAGCCAGATCTTCGTGAACTGCGGGCGATACATTCACAAGCTCTCTGCGGAACGGCTCTCGCCTCATGTGCCGGACGAGTCCGGCAACCAGCCGTTCCCCGCCTGGAAGCGCATCGATCTCATCGCGGATGCGCTGCCGGAGCGCGATCAGGACAGAATCAGGGCGGCGGGCGGTCCCATTCCGGTCGCCGACTACCCGGGAGAGGACTCAGTAGATATCGATAAAACAAGAACTTGAATGATTTTTCGATGATCCTTTCGAGGGAAGCGCCGAGAATGGCGGCGACTCGCGCGCTGCGCCAATCTCCTGTGCGAACGCGACTACAATAGCCGCCCGAGTTTTCAGGTGCCGCGGGGGCTCGGGCCGATGCGGCAAGACATGAGAGGTAGCCAGCAGTGTCAGTTTCCGTTTCCACGCATTTGTACATTGGCGGCAAAGAGCGCAAGACCGCCGACAAGATGGCGATCGCCGATCCCGCCAAGCCCGGTGTGGTCGTCGGCTACGCCGCCTCGGCCACCACGCAGGATGTGAGCGACGCAGTCGCCGCCGCGAAGGCTGCTTACCCCGCCTGGTCCGCCCTCACCCCGCAGCAGCGCTCCGAGAAGATGCTCGCCGCGCTCAACGGCATCGCCGAGAACCGCGATGACGATGCGGCCATCCTCTCGCAGGAGAACGGCAAGGTCCGCATGGAGGCGTGGGTCGACTCGCTCGTTCTGGAGCTGCGCTGGAAGCTCGCGCTGGCGCACACGGACGAGGTGAACTCGGCCAAGGTGCTGAAGCCCATTCCGGGCGCCATTCCCGTGGAGACGACGGTGAGCTACCAGCCGCTCGGCGTGGTCACCATCATCGTGCCGTTCAACTGGCCGGTGGCCATCCTCGGCGCGGCGCTCCCGCATGCCCTGCTCGCGGGCAACACCGTGATCGTGAAGCCGCCGCTCACCGCGCCGCTCGCCACGGCTCGCATCGTGCAGCGCATTGCCGAGCAGCTGCCGCCGGGCGTGCTGAACGTCATGACGGGGCCGGATGCGAACATGACCGCGCTCATCCGCAACCCGGATGTCGCAAAGGTCTGCTTCACGGGCTCGGTCAACGGCGGCAAGAAGATGATGGAGCTCGCCTCCGCAAGCCTCACGCGCGTGACGCTCGAGCTCGGTGGCAACGACGCCGCCATCATCCTGAAGGATGCGATTCTCGACGACGTGCACCTCGACCGCCTGTTCGCGGCCATCTACGACAGCACCGGCCAGATCTGCATGAACGCCAAGCGGCTGTTCGTGCACAAGTCGCGTGTGGATGAAGTCGTGAAGGGCCTGTCTGCCCGCCTGGAAAAGGTGAAGCTCGGCTACGGCCTCGACAAGGGCACCACCATGGGCCCGCTGCATTCCCCGGCCCAGAAGGCGTTCGTCGACAGCCTCATCAAGGAAGCCAGGGAGTCCGGCGCCAGGGTGCTGGAGTTCGGCGAGCTGCCGGGCGGGGACATGAAAGGCGGCAACTTCGTGCGTCCCGCCATCGTCGTCGATCCGAAGCTCACGTTGCGCGTGGTGACGGAGGAGCAGTTCGGCCCGGTCATTCCGGTGATCCCGTTCGAGACCGAAGAAGACGCCGTGCGCATGGCCAATGACACGTGGGCCGGCCTTGCAGGCTCGGTGTGGACGGCGGACCCGAAGACGGCCAACCGCGTCGGCAGCCAGATGGTGTGCGGCTACGTGTGGGTCAACGATCACGGCGCCACCCGCCTCGACCTGCGCGCTCCGTTCGGTGGCATGAAGGCCTCGGGCATCGGTCGCGAGCAGGGAATCGAAGGCATCCGCGCCTTCCAGGACACGCGCTCGATCGCCCACCTCGACGCTGCTGCGCTCGCTTCGATGGCGCACTGAAGTCCGCAACGAAAGTGGCGGGTGCCGGTTTCGACACCGGCACCCGCCGCGCCGATTCAACCTGGCCCGCAACATTCGATGCGCGGCCGCGCGTAACCTTCAATACAACCTCACTGCGACCTCTTATCATTCACAGCGTATGCATATTCGCGCGCCAGGGCTTCTGCTGTGCCTTTCCCTTTCGAGCTTCGCCCTTGCGCAGGAGCCGCCGCTCGACTCCATCGAGCAACGCGCGAAGCCGTGCACGGTGTGCCACGGTGAACAGGGCCGGGCCACGCCCGAAGGCTACTTCCCCCGAATCGCCGGCAAGCCGGCCGGGTATCTCTTCAACCAGCTGACCGGCTTCCGCGACGGCAGGCGCTTCTTCCCGGAAATGGTGTTCCTCGTCGAACGCCAGCGCGACGATTACCTGCGCGCTCTCGCGGACTATTTCGCGGGAATCTCGCTGCCTTACCCGAGCCCCGTGCGACTTCAGACGAGCCAGAGTGCTCTGCAACGCGGCGAGGATCTGGTGCTCAAAGGGGATCCGCAGCGCTCCATCCCACCCTGCCAGTCCTGCCACGGTGAGCAACTGATGGGCGTGCTCCCCGCAACCCCCGCCCTGCTCGGTCTCTCGCCGGATTACCTGATCGCCCAGCTCGGCGCCTGGCAGCACGGCACGCGCCACGCGCTGCAGCCCGACTGCATGGCGAGCATCGTGCGTGACCTGAGCTCGCAGGACATCCACGCGGTCACCGCCTGGCTCGCCGCGCAAACCGTGCCTGCGGACGCGAAACCGCAAGAAGGATTCAAGAACCCGCCGCCCATCCGGTGCGGCAGCATCGAGGCGACTCGCGAATGAGCCGGCGCGGATACCTGATCATCATTGCCGCGCTCGTCGTCATCGCCGCGGTGCTCTGGCTCACCCGTTCACCGGATGACGGGTTCAGGGAGTCGCCGGCCAGCAGTGCAGCGGTGTCCCCGCAGGTTCTGGAGCGAGGCAGAGTTCTCTCGCGCCTGGCGAACTGCCATGCCTGCCACACCGTACGCGGCGGCGAACCGTTCGCAGGCGGGCGCGCGATCCCTACCGCATTCGGCACGTTCTACGCTCCAAACATCACGCCCGACGCCGAGACCGGCATCGGCGGCTGGAGCGAGCGGGACTTCTGGCGCGCGATTCACCTCGGATATTCGCGCGACGGCTCGCCGCTGTATCCCGCGTTTCCTTACCCGAACTTCACGCAGATCACCCAGGATGACGCGCACGCGCTCTGGGAATACCTGAAGACCGTGAAGCCCGTGTCGCGCCGATCGCCGCCTCACTCGCTGAGGTTTCCATACCGCTACCGGTCGTTGCTGCATGTATGGCGCGCGATCTATTTCCGCCCTGGCGTGTTCCAGCCCGACTCGACACAGAGCGAGATGTGGAATCGTGGCGCCTATCTCTCGCGGAGCGTGGCCCATTGCGATCTTTGCCACGTCCCCCGCAATGGGCTCGGGGCGCCTCGATCGCCGGGTGACGCGCGCGGCGGAAATGTGCTGGGGTGGTATGCACCTTCGCTCAACAAATCAGCCGAAGCGGGAATGCAGCACTGGGAGACGGACGACATCACCGATCTGCTCCACAGCGGGCGCACGACATCCGCGGCCACTCTCGGCCCGATGGCTGAAGTTGTGTTTGAAAGTCTGCAATACGCACCGCGCGCAGACATCGAGGCCATGGCCACTTACCTCAAGGCGTTGCCGGAGCCGGGATCGGCGGCAGCCTCGGCAGCAGGCGCGCCTGCGCGGCCGCGGGAGCTGAGCGAAGCGGCGGCGGCATTTCTCGCTCGCGGCGAAGCGCTGTACAAAGATCGATGCGCCACGTGCCATGGCGATGCGGGCGAAGGCCGGCCTCCGGCCGCCATCGCGCTGGCGGGCAACCGCGCCGTGACGATGGACTCCGCCGTGAATGTGATCAGAGTGGTCCTGTATGGGGGATATCCGCCCGGGACCGCGGGCAATCCTCACCCTTTCGGCATGCCGCCCTTCGCGCAGGACCTGTCGGATCGGCAGGTCGCCGAAGTGGTGAGCTTCATTCGAGCGTCGTGGGGCAACCGCGCATCGTTCGTGAGAAGCGATGTGGTGTTCCGGCAGCGCACGGGCCCACTCTGGTAACCAGAAGTGGGCCCGTGAGCCCGACCGAGCTTTAGAACGACATCCGCACGCCGACGCTGTAGCGGCGGCCGAGCACGTCGAACAGGGACTCGTTGGTTGCGCCCGAGCCGATGAAGCTCCAGCTCCCGACGAGCGGCGGTGCCTTGTCGAACAGGTTCGTCACGTTCGCGTACACGGTCATGTCCGTATCAGCCGGGCTGATGTCGTAGGACAGGCGCAGGTTCGTGTACGCGGCGGAGCTGATCCGGTTGTCATCGATATCCGCCGCCGTATACGTCGCGTCATACACGCCGTGGCTGATGAAGCGCTCTTGCGCGATGACCGACAGAGGCCCGCGCGCATAGCTCAACGCGACGCTCGCTTGCCACTTGGGCGCTCCACCGCCGAGGCCCGTCTGGCCCACGCGGTCCACCTTGGAGGCGCCCGCGTTCGTGCTGGACAGCTCGTTCGTGAAGGTCGTGAACGCACGGATGGCGATGTTCTCGCCGCCACCGAACCACTCGACCGCTCGCCGATAGCTCGCTTCCATGTCCACGCCGTTGCTGCGCGACTCGGCGACGTTCAGGAAGGTGTTGTTGATCTGCGAAACGCGGCCGGTGTCCGGATTGCGCGTGATGAGCGAGCACACACTCGTTGCGCCGTCGAAGCACTGATCGAGGATGTTCTGCGCACCGAGCGAGGAGATGGCGTCGGCGATCTTGATGTCGAAGTAGTCGACGGACAGGTTGAATCCCTCGAGCCACTCCGGCTGGTACACGAAGCCGAAGGTGAGCGTGTCCGCCTTCTCCGGGTCGACGTTCGGGTTGCCGCTGCGGATGGCCGTGGTCGCGTAACGTGGACGGCCCGCCAGGAACGGGTCGAAGATGTTCGCGCCAGTGCCGCTGTAGTCGAACCGCTCGGAGAGCGTGCCGGCGCGCACGTCGCGTGAACGCGTGGCACGAAGACGCAGCTCGTCGAGCACCTGCCAGTCGAGGCCGCCCTTCCACGCGTAGATGCCGCCGCTACCCGAGTAGTTCATGTAGCGCAAGGCCGCGTTGGCATCGAGCCGCTTTGCGAAGGAGGTATCCACCGCGAGCGGCACGATCGTTTCGCCGAACACTTCCCACACGTTGTAGCTGCCCGCCAGGGGCTGAGCCGCCGTGCGCTCGAAGATGTTCGCCTGGCCAGCGTAGGACGCGGGCAGGCCCTTGTAGCCCTGGGTGTCCGCAGGCGGCACAGTGAGGCCATCGAGCGAGGACGGATAGCGATGGATCACGTTGTCCAGCACTTCCTTGCGATAGGCGCCGCCCGAGGCGACCGAGACATCCCCCGCCCAGGTGGAGAACGGCCGGCCCTGCACCACGAACTCGGCGAAGTGCTGCTTGATGGTCTGGTCCTGGTCGCTGCGGTCGCCGTTGATGTACGCGATCGCTTCCGGCGAGGCGGAGCCCGGCCCGAAGAGATTGATGGGCACGCAGCCGTCATCCGGGAACGTGAGCGTCGAGCGACAGATCGCATTGCCGTTGGCGTCGAGCACGGCGTCGGTCGCGCGATAGAGCAGATCCAGTCGCGACGTGTTGGTGTACGTGAGCACGGCGTTGTTCTCGCCGTACTGGTAGTACGCGTTGTAGCTCCAGCTGCCGAGTTTCCATTTGAGCCCGGTGGTGGCGGAGAACATCTTGCTTTCGTTGTCGACCAGGCCGCCGCCGAGATCCGCGTTCGAGGCGAGTCGGCCGAAGCCGAACGAGTCGATGTTGTTCGCCTGCATTTCCGCGCGCAATGATGCGGGCAGGAAGGCGTTATCCGCGTAGATTGTCGCTTCCCACGCGGTCGACTGGTTGGTCGGATCCTTCTGGAACTTGTTCTGGGTGTAGCCGTACAGCACCTGGCCGAACGCCTGCACGTCGTCGGTGAAATCGTAGGTGAGGTGCGCGAACGCGGTGCCTCGCTTCTGATCCGGCTGGATCCACACGAGATCACCGCCCGGATCGACGCCGCTGCCGCCCGCCTGAGCGTCCTGCCCGACGATCGTCCCCGGCTCGAACGGCGCCACCACGCCGCCTTCGAGGAATTGCCGGCCCTTCAGCGGGCCGCTCGTGATCAGGCCGCCATAGGTGAACTTGGTCGAATGCACATCGCACGCGTGCACCTGGCGCGGCCCCGGAGTGCCGGCCGGCATCGCGATGAGCGCGCAGCTGTTGAACCAGTCGCGGTCGTGATAGCCGATGATTCCGTCGGACTGGAAGTATTCCGCTGCCGCGATGATGTGTGCGCGATCCCCGAGCGCGCGGCCCCAGCTGATCTCCGCTTCATAGTTCTCGTTGTCGCCGAGCTCGGAGACACCGCCCTGCAGATTGGCCTTCAGGCCGGTGAAATTCGTGTCGAGAACGAAGTTGACCACGCCGCTGACCGCATCCGAGCCATAGGCCGCGGAGGCGCCACCGGTGACGACGTCGACGCGCTGCACGAGCGAGTCGGGAATGAGCGCGATGTCGAGCGAGCCGGTGCGGGTCGAGGGCACGACGCGGCGCCCGTCGAGGAGCGTGAGCGTGCGGCTCGGCCCCATGCCTCGCAGGTTGATGAAGCTTGCGCCGGCCGCGCCGCTCGAGCCGAACGATTGGCTCTGCGGCGTATCGTTGTTGAGGAACTGCGGCAGCTGGGCGAGCGCATCGACGAGTGTCGTCGGCGCCATGACCTTCAGGTCGTTGATACCGATCGCGGTGACCGGCGTCGGGGTGTTCATGCCCGACACCTGCTGAATGCGGGAACCCGTGACGGTGACTTCCTGGACTTCGGGCGCGGGCTGCGCGGCTTCTTGTGCCAGCACCTGCGTGGCGGCAGCGGCAAGGACGGAGGCAAGGGCCGTGCGGACGGCCGTACGAATAGACATCATCAAAAGGGAATCCCCCAATTCTGTGTTGATCTGGCAACACCGCGCGCGGTCTGTTGGATTGCGCTTCCCTGTGCCGTTGCGGTTGGCGCGCGAAAGTAATTCGAGAGCTACCTACATGAAAAGCCGGGCAGTACACCGGCGCCACCCTGTGGCCAGTTGCGAAGTGAACCGAGGAGCACGCGAGCCTGGCGCGATCTCGCGGCCATCCGCACGCATGCGGCCAAGCCGAAGCACAGACGGTGCAGGCGCATTTTCTGCTGCGGCAACCGCATGCAATCCGTGCCTCAATGGCTCGATGCGATTCAGTGGCCCGCGATGATCGTGACGCTCACGGGTGCGTGGCTCGTTGCGTCCAAATCACAGCGGCGACGGCACGCGGGCTTCTGGGTTTTTCTGCTGAGCAACGTGCTCTGGGTGACGTGGGCTGTTCAGGCCCGCGCATGGGCGTTGCTCGCGCTCCAGCTGGGGCTTGCTGGGATGAATATTCGAGGCAAGCGTCGCAACGAGCCCGGCACGTGAGGGCGCGCGCCACTACGACTTCACCGCACGCCGCTACGACTTCGGCGCACGCCGCTACGACTTCGGCGCACGCCGTTGGGTCTTCAGCGGCGCACGCCGTGGCGGCTTCAGTGCGCGTACCGCTACGCCTTCAGCGCGCTCGCTTCGCGTGCACGCGGCGGCTGGGATGCTGACGCGGCAGGCGCGGCGGTCCGGCGTTGGGCTCGGTGCCGCCGTCCCCTTTCATCCCATCGTCGGTGGGACGATCGCGATACTTCGCGGTCGATCCGCCGCGCAGCTGCGCGGCTGCCTTTCGCGTCTTGTCGGAGTGGGCCATCTCGGTGATTCCCCGTGTCGTGCGAATTGTGGGCGACTACTTCGGTCCGGGCGGCGTCGGTGCTTTCTGCGGGCCCTCGTTGCCGGAGCTGCGATCGAGGTGCTCGGAACCGGAGTCCAGATGCTGGTCTTCGTGTTTCTGCTGACGGCTGGTATCGGCCGGCCGCCCCGGAGTCGAGGTCTTCGGGGCGGCACGGTCGCGATCCGGGCGCGGGCGGGTCGTCTCGCTCTGCTTCATCGTGACGACCCTGTTCAGCGCGGTGAAGGCGCGCCAGTCGTGTCCTGAGGCGCATTCGGTGCCGGGTTTGTCGGCGGGCAGCGAGGATCACGCGTGGTCGCGTCCGTATCGGTGCAGTCCGGTGTCGTGCTCTGGGTGGTACCACTACTAGTGTCATCACTACTGCTGCTCGTGCCGCTGCCGCTGCGCGTGCTGCTGCGAGGGCTGGACGTCGTTTGCCCGGCCTCCGCTCGTCGGGACGAGGACCCCTCGTCACTGCGGTGCATATACGAACACGCACTCATCGAAAGAAGAGCCGACGCCGTCAAGATTGAAAGGACATGATGCATTCGCATGTCGCGTACCTCTCGCTTGGGTAACTGACATTCCGCTGACGTGTTCAGCGCGCGGGGCTCGCAAAGGTTCCCGCTGCATCGTCCTTACACGTTAACCTGGGTTGCGCTGCCTACCCCATATCTGCAGCAGGATGAATGCACCCACCATGCCGCCCAGGTGCGCGAAGTGCGCCACGCCCACCTGGGTTCCAAACACCCCGCTCGCAAGCTCGACGAGCCCGTAGAGCGTCACGAAAAGCCACGCGGGCATGGGGATGGGCGGAAAAATGAGCGTGACCCGGCTTCGGGGAAAGAGCCACCCGAACGCCAGCAGCAAGCCGAAGACGCCGCCGGATGCGCCCAGCGTCGGGGCAACGTCCCCGCTGGCGCTCACCACGATGAGCTGCGTCACGGCTGCGGAGATCACCGAAGCGAAATACAGGCCGAGGAATCTCTTCGAGCCGAGATAGCTCTCCACGCCGGAGCCGAACATGTAGAGCGCGAACATGTTGAAGAAGATGTGCTGGAAATTGCCGTGCAGGAAGCTGTACGTGACGATCTGCCACGGCTCGAAGCCGACACTGAAATCGACTCCCTGGACGGGAAACTCGCCGAGCGGCCACAGCGCAAAGTGGATGAGCAGCCAATCGCCGGAGAGCTGCTGAAGCGCATAAATGGCTACGTTAGCCCCCAGCAGGTACTGGGTTACCGGGCGCATGGTGTTTCACCCCTCGGCATCCGCGCTGTGTAGAAATGCTCAGATCCCGAGGTACCGTGCTTGCGCCGCTTCAAACCCTGTCTCTCCGATGGCGACCTTGTTGTCGCAGACCCCACTTGTGGCGCCAGTATATATGGCAAGCGCGGCCGGTGAGGTTCGGATAGTCGAGGCGTAGTCGACCGCGGCAGTCCGGCACACGGTGCGCTTGACCCTCAGCGTGCCGGAACCCCAGGGAGCTGAACTCGTTGCACTTTCAAACAGTAGCGCGCAACTCCTTATGATCCAGCCACATCTGCGCCAGATTTCCTCGAACGCCTGGTTCACCCGGTTCGCCAAGGCGACCGCCCGCGCGGCCGGTCATCCGGCCGGGTTCTGCTGCGCCGTCGGGATCGTGCTGCTGTGGGCGATCAGCGGACCGCTCTTCGGGTTCAGCGACACCTGGCAGCTCGTCATCAACACCGGGACCACCATCATCACGTTCCTCATCGTGTTCCTGATCCAGAACACGCAGAACCGCGATTCGCAGGCCATCCAGGTGAAGCTCGACGAGATCATCCGCTCCATCGACGGCGGACACCTTGCGCTCCTCGACCTCGAGGAGCTCGACGAAAAGGATCTGCAGCGAATCGTGCGCGACTATCGCGAGCTTGCGCGCCAGGCGCGGGAGGACCTGCGCGGCGGCAGGTCGGATACAGACGTTCGCGAGGTCGGCTCGGATCGGCGCCGCGCGCTCGCAGATCATCGCCGCCACCGGCCGAAGGAGTGACCCCGGTGGGGTTGATCGCGCGGCCGGCAGGCGTGATCGGCCCGCGAGCGGTTGCCCCAGCGAACTCGCGGTCTCTGAGAGGCTGAAGTCGCGGGTCGCAGCCGCGCATGCCCCTGGGAGCGCGGGGGCCGCCCGCAGAACCGGCGGCCCCGCTCGCGTCGATTTCGTCTCAACCGCGCGATCAGGCGGCCTTCGGCTTCATGCGCATGAGCTCGGTGCCGGGCGTCCAGCTGTACGTGTCCGAGACCGTCATCGAAGGTGAACCATCCGCATTCACCGCTTCGCGGTACTCGAGCGAGCTCTTGCCTTCCGATTTCTCGTCCACGAAGTCCGTCCCGTTCTTGCGCAGCGGCACCTCATTCATCACCGTCTGCTTCACGAACTCGCGCTGGCTTTCGAACTTGATGAAGTCCGGCAGCTTGCCATCGCCGAGCACCTCCTGCGGGTCGCGTCGCTCGGTGTCCTTGAAGAGCAGCAGCGCCGCCTGGAAATGCCCGAGCTCGTATTCCAGGAACTTCTCCCAGATCGCTTTCACTCGCGGGTTCGGCTCCTGCGCCACGCACGCCGCGTAGTTCCAGACCTCACACGCCTCCCCAAGAAGCAACTTCTCGAGGACAGACTCGTCGGGATTGAGCATCGAGCCGTAGTGGGTGATGTGCTGCGACTCCACCGAAGCGATCTCGGCGTACAACTGCCGTGCCAGCGCATCCGCGAAGATCGGCCCGATGTTCATGTAGTAATCGTGCGTCTGGTACTCGCCGCCCGTCAGCGTGAGCGCATGCAGCTTCGAGGCGAGTGCTGCATCCCGCTCGTACGGGCGCACCAGCTCATGCTCCGGCGCACGATGGTGCACGATGGTTGGGCGGCCCGGCACGATGTCCGTGTAGCCCTGCGTGATGTTGTTCGCGTCCTTGCCTTCGAGCCGATCGAGCAGTGCCGAGTAGCGATACAGGTGATCGAAGTCTTCGAGCAGCGCGTAGCGATAGGCTTGCGCCAGGTAGGGGTCGGGCTCGAGCTGCGCCACCGACGCCGTCACCTCGATGGCGGTTTGCTCGTACCCGATGGTCGTCTCGATCGGCGAATGGTCCGGGCCGAGCAGCCAGTTGATCGTGGTGGCCTGATGCTGCTCCACTCGCATGAGCTCGGCGAGCTGCACGCGCGCTTCGCGATTCATTCGCAGCGCCACCTGCTTCGTGCGCAAGGCGTCGAGCTCGAGGCCGTTCATGAGAATGATGCGTACGCGGGTAAAGGCGTCGTCGTCGAGCTTGCTGATCGGCTTGCCCACCATGTCGCGCCAGCTCATGCGCTGTTTGGAGATGGGCGTGCCCTTGTCCTGCAGAAGATTGATGGTCATGTCATTCCCCCTCAAACGGCCGGTGAGCCCACGTCGTTCATGAGCAGTGACTGCAACCACGTGCGCACGGTCTCGAGATGTTCCTCTTCCGTGGCCAGCGCCTCGGTGAAGCGGCCCGCAAGCTCGGTCTGCCCCGCTTTCGCGGCGAGCTCGCTGAGCAGCTCCCACCCGGCGTTATCCGTGAGCTCGGCGATGAGAATGGCGTCGAGGCTCTGGGCGAGCGTGGTGCGTGGATCCGTGATCACCTGCACCAAGCCCATGGATGCCGTTCCCGCAACATCCGCACAAGGCGTCTGCGCAGTGGGGTCTCCCCCAAGCGCCTTCACGCACTCGCACAGCATATGGAAATGCGCCAGTTCCTGAGAGCGGATCTTGCGCAGCGTCTCGAGCGCCGCCTCGCCGGCCGGAACGATGCCGTCCCCATTCTTGGAATTGCTCAGCGCGAGGAATTTCGTGATCAAGGCATCATACAGTCGCGTGCCGCTGCGCTCGAAGGCGATGCGCTCGCCGAGCTTGTCGAGCAGCAGACCCATCGTCTGCATGTCCGGCGTGCTGGCCTTCTTGCCTTGCTTCGCCTTCACCCGCGGCGGAATGGAGCCGACGCTCTCGGCTTCAGTGATATACATCTGCCGCTCGGTATCGATTCCCAGCGTGTTGATGGGCGATGGCGGCGAAAACTCATCCACGGCCTCCAGCATCAGCTTGACACTCGATGCGGCCTGGGCGACGCCCGTTCGGTTTGGACCTGTCGCGGTGGGTTCCATTGTGTGACTCCTGACGTAAAGCGTGCGGGCGGCAATCATCTGCGCTCGCCCGATGGATTGATGTAGGAATCGATTACGACGTCGGCGTGTTCTGTTCCTGCGCGTGCCGCGCTATCGTTTCCGCCGCCGACGCTTTCGCTCGGCGATGGCCGGACCGCCTTGCGCCTGCTCCTTTTCCTTCGCCTTGGGAGCATGCTGCGCTGTAGGTCCGACGGTGTCGGCCGCATAGGCGCCGCGCTGGCCAAGGGGCACTTCCGGTCCCTCAGTTGTATCTCGCGTCGTCTGGCGCTCCATCTCCGAGTTGATCTCAGCGCCGATCAACACGGCAAGGCTCGTGAGATAGAACCACATGAGCAGCGCAATCATGCCGCCCAGCGCGCCATACGTTTTGCTATACGAGGCGAACGAAGACACGTACCAGGCGAACAGCACGCTGACGATGAGCCAGAGAGTCGCAGCGATAGCGGAGCCCCACGTGACCCATCGCCACCGCGCGCGCTCGCGAGACGGCGCATAGCGGTAGAGCACAGCGAGCCCCAGCACCACCACGACCCAAAGGACGACCCAGCGAAGCACGCGGACGAGCACTTGTACCCAGTCGCTGGTTCCGAGCACCTTCATGGCCACCGGCACCGCGACGCCAAGGGCCAGCACGCAAAGAAAGCCGACGATCGCACCGACGGTAAACGCGAACGACACCAGCAGCTGCTTGAAGAAGCCGCGCTTCTCCGGTTCCGCATAGGCGATGTTGGTGGCGGTCATGAGCGCCGACATGCCGCCTTTCGCGCTCCACAATGCAATGAGCAAAGTGCCCAGCGCGGCAAAGGTCAGAGAGCCCTGCGCCTGTGAGGCCACCGTCTGCAGTTGCGTCTTGAAAAGATCCCACGTGCCGGGTGGCAGCAGGTTGCTGAACACCTGCATGTGCTCGACGACGTTCTGCGGGGAGGCGAATAGCCCGTAAATTGCAATCGCGGCCGCCAGGCCCGGGAACACGGCGAGCAGTGCGCACATCGAGAGCCCGGCGGCGACGAGCGTGATGTGATCGCTGCCCACCTCGTTCTTCACCCGCGTCAGGATGTCGCGCCAGCCTGACGCCGGGATATCACTGGGCTCCTGCGCATGCCGACCGCGTCCGTGCTCGGCTTGGGAAATGGCCATGATGCTGAGCAACTCGTCAGGCGGCACGCGGTTCCGACCTGCGGAACAAGCCCGCAGGCGGGGAGTTTGCGCTGACGAACGCATTTGGAAGCTCCCGAGCGTGCCCGTCAGCCTCGCAGACCTCGTTCTCGGCCGCCGCCTCGCCAATGCAGAGCAACGCGAACGACAGATCGGGGCGCTCGAAGGCATTCCCGCGATGGGGCTCGATGGCCTGGGCTCCTCGGCTTACGGGCCGGAAGCCGCTCTCACCATACTGATTCCACTCGGGGCGGCGAGCCTGAGCTACGTGGGCTGGGTGATGGCGCCCATCGTCGGGTTGCTGCTCATTCTGTTTGCCTCGTACTGGCAGACGATCCGCGAATATCCCAACAACGGCGGCGCGTACATCGTGGCGCGCGAAAACCTGGGCACCCACGCGGGCCTGCTTGCAGCGGCGGCGCTCATGATCGACTACGTCCTCAACGTCGCCGTAGGTATCTCGGCGGGAGTGGGGGCGCTCGTCTCAGCTGTGCCGGCCTTGCACGATCACATCCTGTCACTCTGTCTCGGCATCCTGATGCTGATTACTCTGCTCAATCTGCGCGGGACGCGCGAGACAGGGCGGCTGCTCGCAGTGCCGACATACGTTTTCGTCGGCAGCTTCTTCGTCATCATGGCGCTCGGTGCCGCCCGGACTATGGCCTCTTCCGGGAATCCGGTGCCGGTCATCCCACCGCCGCCGCTTCCCAAGGCGACCGAAGCCGTTTCCGTATGGCTGCTGCTCAGGGCTTTCGCAGCCGGCTGCACGGCAATGACCGGCGTCGAAGCGGTGAGCAATGCCATGAGTGCGTTCCGGGAGCCGCGCACCCGGAACGGTCACGCGACGCTGGGAGGCATCGTGGCGATCCTCGGCATGCTGCTCGTCGGCATCGCGTATCTCGCGCACTCCTTTCGCATCGGGGCGATGGACCAGACCAAAGCCGGTTACCAGAGCGTGCTTTCGCAGCTCGCCCATGCGGTGGTGGGCAATGGTCCGTTCTATTACGTTGCCATTGGCTCGCTGCTCGCCATCCTGGCGCTTTCCGCGAACACGAGCTTCATCGACTTCCCGAGGCTGTGCCGCTCTGTGGCCGCCGACAGGTTCCTGCCGAAATCCTTCGCCATCGCCGGGCATCGGCTGGTGTTCTCGGTGGGGATTGTCTATCTCGCCGTGTGCGCCGGGGTGCTGCTCATCGTGTTCGGCGGCATCACGGATCGACTCATCCCGCTCTTTGCGGTGGGCGCCTTCCTGACGTTCACGATTTCCCAGACCGGAATGATCTTTCATTGGCGCCGCGTGCTTCGCGAGCAACGCACGCGCGCGAATGTATTCCACCTCGGCGTCAATGCCGCGGGCGCGCTGACCACGGGCACCGCGCTCGCGATCATCGTGGCGACCAAGTTCTCGCATGGCGCATGGATCACTGTCATCGTCATCCCGGCTGTGATCGTGCTGCTGAAAGCCATACATGGCTACTACGCGCGACTGGAGCGGAATATTCGCGATCCCGTGCCGCTGGAGCTGAACGACCTGCGCCCGCCCATCGTGCTCGTCGCGACACAGGGCTGGAACCGCCTCACCGACAAGTCCCTTCGATTTGCCCTCAGCCTGTCATCGGATGTCCTGGCCGTGCACCTCGCCCAGCTGCGCGGGCCGGACGCCTCGGAGAACGATCGGCAGCTGCGCGAGCAGTGGCGCGTGGACGTGGAAGCGCCGGCGCGCGCGGCGGGCCTCAACCCGCCACGTCTGGTCATCCTCGAGGCTCGATTCCGCGCCATGCACGAGCCCGTGTTGAAGATGACGCGCGATCTGCAGGCGGCCGAACCGGGCCGGCGCATCGCCATCCTCATTCCGGAAGTCGTCCGGGAGCGGTGGTACCAATACCTGCTCCACACCTTCCGGCCTTCGAGACTGCGCTTCCAGCTGATGAAGGCCGGAGGTCCTTCGCTGATCGTCATCGAGGTGCCGTGGCACCTCGAATCCGCCCCTCAGGGCTGAGGGTGCGTGCGTTCCGGCCTGCTCTCGCGGGGTTCGGCGCCTTTGACGGCCGCTTCACCCGCGCTCGCGATGTCATCGCCACCGGTTTCACGCAGCACTTCCTTCGCGCGCAGCACTTCGCCGTCCGTCTCTACGTGAACCGATAGCAGCACGCCGCCATCTTTCACCCGGCCGGCGTAGCGCTTGGCTTCGTACTCGGGGATGCCCATGCCAATGAGCGCGCCGATGAGCCCGCCCAC
This sequence comes from Pseudomonadota bacterium, assembly GCA_040255575.1. Taxonomy (GTDB): domain Bacteria; phylum Pseudomonadota; class Gammaproteobacteria; order Steroidobacterales; family Steroidobacteraceae; genus JADGHX01. Next base: position 27,092 of record JBDZVF010000001.1, on the reverse strand, counting down.
GGCGCCGCCCGCCCCCACGCCCGCAAGGCCGGCCAGCAGCGGCCCGGCAGCGATGAGCGGACCTACGCCGGGAATCGCCAGACTGCCGAGCGCGACGAGCACACCCAGGGTGCCGCCTACGATGCCGCCCGCGGCCGCGCCCGCGGTGGCGCCTTCCGGCGCCTTGGTTTCCTTTCGATGCGCGAATGCCCGCGTGCTCTCCGTGTCGGGCATGAGGACCGAGACGTCCTGCGAGACGAAGCCGTCGTTCACGAGCGCGTTCACCGCGCGCTCGGCTTGCTCCGGTGAAGCGTAGATTGCGAATACCGCGCGATTCTTGTGGGCCATGGCCTCATCCTCGATGTGCTCGTGAATGCGGGTGCAACGGCAGGCCATCGCAGGGGTTCCCCAGGCCATCGCGCGTATCATCGGGCACGCGGAGTGCTTCAAGGCCGGGCATCCGCGGCCCCTGCCGCGCAGCCTCAGGCTTTTTCGGCCCGGGAGAGACGACATCATGCAGGTTCTGGTCAATTCGGATCATCACATTCTCGGCTCCGAGCCCGTCACAGAGCGCGTCGAGTCGATCGTCATGGACGCGGTGGGTCGGTTCGCCGATCGCATTACCCGTGTCGAAGTGCATCTCAACGACGTGAACGGCCCCAAGCATGGCGAACGGGACAAGCGTTGCATGATGGAGGCGCGCGTCGGCGGCGTCGCACCCATCGTGGTCCACCATCAGGCGCCTACGCTTCGCGAAGCGATCGACGGTGCCGCGGACAAACTGGAGCGCGCGCTCGAGCACGCCCTCGGCCGATTGGCGGAAACCGACGGCCCCCGCCCGCGCGAGGACGAGATCGCCAGCACCACCGACTTCCCCACCGGACGCACCTAGATGCCCGACGCCGCGCGCGCCCGCGATCGCATGGTCGACATGCAGATTGCCGGCCGCGGGATTCGCGACCCGCGCGTGCTGCAAGCGATGCGCGTCGTGCCCCGCGAGGCGTTCGTCGGCGATGAGTTCGTGGAGTTCGCTTACGAGGATGGACCATTGCCGATCGAAGCAGGTCAGACAATCTCCCAACCCTACATCGTCGCGCTGATGATCGAGGCTGCAACGCTGCAATCGGAGGATCGTGTGCTCGAAGTCGGCGCGGGCTCCGGCTACGCCGCGGCCGTCATGAGCCGGATTGCGAAGCAGGTGTACGGCATCGAGCGCCACGCGGTGCTCACCGACGAGGCGCGCCGACGGCTGCTGGCGCTCGGTTACGCGAACGTGGAGCTGCGCACGGGCGACGGCAGACGCGGCTGGCCCGAACAGGCGCCGTTCGACGCCATCCTCGTGGCCGCGAGCGCTCCGGTCGCGCCCGAAGCGCTCAAAGAGCAGCTCACGATCGGCGGCCGGCTCATCATTCCCCTGGGTGAGCGGGCCGGCGAGCAAAGTCTCTGCAAGATAACGCGCACCGCGCAGAGCGAGTACGAAGAGGAGCATCTCGGCTCGGTCGCGTTCGTGCCGCTGATTGGCGAACAGGGCTTCGCGGTCTAGCCAGCCCCGGGGAACCCCGGGCCTGCCGGGCTATGGCACGTCGGTGGCGCGTCGGCGCGGATGATCTTCGATGAGGTCGTTCGGAATCAGCCCGCGGCTCTGCCGGCGCACGAGCGATGCGTAATAGCCGTTCTGTGCAAGCAGCTCCGCGTGCGTGCCCATTTCCGTGATGCGGCCGGCGCGCAGCACGATGATGCGATCCGCATTGGCCACCGTGACCAGCCGGTGCGCAATGATGAACGTGGTGCGCCCCTCCATCAGCCGCTCGATCGCCGTCTGCACCGCTTCTTCCGACTCCGCATCGAGCGACGCCGTCGCCTCATCGAGCACGAGGATACGTGGATTCTTCAGAATCGCGCGAGCGATGGTGATCCGCTGCCGCTCGCCCGCGGACAGCAGCCCGCCGCGCTCGCCGACCTTGGTCTCGTAGCCATCTGCCAGGCGCATGATCGTGTCGTGCACGTTCGCGACCTGTGCTGCTTCGATCACTTCCGCGAGGCTCGCCTGCGGGCGCGAGTAAGCAATGTTGGCCCGCACGGAATCGTTGAACAGCAACGGATCCTGCAGCACCACGCCGATGTTGCGCCTGAGGCTGCTCTGCCTGATGGTGCGCAGGTCATGACCGTCGAGCCGCACGGTGCCCTCGATCGGATCATAGAAGCGCATCAGGAGCGCCATCATCGTGGTCTTGCCCGAGCCGCTCGGCCCGACGATCGCCAGCGTCTCGCCGGCCGGCACGTGCAGATCGACCCCGGCGAGCAGCGGGCGTCCGGACTGCTCATAGCGAAAGTGCACGTTCTCGAAGCTGACCTCGCCGCGCACGTGCGTGAGGTCGTGGGCGTCCGGTGAATCGCCGAGATACTCCTGCACATCGAGGATGCCGAAGATTTCCTCCAGCGACACCGACGCCTTGCTCAGCGTCTGATAGATGCCAGACAAGCCCTGTATCGGCCCGAACAAGCCACCGACGTAGCCGAGGAATGCCACCACCGTGCCCACCGTGACCTCGCCGTTCACGGCCAGGAATCCGCCGAACGCGAGTGCCGAGAGCCGTGCGACCGCAATCACGAGATTGCTCGTGGCGCCGTAGCCGGCGTCCGTCGCCACCCCCTTGATGACGGCCTCGTTCGCGAGCTGCACATCGCCCAGGAATCGCTTTTTCTCGGCCTCCTCCATCGTGAAGCTGCGCACGATGAGAATGCCGGAAAGCACTTCGTTGAAGCGCGAATAGATGTGCGCCCACCGATCGAGCAGCACGCGCTCCCGCGCCACCTGCTCGGGCGCCGCGCGCATCGCGATCAACGCGGGCAGCGGCGCGAACACGAGCACCAGCAACGCGAGCCGATACTCGAGCCTCAACATGATGACCATCGAGACCACGAGGAAGAGCGCCGCGGGCAGGATGTTGAACAGCAGCTGCGTCACTGCGCCGACAAAACCCTGAATGCTGCGATCGAGCTTCGTCATGATCGCGCCGACGCCCTGGCTGCGCTGGATGCGCAACGGCATCTGATGCAGCTTGCCGACCGTGGCCTCGAGCAGCGCGTACTGCAACCCCAGCCGCGTGCGCCAGATCAGCCAGTCGGAAAGCGCATGCGCGACTTCGCGGGTGAGCGCGAGCACCGCCAGCACGAGCAAGCCCCTGACCACGGGCTCTAACCGGGACTGCGCCGACAACGCGTCGATGATGTACTTGAGCGCGAGCGGTTCGATCGCATTCACCGCCGCCATCAGCAGCGTGAGCGCAAGGATCACGAGAATCACGTTGCGCTGGGGCAGCGCGAAACGGATCGCGCGATGAAAGTTGCGGAAGAGTCTTACCCGGGAAGGGGCCATTCGATTGCCTTGATTCTTGTTGGATGCACCGGCCGGCAAGGCAGGTGCCCACGCGGCCCGCACCGCTCTCGGCACAGGATCCGGGTTCGGGGTGTTCAGGCAGAGGAATTGCTGCCTGCCTCGGCTACCTCGAAGGAGATCCGTCATGCAAATCCGTGAAATCATGTCCCGTGACGTGAAGCTCGCAAGCCCCGACGACACGCTGCAGGAAGCGGCGATGATGATGGCCGAGCTCGATACCGGCGCCCTGCCCGTGGGCGAGAACGACCGGCTGGTCGGCATGATCACCGATCGCGATATCGTCATCCGGGGCGACGCGGCCGGCTGCGATCCGACCACCACGCCCGTGGAGCGCGTCATGACGCGCGAAGCCGTGAAGTACTGCTACGAAGACGACGATGTGGACGACGTCGCACGCAATATGGCGAGTCAGCAGGTGCGGCGGCTTCCCGTAGTCAACCGCGACAAGCGGCTGGTCGGCATCCTTTCGCTGGGCGATATCGCACGGCGCCGCGCGGACGGCGCGGACCAGGCATCGGCCGAAGCCTTGCGCGGCATCTCGCGCAAGAGCAGCCCGAGTGCGAACGCGCCGTAAGCCAGCGCGATCGAGCGCTTGCTCAGGTGTTTCTCGAAGCCCGGCCGCAAGCGGCCGCGAGCGACCGCGTAATCCATGAAGCAGGCGGTGCCGGCGGTGATGGCCACGGCGAGCGCGTCTCGCCCGAGCGAACGGCCGCGTCGCGCGGCATACTTCTCATGCAACGTCGCCCATCCGATCGAGACGGCATGATGCACGAGATAGCCCGCCAACGTTTCGCGCACACTCAGGCGCCGGCGCCGCGCCGCGGCCTCTCCCCAGAGCCACTGGCTGGGGCCGTTCAGCGGCGCCGCCGCGGAGTTGCGCTCGATCTTGCCGCAGAGGGCGAGCGCCGCGGCCGACAGCATGGACGCCCAGGAACCACTCCACAGCGCGCGCGAGAACGCCTGCTTCCAGCTGATCATGTTGCCGCTCGCGATGTCGGGAACGCTCGTTGATGCGGGTGCTGGTCACCGGCGCTTCCGGCTTTCTCGGCCGGCACATCGTGGCGGCGCTGCGGGCGCGGGGGCACGACGTGATCTGCGCGCGGCGAGCGCGCGAACCCAGTGAAGATTGCACGGAGCTGGTTGCGGTCGACTTCGCGGACGAAGTCACTCCGGAGAAATGGATGCGCCATCTGCGGGGTGTACATACCGTAATCAATGCTGTCGGGATTTTCAGGGAGCATGGCCGCCAAACCTTCCGCTCGCTGCACGTCGAATCCCCCGGCGCGTTGTTCGAAGCCTGCGCAAACGCGGGCGTCGAGCATGTAATCCAAATCTCCGCGCTGGGCGCGGACGAGAACGCTGCCAGTCGTTATCACTTAAGCAAGAGGCAGGCCGACTTGTTCCTTGCCAGCCTGCTGGTGGGCTGGACTATCGTGCAGCCGTCGCTTGTCTTTGGCGCCCATGGCACGAGCGCGCGCCTCTTCACCGCGCTGGCGAGCCTGCCTTGCATTCCGCTCCCAGCAGGCGGGAAGCAGCTGATACAGCCCGTTCACGTGGACGACTTCACCGCGGGCATCATTGCTCTGGTCGAGTCCAGGGCGGCAGTGCGCAACACCGTGCCGTTCGTCGGCCCGGCTGCGCTCTCGCTGCGAGACTACTTGCAGGCGCTACGCACTTCGCTCGGCTACGGGCGCGCCTGCTACTTCTCCATTCCCTTGCCGCTTCTCCGAGCCGGCGCACGCATTGCCGATCGTGCCACCGATTCACTGCTGGATCCCGACTCCCTCGGGATGCTGATGCGCGGGAATACAGGCGATCCCGCGCCGCTGCGAAGCTTGCTCGGACGCCCGCTCCGCTCAGCGCACCACTTCATTACCGAATCCGAAAGAACGGCTGCGCGCCAGCTGGCTGCGTTGAGCTGGCTGCTTCCGCTCCTGCGGCTCAGCATCGCCGCGGTGTGGATCGTGACCGGAATCCTCTCGTTGGGTGTGTTCCCGGTCGAAGCGAGTTATGAGCTCCTTCAGCGCACCGGGGTACCTCGTACGTACGCGCCCCTGTTCCTCTACTCCGCCGCCGGGCTGGACCTGATACTCGGCGTCGCCACACTGGCCGTGCGGCGACGGCGGACACTGTGGCTCATCCAGATAGCCCTGATCCTCGTGTACACCGTCATCATCAGCGTCAAGCTGCCGGAGTTCTGGGGACATCCGTACGGGCCGATTCTCAAGAACCTGCCGATGCTGGCGGCGCTCGTCCTGCTCTATCAACTCGAGAAGCGCTGATGGAATACCTGCTGACCAAGTGGGTTCATATCCTGTCGTCGACGGTGCTGTTCGGCACAGGGCTCGGCTCGGCGTTCTACATGTTCTTCGCAAGTCTCAGCCGCGATCCGCGGGTGGTGGCGACCGTTGTCAGATACGTGGTGATTGCGGATTGGTGCTTCACCACACCCACCGTGATTCTTCAGCCGCTGAGCGGCTTCTACATGGTGCATCTGGCCGGTTATCCGCTCACGAGCACATGGCTCCTCTGGTCGATCATCCTGTTTCTCGTCGCGGGCGCTGCATGGCTTCCGGTGGTCTGGATGCAAATCCAGATGCGGCGCATGGCGAAGGAAAGCCTGGCAAATGGAACGGCCCTGCCGCAGCAGTACTGGACTTATCTGCGCCGGTGGGTCGCGCTCGGCGTCGTGGCTTTCGCAGCGCTCGTGATCGTCTTCTACCTCATGGTGCTCAAGCCGGCGTAGCGCGCCCGAAACTTGCTGCGGCGGGATCGCGCGCTGCCTTGCCGCCTGTTTAGCGCGGGTTAATCGATGCGACGTCTTCCGCTCATCTTCCTGCTGGGCTCGGTGCTATGCGCCTGCGACGCGAGCATCGTCGCGCCCGCCGGTCCCGTGGGGCAGGCCGAACGGCAGATCCTGATCAACTCGCTCGCCATCATGCTCGTGGTGGTGATCCCGACGATCATCGCCACCTTCATTTTCGCGTGGTGGTACCGCGCGTCGAACAGCAAGGCCCGCTATCTGCCGGACTGGGCTTATTCGGGACGGCTGGAGCTGATCACGTGGTCCATCCCCACGCTGATCATCCTGTTCCTCGGCGGCGTGATCTGGACCGGTTCGCACGACCTCGATCCCGCCCGGCAGCGGAGCGAGAACCCGCTCGAGATCCAGGTGGTTTCGCTCGACTGGAAATGGCTCTTCATCTACCCCGAGCAGCGCATCGCCAGCGTCAACCAGCTGGTGATTCCGACCGGCGCACACGTTCACTTCACGCTCACCTCGGCGAGCGTCATGAACCAGTTCTTCGTGCCACAGCTGGGCGGAATGATCGCCACCATGAATCGCATGGTGACGCATCTCAACGTGCAGGCGGATCGGTCCGGCACGTTCTACGGGCAATCGGCCCAGTTCAGCGGTGACGGGTTCTCGGACATGCACTTCGTCGTGCGTGCCGTCTCCGCTGCCGAGTTCACCAACTGGATCGGCGCCGCGCGGGCGGACGGGCCGATGCTCGATCGCGCAAGCTACACGCAGCTTGCCCAGCAGAGCCGCAACGTCGCGCCCTTCACCTATCGAAGCGCCGATCCGCAGCTGTTCGAGGCGATCGTGAGTCACGCGATCCCGCCGGGACCGGGCCCGCGCCCGGAGGCCATCGAGAAAGCACAGGACGTCAACTGATGCTCGGAAAGCTCACCTGGAATGCGATTCCCTGGGACCAGCCCATCCCGCTCATCTCCGCGGCGGTGGTGGGCCTGGCACTCATCGGCGTGCTCGCCTGGGTCGTGATCAAGGGCCACCTGCCCTATCTGTGGCGCGAGTGGATCACGAGCGTCGATCACAAACGCATCGGCGTCATGTACATCACGCTCGCGCTGCTCATGCTGTTCCGCGGATTCATCGACGCGGTGATGATGAGATCGCAACAGGCGGTCGCCTTCCAGGCCGCCGGTTACCTGCCGCCGGAGCACTACAACCAGATCTTCTCTGCGCACGGCACGATCATGATCTTCTTCGCGGCCATGCCGCTCGTGATCGGCCTCATGAACTTCGTGGTGCCGCTGCAGCTCGGCATTCGGGATGTCGCCTTTCCCACGCTCAATTCGGTGAGCTTCTGGCTCACGGCGACCGGCGCTGCGCTCGTGAACATCTCGCTCGTCGTGGGGGAGTTTGCTCGCACCGGCTGGCTCGCGTACCCGCCCCTTTCCGAGCTGCAGTATTCGCCGGGCGTCGGCGTGGATTATTACCTCTGGGCGTTACAGATCTCGGGCATCGGCACGTTGATCACGGGGGTGAACTTCGTCACCACCATACTCAAGACGCGCGCGCGCGGCATGAGCTACCTGCGCATGCCGATGTTCTGCTGGACCTCCCTCGCCTCGAACCTCCTCATCGTCGCGGCCTTTCCCGTGCTCACCGCAACCCTTGCGATGCTGCTGCTCGACCGCTACGTCGGCTTTCACTTCTTCACGAACGAAGCGGGCGGCAACATGATGATGTTCGTGAACCTCATCTGGGTGTGGGGCCACCCGGAGGTGTACATCCTGGTGCTGCCCGCGTTCGGGGTGTTCTCGGAGGTCATCTCGACCTTCTCGGGCAAGCCGCTGTTCGGATACCGATCCATGGTCGCGGCGACCCTCTTCATCTGCCTCGTGTCGTTCCTCGTCTGGCTGCATCATTTCTTCACGATGGGCGCGGGTGCGAACGTCAACACCGCGTTCGGCATCGCCACCACGGTCATCGCCGTGGGGACGGGCGTGAAGATCTACAACTGGCTCTTCACGATGTACGGCGGGCGAATCCGCTTCGCGACGCCGATGCTCTGGTCGGTCGCCTTCATCGTCACATTCGTCATCGGAGGGATGACGGGCGTGCTGCTTGCCGTGCCGCCGGCGGACTTTCAGCTGCACAACAGCCTCTTCCTCGTGGCGCACTTCCACAACGTGATCATCGGCGCCGTGCTCTTCGCCGCGTTCGCCGGGCTCACCTACTGGTTCCCCAAGGCATTCGGATTCCGCCTGCACGAGGGCTGGGGCAAGGCCGCCTTCTGGCTCTCCGTCGCCGGCTTCTACGTCGTCTTCATGCCGCTCTACCTTGCGGGCCTCATGGGCATGACGCGGCGGCTCCAGCACTACGTCGTGCCCGAATGGCGTCCATTGATGCTGATCGCGGCCGCGGGCATCGTCATCATGTGTGCCGCGCTCGCATGCCAGATCATCCAGATCGTCGTGAGCATCCGAAGGCGCGAGGAGCTGCGAGATGAAACAGGCGATCCCTGGGATGGCCGCTCGCTCGAGTGGGCCACGCCCTCGCCGCCCCCGGTGTTCAACTTCGCAGTGCTCCCCAACGTGCAGGATCAGGATGCGTACTGGGGCATCAAGCAGCGAGCCGCAGAGAGCCAGGGCACTGCCAGCGAGCCGCCCGAGTACCGCCCGATCGAACTGCCCCGCAACAGCGCGACCGGTTTCGTCACCGCATTCTTTGCAACCGTTACCGGGTTCGCGCTCATCTGGCACATCTGGTGGCTTGCGATCCTGGGCCTGGTCGCGGCCTACGCCGTATTCGTGAAGTTCGCCTGGCGCGACGCCGAGCACTACGAGATTCCGGCGGAGGAAGTCGAGCGCATCGATCGGCCCTATCGGGAGAAGCTCGAGGGCGCGCTCGGGATACAGAACAGCCTGCGGAGCCTGCTGTGAGCACGGCCGCGACGCACTTTCGGCAGACCGATCCTTACAAGCTGGGCCACGGGCATGGTGGGGGATATAGCCATCGCTACGCCACCGGCCATGGCGAAGGCGGCCCCGCTTCCAAGCGAGTGGTGGTGGGCTACGGCTTCTGGATCTTCCTGCTTTCCGACATCATCATGTTCTCGGCATTCTTCGCCGCGTATGCCGTGCTCTCGCGCGAGTTTGCCGGCGGACCGACCGGGCGGGAGCTCTTCGACCTGCGCGGCACAGCGCTGCAGACGGCGGTGCTCCTCGCCTCGAGCTTCACCTGCGGGATGGCGACACTCGCCGTCGAACAGCGCAACCAGAAATGGACGCAGATCGCGCTGCTGATCACGGGATTATTGGGCGCGACGTTCCTGCTGCTCGAAGTGCGGGAGTTCACGGAGCTCGTGGAGCGCGGCGCGGGCCCGACCCGCAGCGCCTTTCTTTCATCGTTCTTTGCGCTCGTGGGGTGCCACGGAATCCACGTTACCGTGGGTCTCCTCTGGCTCGGCACGATGATGGCGCAGTTTCTGGCGAAAGGATTTCGCGAGAACATCCGCCACCGTTATCTCTGCTTCAGCCTGTTCTGGCACACGCTGGACATCATCTGGGTGGCGCTCTTCAGCCTCGTTTATCTCGTGGGAAGCCTGCAATGAGCACCGACCTGAGCAACAACACCGAAGGGCTCGACCTCGCCCCGGGGGACGAACCCACAGGCCACCGCCTGCGCTCGGACATTGGCACCTATCTGCTGGGTCTCGTGCTCGCCGCCGCTCTCACCGCGGCCTCGTTCTGGGCCGCGCACACGCCGCTCATTTACGGGCCGAGCGTCCCGATCGCCATCTCCGTGCTCGCCGTGGCGCAGATGGGCATCCACCTCGTGTTCTTCCTGCACATCACGACTGCGCCCGACAACACGAACAACGTCCTCGCGCTCGGGTTCGGCCTCCTCATCGTGTGCATCGTGGTTCTCGGCTCACTCTGGATCATGACCCACCTCGGCGAGAACGTTCACTCGGTGCCCGACGTGATGCGGATGCAGCGATGAGTTGTGGAACATCGATTGCTCTTGACCGTAGTCGTAATCGGACCGCGCTTCCGTGCGCGCCGGAGCTCTCGACATGGCAACGCAACCTGCGCAATTTCCCCGCGAAGATGGCGCGACGACACTCGGGCTGATCCGGCACCTGATGGAAGATCTCGCCACCCTGTTCCGTCAGGAGATGGCGCTCGCCCGGGTGGAGATCAGCGATGCGCTCGAGCGCATCACGGCCGGCGTCGGCTCCATCGCGACAGGCGCGTTCCTGCTGCTCGCGGGCCTGATGGTGCTGCTGGCTTCGGCCGTGCTCGGGCTCGCCATCATCATGGCGCCCTGGCTCGCGGCGCTCATCGTCGGCGTCGTCGTGAGCGCCATCGGCGCCATCGCGCTCGCCGTCGGCCTCAAGGCGATTCGTTCGGCGGCCGGAAAGACTCAGCGCAGCGCCGAATCTCTCAAGCGGGACAAAGAAGTTCTCACCAGGAGCCTGTCATGAATGCAGAACAGCCGACCGCCGGTCGCGACGATGGCAACGCCCGTTCCTATTCGAGCCAGTCCCCTGACGAGATCGAGCAGGAAATCGAGTACACCCGCCAGCGCCTGACCGACACGCTGGAGGCGCTGGAGAGCAAACTCTCCCCGCGTGAGCGCCTCAACCAGGCGCGCGATTCCGCACGGCAGATGGGCAACCGCCTGGCCCAATCCGCGCAGCGCACGCTCGCGCCCGACATCACGACCATGATCCGCATGGATCACACGCACGTGCTCGCGCTTTTCCGGCGCTTCAGGCCCGGCACCTCGATGGCGCGCAAACGTGCGCTCATCCAGAACGCCTGCCTTGCGCTCGAAATCCACGCCCAGCTCGAAGAGGAGATCTTCTATCCGGAGCTGAGGCAGGTGCTCGGCCCGAATGACGTGCTCGACAAGAGTGAGCCGGAACACGACCAGATGCGTCAGCTCATCAACGTGCTGCGCTCCTCCGATCCGATCGACGTCGGCTACGACGACACGGTTCACGAGCTGATGCGCGTGGTGCTTCATCATGTCGCCGACGAGGAGAGCGTGCTGCTGCCCGAGGCGGAAGAGCTGATGGGCGAGCGCCTCGGCGAGCTCGGCATGCGAATGACCCGGCGGCGCATGGAGCTGCTGAAGCCCCATCTCGGGGAAGTCGCCATGTCGACGGCGAAGTCGTTCCCGATGGCCACTGTGGCCATGGCGACGGGAACGCTGGCCCTCGCCTGGCTGATGTTGCGGCCGTCGCGAGAACACATTCCCTGAGCAGCGCGCGTGCGCGTTCGGCTTCAAGTCAACGGGCAGCCGCGGGAGGTGGATGTTCCGCCGGACATGCCGCTGCTGTGGGTGCTGCGTGACGTGCTCGGCCTCACCGGCACCAAATATGGCTGCGGGATTGCGCAATGTGGCGCGTGCACGGTGCACCTCGATGGGCGCGCGGTGCGGTCCTGCGTGCTGCCGATCTCAGCAGTGGGCAACGCGGCCGTGGTGACGATCGAAGCCGTCGGAGAGTCCACCACCGGCGCAGCCGTGCAGCGAGCGTGGCTCCAGCTGGAAGTGATCCAATGCGGTTATTGCCAGTCCGGGCAGATCATGTCGGCGACGGCACTGCTCGCAAAGAATCCCGCGCCCAGCGACGCGGAGATCAATTCTGCGATGAGCGGCAACATCTGCCGCTGCGCCACCTATCCCCGCATACGGGATGCCATCAAGCACGCGGCGGGCATGCCGAGCCCGTCACTCACTTCGACACACCGATGAGCCAGGTGGAACTGATCACGGACCGGCGCCGCTTCCTGCTCGGCGGCGGTCTCGTCGTGGGCTTCACGTTCGTCGCGCTGAAGGCGCACGCCCAGCGCGTGGTGGGCCCGCGCGGCCCGCAGCCCGTGAGCAATGAGGAGATTGCCGTCGTCTCCGGCGAAGGCTTCAACGGCTTTGCGCCAGACGCTTTCATCCGCATCAGTCCGCGCGACGAGATCGCTCTCATCGTGCCGAATGTGGAATGTGGCCAGGGCGTCTACACGGGCGAGTCCATGCTCATCGCCGAAGAGCTCGAAGTGGATCTCGACCAGGTGCGCGTGCTGCCCGCCCCGCCGAACGAAAAGCTGTACAAGCAGCCGCTCCTGCAATTCCAGGGCACCGGGGGATCGACTTCGATCCGGGGCGCGTGGGAGCCGCTGCGCAAAGCCGGCGCCGTGGCGCGCACCGTCCTCATTTCGGCTGCGGCCCGGCGCTGGAAGGTTGACGCGGCCGAGTGCACCGCGCAGCGCGGGCACGTGAGACATGAAGCATCCGGCCGCGAGCTGAGCTACGGCCAGCTCGTGCAGGACGCCTCGAGCCTCCCCCTGCCGAAAGAAGTACAACTCAAGAATCCGAACGCCTTCCGCCTGATCGGCAAGAACCTGCAGCGGGTGGACACGCCCTCCAAGACGAACGGCACGGCGCGCTATGGCATCGACATCGTGGTGCCGGGGATGAAGATCGCGGCCGTTGCAAACTGCCCGGTGCTCGGCGGGCAGCTGGTGCGAGTCGATGAGCACAACGTGCGCGAGCGCCCTGGCGTGCTCGATGTCATTCAGCTGCCAGACGCCGTCGCGGTGATCGGCGAGCACTACTGGGCCGCTCAAAGCGCGCTCCAGTCCCTGCATCCCGTGTGGGACGGCGGACCCAACGAGCACATGTCCAGCGCCACACTTCGCGCCGATCTGGAGCGCGCTTCGCGCGAGGGCAAAGGCGCGGTCGCTACGCAAGAAGGTAACTACTCGGCCGCGTTCCAGCGCGCCAGCTCGCGCGTGGAAGCGCAGTACATACAACCCTTCCTCTGCCACGCGCCGATGGAGCCGCAGGCCGCGGTGGTGCACGTGAAAGACGGCGGAGCCGAAATCTGGTGTGGCACACAGGTGCCCACCCGTGCACAGGCCGGCGCGGCGAAGGTGTTGGGCGTTTCGCTCGAAAAGGTGGTGCTGCACGGGCAACTCATCGGCGGTGCGTTCGGACGAAAACTCGAAACGGACTACGTCGAACAGGCTGTCGCCATCGCAAGCCGCTGCCCCTACCCCGTGAAGATGATCTGGAGTCGCGAGCAGGACACGCAGCACGACAACTACCGGCCGATGTACGTCGACCGGCTCTCCGCCGGCCTTGATGAAAAAGGACTGCCGATCGCCTGGCGTCATCGCGTGACGGGTGCGTCCGTGACGGCGCGATACGCACCGGCAGGCATGCGGCCGAACGGCGTAGACCCGGATGCCGTGGAGGAAGCAGAAGACCCCGTTTACGGCAAGTTCCCTCACATGCTCGTCGACTTCGTGCAATGGCAGCCGCCGCGCGGCCTCGTTGTGTCCTGGTGGCGCGGGGTCGGGCCTACGCATTCCGTGTTCGTCGTCGAAAGCTTCGTGGACGAGCTCGCGCACGCCGCCAAACGCGACCCGTATCAATATCGGCGCGACCTGCTCGCCAACCAACCGCGCGCTCTTGCGGTGCTGGACGAGGCAGCGCGAGCCGCGGAGTGGGGCAAGCCGCTGCCCGAAGGCGTGGGGCGCGGCATCATCGTGCAGAAGTCGTTCGGCAGCTACATCTCGGTGGTGGTCGAAGCGGGCGTGGGTCGCGGTGGCGAGGTGTCGTTGCGGCGGATCGTTGCGGCCGTGGACTGCGGCATGACGGTCAACCCGAACCTCATCAAGCAGCAGGTCGAGGGCGGAATCCTGTTCGGCCTCTCGGCCGCGCTATACAACGAGGTTACCTTTGTCGGCGGGCGCGTTCAGCAAGCCAACTTCAACGACTACCGGATGCTGCGATTGAATGAGACCCCGCCGACTCAGGTGATCCATCTGCCCACGTCGCACCCGCCCGGCGGCATTGGGGAGACCGGCACCACCGCGGCGGCACCCGCCCTGGCGAACGCCCTCTTCGCGGCCACGGGCGTGCGGTTGCGGGAGTTGCCGGTCGCGCGCCAACTCGCCGCACGAGCCGCCACATGAGCGGCGGCCGCGCCATCTGGACCACCGTGAGCGTGATCGCGATCGCCGCGATCGTCATCTTCATGATCATCCTCCTGTGGCCAACACCGGCGGCGCCTCAGGTCGGCGCAGTGACCCCCACCGCCGAGGTCATCGCACGTGGGGCGTACATGACCGCCGCCGCCGACTGCATCGCGTGCCATACCGCTGAAGGCGGCAAACCCTTTGCAGGGGGCCGCGCATTCAAGCTGCCGTTCGGAACGATCTACGCGCCCAACATCACGCCGGACCCGGACACCGGCATCGGTCAGTGGTCGGACGGCGAGTTCCTTCGCGCCATGCGCAAGGGCATCGGCAGGCACGACGAGCAGCTCTATCCTGCATTCCCGTACACCTCGTACGCGAAGATGACCGATGAGGATACGCTCGCCATCAAGGCGTACCTGTTTACGCAGCCGCCCGTGCACACCACCGGGACCGAAAACGACCTGCGCTTCCCGTTCGATCAGCGACGCCTGGTGCGCTTCTGGAACATCCTGTTTGCGCACGAGGAGCCGTTCCGGCCCGATAGCACTCAAACGCCCGTGTGGAATCGCGGCGCCTATCTCGTGACCGCGGTCGGCCACTGCGGTGAGTGCCACACGCCCCGCAACCTGCTCTACGGCCTTTCGGGCAAGGCCCTCGCCGGGGAAACCATGCAAGGGTGGACGGCCTGGAACATCACGGCCGACCCGGACCATGGCATCGGCAAGTGGTCCGTCGAAGATCTCATGGTGTACATGCGCGATGGCTACGCGCCCGGCCGTGGCGTCGCATCCGGCCCGATGAAGGAAGCGGTGGACTACAGCCTGAGCCGGCTCACCGATGCCGACCGGCGCGCGATCGCGGTGTATCTGCGAACCGTGGACCCGGTGCAAAGCGGGCCCGTGCCGCGCACGCAGCTGGCCGCGCAAGCCGACCTCGCGAACGAAGGTGAGGAAAACGCCCTGGGCATGCGCATCTTCGAGGGCGCATGCGCGAGCTGCCACGGCTTCGACGGGGAAGGGATGCAGACTCCGGCCGCGGCGCTCCTCGGCCGGCGCTCGGTCGCGGACCCCGCCGGCCTCAACGTCGTGCAGACCGTGCTCTCCGGTGGCTCCGTGCGCGCCCCGCACGGGCACGCCTTCATGCCCTCCTTCCATGCTGCGTACTCGGATGAAGAGATCGCCGCCACCTCCAACTTCGTGCTGAGCCACTTCGGCGGACAACGCGCCTCGCTCGATGCCCAGGTGGTGGCGAAAGCCCGCCAGCAGTAGACACCGGCGCCCGGCGGAACTTCGCTTCCGCTCGTGCCTTGAAACGTCAGCTTGACGGGCACGGCGCTTGCTGAGCGCGCCGGGCGCGCAACGAACGGTTGCACGGAGTTCAAATGGCTGAGAGTAAGAAACGAGTCCGCACTGGAGTGCCCGGCCTCGACGAAGTGCTTCATGGCGGGCTCATCCGCGACCGCCTGTATCTGGTCGACGGCAACCCCGGCGCGGGCAAAACGACGCTGGCGCTACATTTCCTGCGGGATGGAGCGCGGCTCGGCGAGCGCTGCCTCTACGTGACCCTCTCGGAAACGCGGGAGGAGCTGCTGGAAGGGGCGCAATCCCACGACTGGACGCTCGACGGGATCGATATCGTGGAGCTGATCCCGGATCAGCAGGCCTCGCTCCTCGGCGGGGGCGACATCACGATGATCCATCCCTCCGACGTCGAGCTCTCCGAGACGATGGTCAAGATCCTCACCGCGGTGGACCGTGTAAAGCCGACACGCCTGGTGATCGATTCGCTATCGGAAATGCGCCTCCTCGCACAGAGCTCACTCCGGTACCGCCGCCAGATCCTCGCGCTGAAGCAGTACTTCGCGGGGCGCCACTGTACGCTGCTGATGCTCGACGACCGCACTGCCGAGGGGCCGGATCTGCAGCTGCACAGCATCGCGCACGGCGTGATCGCCCTGTATCTCTCGCCCCCCGCCTACGGAAAGGCGCGGCGGGAGCTGCAGGTGCTGAAATGCCGCGGCAGCGAGTTCGCCACCGGTTACCACGACTTCACGCTTTCCCGCGAGGGAGTCACTGTCTTCCCGAGACTCGTGGCAGCCGAGCATGGCGAGCAGTTCGAGCCTGCCATGATCGAGAGTGGCATCGCTGCGCTCGATGCGCTGCTCGGCGGCGGTGTGCAGCAAGGCACGAGCACCCTTTTGGCCGGACCGCCGGGCTGCGGCAAATCGACCATTGCGCTTCAGTTTGCCGCCGCCGCCATCGCGCGCGGCGATCACGCGGCCACCTTCATCTTCGATGAAACACAGGAGGCACTGCTCACGCGGGCCCGCCAGATCAACCTCCGATTGAAGCTCGGTGCCGGCCCCGGGGAGATCATGATCCGCCAGATCGACCCCGCGGAGATCTCGCCGGGCGAGTTCGCGGCGATCGTGCGCAAATCCGTCGAGCAGGATAAGGCTCGCGTCGTGATCATCGACAGCCTGAACGGCTACCTGAACGCAATGCCTCAGGACAACTTCATGTCGGCGCAGCTGCATCAGCTGCTCACCTACCTGAGCAACAAGGGTGTCACCACGTTCATGGTGATCGCGCAGAGTGGGATGTTCGGCTCGCCCACTTCACCGATCGACACGAGCTATCTGGCGGACTCGGTGGTGCTGCTGCGCTATTTCGAGCACCAGGGCGCGATTCGCAAAGCCATCTCCGTCATGAAGAAGCGCACCGGCGACCACGAGGACTCGATCCGGCAGCTGTGGTTCGACGAGAAGGGCATTCACTTGAGCGAGCCCCTCCTCCAGCTGCGAGGCGTGCTGACCGGGGTGCCCGTGGAAGCGAACGGCGTGCCGCCGCCGGGGCAAACGGTGGCCTCCTCGCGAGCGCTCTGACTCTCGTGGACGAGCACCGCGTCCTCATCCTTCCGCCCAGCAGACGGGATGGCGAAGTCACCCACGACCTCTTCACGCGGCACGGTCTTTCCTGTCTCGTGTGTTGCACGCCGAGCGAGATCGCGCGCGAGATTGCCGCGGGTGCCGGCGCGCTGGTGATGACGGACGCGGCGCTCAGCGCCCCCGGCTTCGACCGGGTGCTCGCCGAGCTCGAGCGGCAAGCCGCCTGGTCAGACCTGCCCGTCGTCATGCTCTGCCACGCGAGCACCACCACAGCCGTCCCGAACGTGATTCGCTCGCTGACGAACGTCACCCTGCTCGATCGCCCCGCCTCGGCGCGCGCGCTCGTCAGCGCCGTGCAGACCGCCATTCGCAGCCGCTTGCGCCAATACCAGACCCGCGAGCAACTCGAAGCGCTGCGTCGGGCGGAAGAAAGGTTGCTCGCCGCGGATCGCCGCAAAGACGAGTTCCTTGCGATGCTGGCGCACGAGCTGCGCGGCCCGCTCGCGCCCATTCGCAATTCCAGCGAACTTCTGGCGCGCACTCCGGACCGCAAGACCCGCGCCCTCTCGCAGATCCTGAAGCGGCAGAGCCGCCACCTCACCCGGCTCGTCGACGATCTGCTCGACGTATCGCGTATCACACGCGGGCTCGTCGAGCTGCAACTTCACTCGACGAACCTGGCGGAAATCGTCGCGATCGCCATCGAGAGCGTCGAGCCGCTCATGGAAGAGAAGCATCACGCGGTTCGCGTGGATTATGGGTCGGAAGCGCTGCACGTGAACGGCGACAGCGCGCGGCTCGTTCAATGCGTCGCCAACGTGCTCACGAACGCCGCCAAATACACCGAGCCCGGCGGCGCGATCGAAGTGAAGCTGCGGGAAGACGACGGATTCGCTGTAATTTCCGTGCTCGATACGGGCGTTGGCCTCTCCCCATCCCTCCTGCCTCACATTTTCGATCTCTTCGTGCAGGGCGATCGCTCGCTCGACCGCACACAAGGTGGACTGGGAATCGGCTTGTCCGTCGTGAAGCAACTCGTGGAGATGCACGGCGGGACGGTCACCGCGAGCAGTGAGGGCATCGGGAAAGGAACCTGCGTGGAAATTCGCCTGCCGCGGCAACCCGAGGCGGTTGCCGCTCCCGCCACCGCCGCTGCGCCTCGCGCAGCCTCGCGCCGGGTGCTCATCGTCGATGACAACGCCGACGCCGCGGATTCGCTGGCGATGCTCCTGAAGCTCGACGGGCACGACGCCGAGTCCGTCTACGATCCGTCGATCGCCCTCGAGCGCGTGGGCGAGTTCGATCCGGACGTGATCCTGCTCGACATCGGCCTGCCGATCATGAATGGCTACGAGGTCGCGCGCCGGTTGCGCGAGCTCGGCAACAAGGCGCGCCTCGTCGCGCTCACCGGTTACGGCCAGGCGGAGGATATCCAGCGGGCCCGCGCGGCCGGCTTCGACTCGCATCTGGTGAAGCCGGTCGAGCTGCCCGATCTGGTGAGGGAGCTCAGTGCAGAACCGGTGGCTCCTTAGGCTGCCCCTGCCCCGTCCCCGTCTGTCGCTGCATGCCGGGCTTCAGGACGATCTTGGTGCAGTCCTCCTGCTTGTCGCGGAAGATCTGGAAGCCCCGCGGCGCATCTTCCAGCGGCAGATGGTGCGAGATGATGAAGCTCGGGTCGATGCGACCCTGCTCGATCAGCTCCAGCAGCGGGCGCATGTAACGCTGCACGTGGGTCTGGCCCGTCTTCACCGTGAGCGCCTTGTTGACGATCGCGCCGAACGGCACCTTGTCGAGGAAGCCGCCGTACACGCCCGGCACGGATAGCGTACCCCCGTTACGGCACGCCAGAATCGCTTCGCGCAAGGCGGTGGGCCGATCCGTGCCCATGAACGTGGCCGTCTTCACCTTGTCGTACGTCGCGAAGAAGCCGTGGCCATGCGCTTCGAGCCCGACGGCATCGATGCAGCTGTCCGGCCCGCGGCCGCCCGTCATTTCGCGCAGCGCCTCCAGCACGTTCACCTGCTCGTAATCGAGCGTCTCCGCCTTGCAGTGCTCGCGCGCGAGCCGCAGCCGTTCCGGCACGCGATCGATCGCGATCACGCGCTCCGCCCCGAGAATGAAGGCGCTTGCGATGGCGAAGAGGCCCACGGGCCCGCAGCCCCACACCGCAACGGTGTCGCCCGGGCGGATGTTGCAGTTCTCGGCCGCCATGTACCCGGTCGGAAAGACGTCGGAAAGGAACAGCACCTTGTCGTCGTCCAGGTGCTCCGGAACCTTGATGGGCCCGACGTCCGCGAACGGGATGCGCACATACTCCGCCTGCCCGCCAGCGTAGCCACCCAGCATGTGCGAATAACCGAACAACCCGGCAGGTGAGTGGCCCCACAGCTTCTCCGCGATCCAGGCATTCGGATTGGAGTTCTCGCAAAGGGAGAACTCCTCGCCCTGGCAGAAGAAGCAGTTGCCGCAGGCGATCGGGAATGGGTTCACCACCCGATCGCCGGCCTTCAGGTTCGTCACACCCGGCCCGACTTCGATCACCTCGCCCATGAACTCATGGCCGAGAATGTCTCCAGCCAGCATCGTCGGGATGAAGCCGTCGTAGAGGTGCAGGTCCGAGCCGCAGATGGCGGTGGAGGTGACGCGGATGATCGCATCGCGCGGATTGATGATCTTCGGATCCGGCACGTTCTCCACGCGCAGATCCCTGACGCCGTTCCAGCAGTTTGCTCTCATGACAGGGCCCCTTCTCTCGATTCACGACCGTCGCGCGTCATGCGCCCGATGAAGCCGCGGCGCCCGGAGGGCTGGCCGCGGGTGCTCGGCACCTCGCCGGTTTCGAGCAGGCTCTTGAAGCGGCGCAGATCCTCGCGCACCTGATGGTTCGGATCCTTGCCGAGCATTTTCGAGACGGCCGTCGCCATGTGCCCGCCGGGCGGCTGGAAATGCATCATCGCGCTCACGAACGTGCCGCGGCCGCCGGGCGCGGGCTGGAAGCGCACGCTGCCTGCATGTTTCACGTCGCCGGAGATCGAGCGCCACGCGATCCGCTCGCCCGGCTCATCCGCGGTGATTTCCGAATCCCACTCGATCTTCTTGCCGCCCGGGCCGCGCAGGACCCAGTGCGAGCGCTTCTCGTCGATCGCGGTCACCTTTTCCAGCATCGGGCTGAACCTGGAAAGGTTCGATACGTCGCGCCAGAACGCATAACAGTCCTGCGGCGATCGGTTCACGCTCACGGTGTGCTCAATCAGCTTGTCCTGCCGCTTGCGGACCACGCGGAACACTTCGCTCGATTGCGAGCTGTCGCGCATGCTCGCCACCACATCGAGCGCGGTGATCGCCGCAACGGTGAGCATCGCGCCGGCCGCGCGACCGCGGTAAGGGTTGGAGGGCCGCAGCCCCGTGCCGAGCACCGCGAGATCCATCGCGTCACCGGCTACCCGCGACCAGAGCCACGGCGTCGCCTTCCGCTGTGTCAGGAGGCCCGCGCCGCTTGCCAGCTCGCGCACGCCAATGAAGCGCAGCAGGCCATCGTTGCCCGGCATGCCGATCAGGCGACTCATCGCGCGTGGCGCAAGCACGCCGGCAAGCCCCAGGCCGACGCTCACGTAACCGAGGGTGCGCGGCAGATCCATCGTGCCGCCCCTGGAGGTGTATCGGGATGAATACCGCTCCAGGATTCCTTCCGGGGCCCGCGCGTCATCGGTTCCGCCTTCGAGCACGTCCGCCGCGGACGAGGTGCCGCGCCTGCCCTGACCTTCAAACTCCGATGCATCTGTCGACATGGTTGGCTCCATATATAAGGTGTACAGCGAGGGCCTGTACGTATAAACAGCTCAGACGGCCCCCGCGCGCACCGCCGAGCAGTGCGCGTCGAGCGCGGAAGCGTCGAGACCATTTCGCCGAAGGTGCTCCGCGACCTCTTCACACAAAGCGCACAGACGTCGCGCATCCGCGGACTCACAACGCAAGGCCAGCTTCGACTCCGTGCCGGACGCGCGCAGCAACCACCAGCCTTCGCCCGCCTTCACGCGCAGGCCGTCCGTGCGATCTATCTCCGCGCCGGACCGGGCAAGTCGCTCGGTCACATCGTCGAGAACTCGTGTCTTCATGGGCTCCGGACAATGCAGACGAATCTCCGGCGTCGAACTGGCTGCAGGAAGCGAGTCGCGAAAATCCGCGAGACGGCCCTCGCGGCGTGACAACGCCGCCAGGATTCGCAACGCGACGTAGAGTGCATCGTCCACCTGGCACCAACTGTCACCGCAGATGATGTGGCCGCTCATCTCGCCAGCGAGCAGCGCCCGCTCGCGCATCATCGCGGCGCGGATCAGCACATAGCCTGACGGGGCCATCACCGCGCGTCCGCCGCGAGCCCGCACCCCATCGAATAGCACCTGGCTGGATTTCACGTCAGCGACTACGGCGGCTCCGGGGCGGCAGATCAGTAGATCTTCTGCGAGCAGGAGCACCAGTTGATCCGGCCAGATCACGCGGCCCGCGTGATCGATCACGCCGATGCGATCGCCATCGCCATCGAATGCAATGCCAAGGTCCGCACCCTGTGTGAGGACGGCGTCGCGCAGTTGCTCCAGGTTAGAAGCCACTGAGGGATCGGGATGATGGACCGGAAACGAGCCATCGACCGCTGCGTTCAGCAGCACGTGCTTCCCCGGCAACTGCTGCGTCAGCCGGTCTATCACCGCGCCGACAGCACCGTTGCCGCTGTCCCACACGACATGAAAGGATTTCAACTCCGCGGCGAGCTCCGCGAGGCGTGCGGTGTAACTGAGCGAGGGCTCGAGCTCCCGCACGTCGCCGCCGCGAGCGGCCGTGGGGCGAGTCGCCACGAGCTTCTGCAGCGCCGTGCCATAGACCGGGTCCCGCCCGAGCACGATCTTGAATCCGTTCTGGTCCGGCGGATTGTGCGAGCCCGTGACCATGATGCCGCCATCGAGCCGCCACTCGTTCAGCGCGAAGTAGAGCTGCGGCGTGGGGCCGAGGCCCGTTCGGAACACGGAGAGGCCACCTTCGACGAGGCCACCAACGAGCGCGTGCTCGAGTTGTGGCGAGGTGTGCCGCCCATCGAGCCCCACACCTATTCGGCGCGCGCCGCGGGCCGTTGCCACGGCCGCGTATGCCAGGCCGAGATTGCGTGCATCCCGCGTATCGAAATCGCGACCCACCACGCCGCGTATATCGTAAGCGCGAACCGCGCGTGAGCTGATTGTTGCCGGCGAGTGCATCGTACCTCATCGCCAGCAAGACATGCGCCATCGCGCGACGGCGATCACGGGCGCATGCCTTGCTTCGTACTTACCCTTGTGAGCGCGCCATCATGCGATTCGTCATCTTCGGCCTGACCCTGAGCTCGTCGTGGGGTAATGGCCACGCCACGTTGTGGCGAGGTCTCACCCGGGCGCTCGCACGCAAGCGACACCACATCGCGTTCTTCGAGCGCGACGTGCCGTGGTATGCGCAACACCGTGATCTGCAGCACATGGATGACGTGGAGCTCGTGTTGTACCCAGACTGGGCTGCGATTGAGGCGCGCGCACGTGCTGAGCTTTCGAACGCGGATGTCGCGATCGTGACGTCCTACTGTTCAGACGCGGTCGCAGCCTGCCGAATGATCCTCGAAGAAAGCCGCGGGGTGCGCAGCGTCTTTTATGACCTCGACACACCGGTCACGCTCGGGCGACTCGCCTGTGGGCTGCCCGTGGACTATTTGCCGCCCCAGGGTCTGGCCGACTTCGATCTCGTGCTGAGCTTCGCCGGCGGCCAGGCCCTGCGAGCCCTTGCCGAGAAGCTGGGTGCGCGGCGCGTTGCGCCCTTGTACGGTCACGTGGATCCGGAAGCGCACTGCCCGGTGCCGGCGAGGGAAACCTATCGATCCGACCTTTCGTATCTGGGCACGTATGCAGCCGACCGGCAGCAGGCGCTTCAACACCTTTTCCTGGAAAGCGCACGCCTCCGCCCGCATCTGCGTTTCATGCTGGGCGGCTCGGGTTACCCGCAAGGCTTCCCCTGGACGCGCAACTTGTATTTCGTGCAGCACGTGCCGCCCTCCGCGCATCCCGCATTCTTCTGTTCTTCACGCCTCACGCTCAACGTGACTCGCGCCGATATGGCTGCGATGGGTCACTGCCCCTCCGGCCGGCTGTTCGAAGCCGCGAGCTGCGGCACGCCTCTTCTCAGTGATCGTTGGGATGGCCTCAAGGACTTCTTCACTCCCGGCGAGGAAATACTCACAGCCACCACGACGCAGGAAGCGCTCGACGCGCTAGATTGCACACCGGATGAGCTTCGCCGCATCGCCGAGCGTGCCCGCGCGCGCGTGCTCGATGAGCACACATCGGCACACCGGGCGCACGAGCTGCTGCAACTTCTGGAAGCGGAGCACGCCTGAGATGTGGGGCATCATCCCGGCTGCCGGAAACGGCACGCGCATTCAGCCTCTCGCCTTTTCGAAGGAGCTCCTGCCCGTGGGCAGCCGCAACGACGGGACGACCGAGCGGCCCAAGGCGGTGAGCGAGTACCTCGTCGAGCGCTTCATCCTGGCCGGCGTCCGCAAGATCTGCTTCGTCATCGGGCCAGGCAAGCTGGACATCGTGCAGTACTACGGCAGCCGCGTCGGGAGCGCGGATATCGCCTTCGTCGTACAGACCCAGGCGGCGGGGCTCTGTGATGCCATCTTCCGCGCGAGCCCCCTGATCGGGCCCCATGAGCCGGTGGCGGTCGGGTTGCCCGACACCATCTGGTTTCCCGAACGGGCGCTGCTCGAGCTGCCGGCGGATCGGCTCGCGTTGCTGTTGTTCCCCGTCGCGCATCCCGAGCTCTTCGACAGTGTGTCGATGGAGGCCGGCGGGCGCGTGACGGGTATCGACGTGAAATCGAAACAGCCGCGCTCCGACTGGATCTGGGGCGCTTTCCGCATGCCCGGACCCGTCTTCCACGAGCTGCACGGCCTATGGATCGCCCGCGGCGGGCGCGACGAGTACTTCGGCACTCTCGTCAACGCATGGATCTCTCAGGGCGGAGAGGCTGTCGGTGTTCGCGCAGGCAGCGCGTATGTGGACGTCGGAACGTTGCATGGCTACCGTGAGGCGATGCAACTCCTCAGCGCTCCGGATGCTGTAGCGGAGCTGCATCGCTGGACTCGATCCAGCGAGCCAGCAGGTAGAGGCCGACCCCGACATACACGACAGAAGCCGGTACCCACATGATCAGCCCGCCGATCTGCTGATCTTCCAGCGGCGCAAGCCCCCACTCCGGCGTAGTGGAAAGGTAAGCGCTGTACCACGGATGGCTCGCGAAGGTCAGCAACGCACCCAGCACGCCGGTATGCACAGTCGTGGTGAAGAGGTACAGAACGCCCGCGCCCTGCCGCTCCCGAACGCGTTCCTCGAAGAGCGCCGACCAGAACACGAGCGCCGACACCAGAAAGCTCAGATGCTGCAGATCGTGAACGCCGCGGTTGAGCAGCGCCGCGTTGAAGAACGTGGGCGCGTGCCAGACCCACAGGACGACCGCGTGAAGCGCCCAGGCGAATGCCGGGTTCAGCAGCACGGACCACGGCCCGCGCACCCCGCGATGACGGATCACGCGTGCGATGCCGGGACGCCAGGCCCTGGGCAGGCCGCAGAAAAAATACGGTAGCGGTCGTCCAAGCACCATCAACGGCGCGGCGATGAGCATCAGCAATTCATGTTGCGTCATGTGAAACGCAAACGAGGTCCCGCTCCACCTGTCGAGCGGCGGAAGAAGCGAAGCAGTCAGCACTGCGAGGCCGGCGAAGAAAGCCCATGCGCGCGGCGATCGACGCTGCTGCAAGTACCCGCGCAAGTAGAGCGCCGCGCTCAGCAGCACCGGTACAACGACCGGAAGGAACGCCGTCCAACTCTCCGCCGCCTGGCCTGACACAGGCGCGTGGGCGGCCGCCAGGCCGCTCGTCATGAGCGCGAGCACACCTGCGTGAAGCGCCAGAGCTTTCACGGCGGCAACCGTGGAGCAAGGTAAATCGTGGCGTAAATGAAGAGCCACGACACGACGACGAACCACCAATAGACCGAGTTCTCGCTCACATCGACGAATCGACGCCCGGAAAGCGGCCCCGTGAACATGAGCACCGTCAGCACCACGGAGTCGATGAAATCGGTGACGAGGTGCACGGTGTGCAGCAGAAGCAGGGCCCACACGATCGATCCATAGGCGCTCGTATTCCAGCTCGTCTGGAGGGCACCAAACTCGAAGCCGCGCACCACGATGAACGCTGTACCGAACAGGAGGCAGATCACGAGACCAATGCGCGTGCCCCGCAGGTTCTCCTTGTCCGCCTGATGCTTGGTCCAATGGTTCGGAATCGCACTCACCAGCAGGATGGCGGTGTTCAGCGTGCCGTAGGTCAGAACAGGTGGCACCCCGTGGGGCGGCCAGGTGATGGCGAGCCCGCGCAGGTAGAAGTATGTGCCGACAGCCAGCACGAACACTGTCGACTCGATGACGATCATGCCGAACGTGCCCCACCACATGAGGCTGCGGTGGCCATACGCATAGGTTGGCAGCCCGGATACGTCGAGAACGCGGATCGAGCCCTTCACGGCTCGAGCTCCACGAGGCGTGGCAGCTGCCCTTCGTCCGGCTTTACTTCCGTCTCCCGCATCACCCGCGCTTCCTTCTCCGTGGGCCAGAACCAGCCGATGAGCCCGATGGTGACGGGCACCGCGCCCCAGACGAGCGCCCACGGCGTGAAGATGGAGCCAATGAAGAGCACGGTCACGGCAAGCGCGCTGAAGAGCGGCCAGATGGAAGGATCCGGTTCCTTCGTGATGTGATCAGGCCGCGCGTCCGGCAGCGTCGTGACAAGCGAGGCGCGCATGCGCGTGGGCAGACCGGTGACGTAGGCGAGCGGCGTTGTCTTGAGCGGCTGACGGCTGCCGACGTAGATGATGTCCGCGAAGCCATAGGACGGCGGCGGAGATGGCGTCGCCCATTCGAGCGTGGTTCCGCCCCAGGGGTTGGCGCCCGCGGGCTTGCCGCGCCGAAGGCTCGTGATCACGTTCAGCACGAAGACCACCACGCTGATCGCGATGATGACGGCACCCACGGTGGCCAGCAGGTTCAGGGGTGTCCAGCCCGTCTCGGCCGCGTAGGTGTAGACCCGGCGCGGCATGCCGTGAAGCCCCAGGATGTGCATCGGAAAGAACGTGACGTTGAAGCCGATGAAGAAGAGCCAGAAATTCCACTTGCCGGCCCGTTCGGACAGCATCCTGCCCGTCATCTTGGGGAACCAGTAATAGAACGCGCCGAAGAGCGGAAACACGGCGCCGCCGATCAGCACATAGTGGAAATGCGCGACGACAAAGAAGCTGTCGTGCACCTGGGAGTCGAGCGACACCGAGGCGAGCATGACGCCGGTGAGCCCGCCGATGATGAAAATGAAGAAGAACCCGACGACGAACATGAGCGCCGTGGTGAATCTCACGGTGCCGCCGGTAGCGAACGTCGCAATCCAGCAGAAGATCTGCACGCCCGTCGGGATGCTGATGACGAGACTCGCCGCCGTGAAGAAGCTCATGCCGGTCGGCGGCAGCCCGGTGACGAACATGTGATGCACCCAGAGCCCGAACGCGAAGAAGCCCGTCATCACGAGCGACAGCACGAGGGCGAGGTAGCCGAACGCCGGGCGCGCGGTGAACGTCGAGACGATCTCGGAAATGAAACCGAGCGCCGGAATGAAGATGATGTAGACCTCGGGATGCCCGAAGAACCAGAACAGGTGCTGCCAGAGGAGCGCATCCCCACCTTCCGCGGGGTTGTAGAACTGCGTGCTGACGAGCCGATCCGAGATGAGGAAGGAGCTGGCGAGCATCACCGCCGGCATCGCGAAGATGACCATGAACGAGGTCACCACCTGCGACCAGACGAGCAGCGGAATCCGCCGCAGCGACATGCCGGGCGCGCGCAGCTTGAACGCCGTCACGATGATCTGCACGGCGACGATGAGCGAAGCGAGCTCGGTGAACGTGATGAGCTGGGCCCAGAAGTCGGTGCGCTTGCCGGGACTGTACTGCGGCCCGG